>NZ_CEEDHK010000014.1:0-204130 GCF_979254655.1 Pseudomonas sp. AC229
AAATACAAAACGCCCGATGCGGTGCATCGGGCGTTTTGAGATTGAAACAGGTGTAAACCTATTTCAGGACTAGACAGAGTCCCAAGGTTGGCGAATAACGCAAGGGGGCAGTCATTGCTGGGGGAAAATGTATTGTCCTTCCAACGATAGCGACTGTAGATGTGGCGAATTCTGTGTCACCAGTATTTGGAGCACTCCCAAGAACCCTGGCAATTTCGCCAATGCCATACGCCGGGTGGTTAATAACTGCACCACGCTTAGTGGGCAATCAGCGTCGAAGAAATCGGCCAATGCGGAGTAAAAACATGGACTACATCTTTACCCTCAGATACCTGCTGAACCCGAACGAGCACGACATGGACGCGCTGGTCGGCCGTCTTGCTGAAGCAGGTTGCGACGATGCCCTGATCGGCATCGGCCAACCCGGTCGCATCGCCCTGGCGTTTACGCGAGAAGCCGCTTGCGCCGAAGAAGCCATCCTCAGCGCCATGGACAACGTGCGCAGCGTTCTGCCAGACGCCACCCTTATTGAGGCCACGCCGGATATGGTTGGCCTCACCGACGTAGCCGCGCTGGTCGGCATGACACGCCAGAACATGCGCAAGTTGATGATCACCAACGCCGACTCATTTCCAGCGCCCATCCATGAAGGCGCTGCGTCCATCTGGCACCTGTCCGACATCCTCACCTGGATGCAGTCCCGCGGCATTTACACCCTCGCGCAGAGCCTCATCGATATTTCCCAAACCGCGATGCGCGTTAATGTCAGCAAAGAGCAGCGGCGTCTGATTGCTGGCGCGATGGCTGGCTGAGAACGGGCCTGGGTGTATGGCGAATTTGCTGGCGAATTGAGTCTGTCGTAGCTGGCAGCAGCCCCGTTACGATCGCAGCACTCCTGCTAACGAGCCTTTGGAGCATGCGATGGACGATATTGCCGGCAACATACACCTCCCCCATTTTCGAGTAAGGCGCGTGGTGCCAGATGACCTCGCGCTTATCTGCAATCACCGCGAGCGCATGTTTCTGGAAGCCGATGGCAACGCCGAACAACTCAAGGTAATGACTGAAAATTTTCGCCCCTGGCTGCAAACCCGTTTGCGAGATGGTCGTTATTACGGCTTTGTGCTGATGGATAACGAAACGCCAGCCGCCGCCGTGGGCTTAATGACCATCGAATGGCCGCCGCACCCTGCTCATCCAACAGATGCGTCACGCGGTTACGTACTAAACGTGTATGTCGAACAGCCCTATCGACGTCAAGGGCTGGCCTCTTCGTTGATGAAACTGGCGGAAGCAGAGTTTGCCCGGCGCGGTGTCCGCTTCGCCGTGCTTCATGCCACGCAGGCCGGTAAGCCGGTGTATGAAAAGCTGGGCTGGGGAGCGACGTCGGAGATGGCCAAGCGCTTACAGAGTTGAGGTAGCAAACAAGCCTCGCGCAGGAATTCTGCGGAGGCTTGTTGCAGGCGCGGTTAGAACGTCTGACCGTTGGCCGCTTTTTCCAACAGCAGCGCGGGCGGCAAGAAGCGGTCGCCGTACTGTTCAGCCAAGTACTGAGCCCGCGCGACGAAATCCTGCAGCCCGTATTGGTTGATGAACTGCAAGGCACCGCCGGTCCAGGCCGCAAAGCCTATGCCGAAGATGGAGCCGATGTTGGCATCCGCCGTCGAAAGCAAAACGCCCTCTTCGACGCAGCGAACGGTTTCGATGGCCTGAATAAACAAAATGCGGTCGCGAACATCGTCTTGGGATATCTGCGCGTCCGCCTTCTCGAAACGGCCCTTGAGTTCCGGCCAGAGAAATTTCTTCCCGCCGACAGGGTATTCGTAAAAACCACCGCCTGCTGCTTTGCCAGGACGTTTGTATTCGTTGAGCATCAGGTCCACCACCGCGAACGCAGGGTGCTCAGGAATCTGCTTGCCCTCGGCCGCCAGGTCCTTAACGGTTTGTTGGCGAATGTGGTTCATCAGGCTCATCGACACTTCGTCGCTGATGGCCAACGGCCCGACTGGCATACCGGCTTTACGCGCTTCGGTTTCGATCATCGCCGCGTTCACGCCTTCGCCCAGCATGGCGAGCCCTTCATTGGTGAAGGTGCCAAACACGCGCGACGTGAAAAAGCCTCGGCTGTCGGTGACAACGATGGGCGTTTTGTTGATCTGCATGACGTAGTCGAAGCCACGGGCAAGGGTTTCGTCGCTGGTGTGCGCGCCTTTGATGATCTCCACCAACGGCATCTTGTCCACCGGGCTGAAGAAATGCAGGCCGATGAATTTGTCCTGCTTCTCCACGGCTTTTGCCAGGCCGGTGATGGGCAACGTCGACGTGTTGGAGGCGATAACCGCGTCTGTGAGTGCATGACGCTCCGCAGCAGCCGTGACCTTGGCCTTCAGGTCGCGGTCTTCGAACACCGCCTCGATGATCAGGTCGCAGCCACTGAAGTCCGCTTCGTCGGCAGACGGCGTGATGCGAGCCAGAATGGCGTCGCGCTTTTCCGCGGTCATCTGCCCACGGCCGACCTTTTTATCCAACAAGGTGGCCGAGTAGCTTTTACCTTTCTGCGCCGCTTCCAGCGATACATCTTTAAGCACCACCTCGATGCCCGCCACCGCCGACACATAGGCGATGCCAGCACCCATCATGCCCGCGCCCAGCACACCGACTTTTTGGGTGACGTAGGCCGGTTGCCCCTTGGGCCGCGAGCCGCCCGCGTTGATTTCATTGAGCTGAAACCAGAACGTGCCGATCATGTTTTTCGCCACCTGGCCGGTGGTGAGTTCGGTGAAATAGCGCGCCTCGATGAGCTGCGCGGTGTCGAAATCGACCTGCGCGCCTTCCACCGCAGCGCACATGATTTTTTCCGGTGCCGGGAAGCAGCCTTTGGTTTTATCGCGCAGCACCGACGGTGCGATGGCAAGCATCTGTGCCACGTTGGGGCTCGACGGCGTGCCGCCCGGAATTTTGTAGCCTTTCACATCCCAAGGCTGCACGGCGTTTGGATTGGCCGCGATCCAGGCGCGCGCTTTGGCGAGCATGTCGTCGCGGTCGCTGGCGATGTCGTGAATCAACCCCGCTTTCAGCGCCTCGGCCGGCCGTACCTTTTTGCCTTCGGCCAGGTATGGCAGCGCCTTTTCCAGACCCAGGATGCGCACCATGCGCACCACACCGCCGCCACCTGGCAACAGGCCCAGCGTCACTTCTGGCAGCCCCAACTGCACGCTGCTGCTGTCCAGTGCAATGCGGTGATGACAGGCCAGGCAAATTTCCCAACCACCGCCCAACGCGGCGCCGTTAATAGCCGCCACAACTGGTTTGCCCAGCGTCTCCAGACGCCGCAGTTGGCCTTTGATGTTGAGGATCATCTGGTAGAACGAGGCGGCGTCCGCCTTGGTGACTTTCACCAGCTCGTTCAGGTCGCCACCAGCGAAGAAGGTCTTTTTCGCGGACGTGACAATCACGCCGGCAATGTCACTTTTCTCCGCTTCCAATCGCGCCACGGTGGCGGCCATGGCTTCGCGGTAATCGGCATTCATGGTGTTGGCGCTTTGGCCGGGCATATCGATGGTCAGAACGACAATATTGTCCTGGCCTTTTTCATAACGGATGGCGTCAGTCATTTCTTTTCCTACCCCGAGAGTGGGGAAGCCGTTCAGAAGCGCAGCGGGCTGAGCAGGCAAATGGAGGCCGGCTGAGAACGCGCAGTCGCGTCTGAAGACTCCTTAGATACGTTCGATGATCGTGGCGATGCCCATGCCGCCGCCGACACACAAGGTGGCGAGGCCGTAACGCAAATTGCGTTTTTCCAGCTCGTCCAACAGCGTGCCGAGTATCGCGCAGCCGGTCGCGCCCAGCGGGTGGCCCATGGCGATGGAGCCGCCGTTGACGTTGACCTTCTCTTCGCTGACGCCCATGTCTTTCATGAATTTCATGACCACCGAGGCGAACGCCTCGTTGACTTCAAACAGGTCGATGTCATCAACGCTCAGGCCGGCTTTGGCCAGCACTTTGCGGGTAGCCGGCGCTGGGCCGGTGAGCATGATGGTGGGGTCGGTGCTGGTAACGGCGGTCGCCACGATGCGCGCCCGTGGCTTCAGACCAAGCTCTTTGCCTTTGGCCTGCGAGCCAATCAACATCACCGCCGCGCCATCGACGATGCCCGAGCTATTGCCCGGCGTATGCACATGGTTGATGCGCTCCACATGGCTGTATTGGCGGATGGCCGTGGCGTCAAAGCCCATCTGGCCCATCATTTCAAAGCTCGGCTTGAGCGCGCCCAGGCCTTCCAGCGTCGAGTCGCCACGAATGAACTCGTCATGATCCAGCAGCACGATGCCGTTCTGGTCAGTCACCGGAATCAGCGACTTGTTAAACGAGCCATCGGCGCTGGCGCGTGCCGCTTTTTGCTGCGAGCGCAGGGCAAACGCATCGACATCCGTGCGGCTGAAACCTTCCAAGGTGGCGATCAAGTCGGCGCCGATACCCTGGGGTACGAAGCTGGTGCTGAGGTTGGTTTCCGGGTCCATGACCCAGGCGCCGCCGTCCGAGCCCATGGGTACGCGCGACATCGACTCAACGCCGCCGACCACGACCAGGTCTTCAAAGCCCGAGCGCACTTTCATGGCGCCGAGGTTTACCGCTTCCAGACCCGAAGCGCAGAACCGGTTGATCTGCACGCCGGAAACGCTGACGTCCCACTTGGCCACCATCGGCGCGGTTTTGGCGATGTCCGCGCCCTGATCGCCCACGGGCGTTACGCAGCCCAGCACGATGTCATCCACCTGACTGGTATCGAGGTTGTTGCGCGTTTGCAGCGCAGTGAGCAACCCGGCGATGAGGTTGACGGGTTTGACGCTATGCAACGCGCCGTCCTTTTTACCCTTGCCACGCGGCGTGCGCACCGCGTCGAAAATGAATGCTTCGGTCATGACATCCTCTGGCCTTCTGCTGAAGGGCTGGCTATCGGCATCGCGCACAGGGCGCAACGAGCCTGTTGTTGTATGCCGCTCCACCTTAACGCCACGGGCCCCAGGCTCAATGACCGAATTGCTCAGGGCCATTGACCGCACTGCTCAGACGAACGGTTGTTTGATTCAACGGTGCGCCAGGCAGTCAGGGATGTGTCTGGAACAGGCATCGGTCACTGATATCAGGTGTGTACATAACCACAGGGCGCAAAGCCCACCCTTCTAAATACCAACTCTTCTAAGGCGCATGTGACCCGGCCCCTATTGTCTACAGAGCTACTGTTCACAGCGCTAGGGCGCCGCTGCCGGGTTTTGCCGGAGCGGTTTATTAACTCAGCCAAGGCAAGCGGGTGCGTTTTTCGGACCGCGCGATGCCAACAAGAACAAAGGCCGACCGCCATGTTGAAACAACCGAAAATCCGCCAAGCCGGATGGATCCTCTTTGCCACCGCTGTCGTTCTGATTCTCCCCAATCTAACGAGGCTAATCAGCTGACGGCCATTGCGCCGCGCATGCGGGTTGTTTCTGACTCGCTCTGCACGTTGCGCATCCAGCCACTACAATCGCCGCTTTAGGAACTGGAGCGGTGGCATGCGCGAGATACTCGTTGGCTTGTTGTTAATGCTCGGCCTGCCCGCGCTGGCGGCTGACCTGACCTTCGCCCTGCCCGCCGGCGCCAAGACGCTGAGCACCGAGGCGTTGCTCAAGCATCCGCAGGTGCAGGCCATCGAGATTCAAAACGACGTGGCGTACAAGCGCACCATGCGCTATCGCGCCGTCCCGCTCGCCGCGCTGCTAACCGGCGTGGGAAGCAGCGACCACCTGCAAGTGGTGGCGCTCGACGGTTTTGCCGCCGAAATCGCCGCCGCGCCGCTGCTGCAAAAAACCGGCAGCCGCGCGTGGCTGGCCATCGAGGATCCGGCAACACCCTGGCCGCCGCTGGCCAGCGGCAAGCCAAGCGCCGGGCCGTTTTACCTGGTGTGGAGCGAGCCTGAAACCGACCACATCGGGCCGGAACAGTGGCCGTTTCAGATTGCCAAAATCAGCCGTTTACCTGCCCTGGCAGAACGCTTCCCAGCGCTTTTGCCGGCAAGCGATGCCAGCGCAGAAGTGCAAGCCGGGTTCGCCCAATTCCAGAAAAACTGCCTCGCCTGCCACCGCCTCAACGGCGCCGGCGACGCCCAGTTCGGCCCGGACCTGAACGTGCCGCACAACCCCACCGAATATTTCGCCGACGGCTTTCTCGCCCGCTACATCCGCGACCCGCAAAGCCTGCGGCACTGGCCGCAGGGCAAAATGCCGGGCTTCGGCGCCGAGGTCATCAGCGACCAGGCGTTGCAGCAATTAATTGAGTACTTGCGGCACATGACGGGGCGAAAGATATAAAAGCATCGCGGCTAAAGCCGCTCCTACAGAGAGTTTTAAACCACCTTCAAATTCCGTGCATACCAGGGCCGTCTTGGGCTGCGTTTGAGCAGCTGAGGCACCTCGTCTTCGCCACTGAGGGCGATCCTTAGCGCCAGCTTCATCACCTCGACCTCCATTTCAGCCGCCTGGCCTGCAAACGCCGCAGCGCCCTGCTCAGCGGGTCCGCAGCCGTGGGTCAGCGGGCCGAGCCACGGGTCGGCCACCTCGACCCAGCGCCCCGGTGCAAACCAGTTCACGCCGTTCACTTCGCGACGCAGCACCTCGCCTGGATGGTGGCGCTCATGGGCCTGGAACCAGTCTTCAACCCGTGCATCCAGCCAGGCATGAAAGCGCCAGAACACCGGGTTGATGTGGGAGGAAAACGGGTCGCCGAGAAAATCATTCTCGGCACGAAACCAACGCGGGGCGTAATCGGATTGCTCGCGGTCCCCGGTTATGGGCATGCCGTTGGACGGGTCTCGGGTCACCGTGGCCCAGCGCATATGCAGCCAGTCGTGAATATTCAACTCCACCTCGGAACCGAACTGGGCGAGCGTCAGGCGACTGAGGTATTGGGGGTCCTGGTACTGCGATTCCCAGACCTGAAAGTTGCTGTAGTGGGTGTCGTTGGCCTTGATCTGCGCGAGCCAATGGCTGAGTTCTTCATCGTCGGCTGCGACCCAGGCGGGCGGCACTGAGTTGCCGTCGTGGTTATCGTGGTAACGGATAAACCCCTGGCGGTCGTGCTCGATAAATACCGGCGGCTGCGGCAGTTCCTGCCAGCTTGGCAAGTCGGGTTGCAAGGCGCGGGCGCGGGAAAGCATGTGGCGGTGCATAAACAGAAAGTCTTCCCCCGAGCCGTTCAAGTGCTTACGTCGGCCCCGCGCGCCACGTTCTGCATCGCGCGGGCCGGGCTGCCAGCCCAGGCCGCGCAAGGCGTTGCGTTTGTCGTCGTGCAGGCGTCGCCATTTGTCGCGGCTCGCATGCCACAGCTGATGAAACAGCCGGTGCTGCGGCGACACCAACCAGGCCAGTAGCGCAGGCGCCAACGGTGTGCGCTCGCGGGCCTCGGGAAATGCGCGTTTGATGGCGACGAATTGGCAATCCTGTTCCGGCAAGGCCAACGGCCGCTGTAAGTCGCGTATCGAACCGTTCAACGAGGCGCTGCCGGCATCGCTCCAGCCGCCCCACACCTCGTCCAATAGCGCGGTGAATTCGTAGCGCGGCGCGCCGTTCTCACCCAGCAAGCGCCAACGCACTTGCCCTTCAGGCATCCCGGTCAGGTCGCCTTGCACCCGGTATTCGGCCGGCTTGTCGCTGCGCAAGGTACTTGGCAAGCCCATATAGCCACGCACCGCGCGCCCGCTCGGGCCAACGTCCAGCAGCAGTTCCACGCCCTGCGCCAAACCCAGCATCTGACGGTCCGCGCCGCTAAAGCGGATATCCCAAATGCCACGCAACTGATCAGCGAAGCGTGCCAGCGGCGCGGTGGCCGCCTCCACTGTGGCCTCGTCCGGCGTCAAACGCTGCCCCGGCTGCAAGGGGTCGTCGAAATCACGCTCGCGGCGCGCGTAAAGCACGGCCGGAATGGCCGCACCGGTGACCACCAGCCCGGCCATAAAGCCTCGTCGGGAAAACCTCATCGCGCACTCACCAATCAAGACCTGATCCAGCTAGAACGTCTGCTGCGCCCAGAAATTTAACGGTGCGGTGCACCCCGCCCGCTAAATTTTCCGGCGCGCGGCTCGTTCCTCCCAACAGCACACCTTTAGCCGTTGGTTCGAGCATGAAAAACACCCGTCGTACCTTGCTGGTTGTCTCGCTTTTACTGGTGCTCGCGGTTGTTGGCGCGGCGGCCTGGTACTTTTTTGTGCGTCCCGCACCGCCGTATTCAGCGGAACTGATGCGCCGCGCCAGCGCGTTGCAGGAGCGCATTGTTTCGTTCGATAGCCACATCACCGTGCCGGTGGATTTCGGCACCGAAGGCAACGAAGCGGATAAAGACGGCGACGGTCGCTTCGACCTGATCAAGGCGGCGCGCGGGCGATTGTCCGGTGCGGCGCTTACCGTGTTCGGCTGGCCGGAAATCTGGAACGGCCCGAACGCACCGCATCGCCCTACCCCGGCCTTTGTCGATGAAGCGCGCCACCAGCAAGCGCTGCGCTACAAGATCATCACCGGCATGGTGCGCGACTTCCCCAACCAGGTTGGCATCGCCTACACGCCTGCCGACTACCGCCGCCTGGCCAACGAGGGCAAGTTCGCCATTTTTATCAGCATGCTCAACGCGTACCCGCTGGGCGACGACCTCAGCCTGCTCGACACCTGGGCCGCGCGCGGCATGCGCATGTTTGGCTTTAGCTACGTCGGCAATAACAGCTGGGCAGACTCCTCACGACCGCTGCCGTTCTTCAACGACCGTGCCGACGCCCTTGGCGGTTTGTCGGCCCTGGGCGAACAGGCGGTGGCGCGCTTGAACGACCTTGGGGTGATCATCGACGTGTCGCAGATGTCGACCCTCGCCCTGCAAGACGTCGCCCGCTTGAGCCGCACGCCGTTAGTGGCTTCGCATTCCGTGCCGCGCGCCTTCGTCGACATTGCGCGCAACCTCAGCGACGACGAACTGCAGCTGATCAAAAACAGCGGCGGCGTGGTGCAAGTCGTCGGCTTCCCCGCTTATTTGCGCCCCCTCAGCCAACCGACGCTGAACAAGCTCAACGCCCTGCGCGCGCAGTTCGACTTGCCACCGCTGCAAGGCCTGAACAACGCGTTAATGCCGGGCGACCCGGTGATCGCCACCTGGCCCGAAGCGCGCTTCGGTGAATACGCCGGCGCGCTGTACAAAATTCTTGAAGAAGAGCCGCTGGCGGGCCTGAAAGAGTACGGCGACGCCATCGACTACACGGTGAAGAAAATCGGCATCGACCACGTCGGCATCGCTTCGGACTTCAACGACGGCGGCGGCCTGGACGGCTGGCACGATGTCGGCGACACCCGCAACGTCACCGCCGAACTGCTCAGTCGCGGCTACTCGGATGCCGACATTGCCAAGCTCTGGGGCGGCAATTTTCTGCGCGTCTGGGAACAGACCCAAGCCAGTGCCACCCACTGATTACCACCGCGTTTCCAGGAATCGAGGCTAAAGCCTCTCCCACAGTAAAACGCCGCCATACGGGAGCTCCATGACTGATCGCCGCACGTTTCTCAAGCAGGCCGGTTTACTGGCCGCAGCCTTGCCCATGGGCGCCCCTGTCTTTGCCGACGACTCGTCGGCGCTCGCCTTCAGCAGCAATGCCGCCGAGAAATGGCAGCAACTGCGCGCCCTCTTCGACCTCGATTACAGCCTGGCGCACTTCTCGACGTTCCTGCTCACCTCGCACCCCAAACCGGTGCGCGATGCCATCGACCAGTTTCGCGCCGCGCTGGACCGCAATCCCGCTGCCGCCGTGGATTACGAGAGCGAAGCGATCTGGAAACACGAGGACAACGCACGCAACTGGGCGGCGAATTACCTGGGCGTCACGCCGGCACAAATCGCCCTCACCGGCAGCACCACCGAAGGTCTGGCGCTGATCTATGCGGGCATTCACATTCGCCCCGATCAGGAGCTGCTCACCACCGAGCACGAGCACAGCTCGGCTTACGCCGCCATGCGTTTTCGCAAGCAGCGAGAAAACACGCAGATGCGTGAAATTCGCTTGTTCGAGGAGCCGCAGGGCATTTCAACTGAGCAGATTGTGCAGCGCTTAAAAAGCGAACTGCGCCCGAACACGCGCGTGCTGGCGCTGACCTGGGTGCAGTCGGGCAGCGGAGTGAAACTGCCGATTGGCGACATTGGCAAGATGGTGCGCGAACATAACCAGGGCCGCGACGAAGCGGATCGACTGCTGCTGTGTGTCGATGGCGTTCATGGTTTCGGCATCGAAAATGTCACCTTCGCCGACCTTAATTGCGACTACCTGATTGCCGGCACGCACAAGTGGCTGTTCGGCCCGCGCGGCACCGGCATCATCTGCTCGGCCACGCCGACCATGGCCAACATGACGCCCTCGGTCGGCAGTTTTTCGCGCGCCGACGACACCTTTGGTTCGGTGATGTCGCCCGGCGGCTACCACAGCTTTGAACACCGCTGGGCCTTGGGCAAAGCCTTCGAGCTGCACCTTTTATTGGGTAAGGCGGACGTGCAAGCGCGCATTCATGGCCTCAACACCTACCTGAAACAGCGATTGAAAACGGTCAAGGGCGTGCAATTGGTCACCCCTGAAAGCCCGCAGTTTTCCTCCGGCTTCACCTTTTTTAAAACGCCCCTGGTGGATGAAGACGCCATTGCCGCCTACCTGACGCGCAACGGCGTAATTGTCGATGCCGTTAACCGCGATGTCGGCCCCGTGGTGCGCATGGCGCCGAGTTTGCTCAACACCGAAGCGGACATCGACCGCGCCATCAATTTGCTGACCAAACAGTTGTGAGAAACCGTTTATGAAAACCCTGCTTATTGCCGCGCTGGTGTTGATGGCACTGCCGGCGAACGCCGCCGACAGACATGCTGTGGGCAGCGTATTTCGCGACTGCAAAGACTGCCCGCAGATGGTCGTACTGCCTGCTGGCACGTTCACCATGGGCACGCCGGAAAACGAAGTGGGGCGCCAGCCTGACGAAGGCCCGCTGCACCCCGTCACCTTCGCCAAACCGTTTGCCATCAGCCATTTCCAGGTAACAGCGGGCGAGTGGGACGCCTATGTCAAACAGGCAAACGTGACCATCGCCGACGGCGACGAGCGCCCCGGCCGTGAATGCGTGGCAAGCAAACCCCGCTACCCGCAAGGCCCCACGCAGCCGGCGGTGTGCATGAGCTACGACGACGTAAAAGCCTATGTCGCCTGGCTGTCGAAACAGACCGGCAAGCACTACCGCCTGCTCAGCGAAGCCGAGCGTGAATACGCCGCACGGGCCGGTTCTGCCGGGCCATTTCCGTTCCCGTTTGATGAAGGTGCGGACTATGGCATTAGCAAACACGCCAACACTTACGGGCCGGCGGATGGCTTCAGCTACACCTCGCCGGTGGGCAGTTACCCCGCCAATGCCTTCGGCGTGTATGACATGCACGGCAACGTGTACGAGTGGGTGGCCGATTGCATGCACGACGGCTACGTCGGCGCGCCGAGCGATGGCAGCGCCTGGATGGAAGCCAGCTGCGAATACCACATGATCCGCGGCAACGACTGGACCGAGGCGCCGATTTTTTCACGCTCGGGCAACCGCAATTATCGCGAGCCGTATGTGCGTGGGGATTGGTTGGGCTTTCGAGTCGCGCGCGAACTGTAAGCGCCTGCATCGCGGCTAAAGCTGCTCCTACAGAAGCTTTGTTTGTCTGTGGGAGCGGCGTTAGCCGCGATTGCTCTGGAACCTGTCCTCTAGACTGCCGAAACTAAATCGTCAGCGTTATGAAGCAGGCCACGAACGTCAACGGCCCCCTCTCCCCCAGCCCCTCTCCCGCACGCGGGCGAGGGGTGACGTTTGGGCGGCTACCGCATCTCGAGCAACCAACGTCAATCAGCTCCCTCGCCCGCTTGCGGGAGAGGGTTGGGGAGAGGGGCCTTTGTTTTTTTCCAGCACCAATACCCTGCTCTCCCCGCTAAATTTCCGCCCGCCTCACCCGTCTTTTCCTCAGGCGATCACGCCCGCGCCCTTTCAGGAAAAGCCGATGACGACCCCCACCCCAGCTGCCCCCAGCGCCATTCGCGAACTGCTCACGCTGCTCAGGCCGTTCTGGCCGTTGGCCACGGCCTGCGTGGTGTTGGGCGTGCTCGGCGGCTTGAGCATCACGGCGTTACTGGCAACGATCAACAATGGCCTGCACGCGCAAAACGGTATGAGCACAGGCGTGGTCATCGCCTTCGCTGGATTTTGTCTGGTCGCGTTGGCCAGCTCGATTGCGGCGGATATCGGCACCAATTACATCGGCCAACACATCATCGCCCGCCTGCGTAAAGACCTCGGCGCCAAGGTGCTGTCGGCGCCCATCGAGCAGATTGAGCGCTTTCGCAGCCACCGGCTGATTCCGGTGCTGACCCACGACGTCGATACCGTCAGCGACTTCGCCTTTGCCTTCGCGCCGCTGGCCATTGCCTTTACGGTGACCCTCGGCTGCCTGGGCTATCTGGCCTATTTGTCATGGCCGATGTTCCTGATTACCGCCGTGGCCATCGTGATCGGCTGCACCGCGCAGTTTTTTGCGCAGTCGCTCGGGTTGCAGGGTTTTCACCAGGCGCGCGAAGCCGAGGACGACCTGCAAAAGCACTACCGCGCCGTGGCCGAAGGCGCCAAGGAACTGCGCATCAACCGGCCGCGCCGCCAGCGCATGTTTACCCAACAGTTGCAGGCAACGGCTGAACATATCTGTCGCTTACAGATTCGCTCCATCAGCATTTTCGTCACTGCCAAGGCCTTCGGGTCCATGCTGTTTTTTGTGGTCATCGCCCTGGCCATTGCCACGCAAAGCCTGTGGTTCAACAACGATGCCGCGGTCATCAGCGGCTTCGTCTTGGTGCTGCTGTATATGAAAGGCCCGCTGGAAACCCTGCTCGGCACCTTGCCGATTGTCAGCCGTGCGCAAGTGGCGTTCAGCCATATCGCCGAGCTGTCGCGGTTGTTTTCCTCGCCGGAGCCGCACTTGCTGCTGGACAACCCGCAAACCGCCCCGCCCACGCCCCTGCGCGGCATCGAATTGCGCAACGTGGCTTATGCCTTTCCCGCCGTAGAAGGCGCATCGGCGTTTCATCTTGGGCCGGTCAACCTCAGGGTCGAGCCCGGCGAAATTCTGTTTATCGTCGGCGACAACGGCAGCGGCAAAACCACGCTGATCAAGCTGCTGCTCGGCTTGTACGCGCCGCAGCAAGGCGAGGTGCTGCTTAACGGTCAGGCGGTAACGGCTGAAGAACGAGACGATTACCGCCAGTTGTTCACCACGATTTTTGCCGACTACTACCTGTTCGACGACCTGGTTCAAGGTGAGCACGCCCTGCCCGCCGATGCCGGCAAATACTTGCAGCGTCTGGAAATCGCTCACAAGGTCAGCGTGCGCGACGGGGCGTTCACCACCACCGATCTGTCCACCGGCCAGCGCAAGCGCCTGGCACTGGTGAACGCCTGGCTCGATGGGCGGCCGGTGCTGGTGTTTGACGAATGGGCCGCCGACCAAGACCCGGCCTTCCGCAAGATTTTCTACACCGAGCTGCTGCCCGACCTGAAGCGCCTGGGCAAAACCATCATCGTGATCTCCCACGACGACCGCTATTTCGACCTCGCCGACCACGTGGTGCACCTGCAAAACGGCCAGCTGCAGGCCGCTGCGCATCCCGCCTGAGTAAAAAAGTTCAGAAATCGGAAAATTATTTTTCCGGTTTCCGCCCACAGCCTCGTCCTATAAATGCGAACCTAACTCAATAACAGCCACGGAAGATCATGATGTCCTCCACGAAGCACCTTTCACCACGGATGAAGCTGATGCTTCAGCGCACTTTGCGCCCGTCTTTGTTGGCCAGCAGCGTTGGTTTGTTCCTCGCCAGCCCGTACGCGGCGATGGTGCAGGCCCAGGACGTTACGCTGGATATTCCAGCACAGTCGCTCTCCAGCGCCCTGCAAGAGCTGGGTCGCCAAGGCAATCTGCAGATTCTTTACAGCCCGGACCTGGTCGGCAATCGCAAGAGCGCAGCGGTCAAAGGCAACTTCGCGCCGGCGACCGCGCTGGACGTGTTGCTGCGCGGCACCGGCATCAGCTACCAGATTCGCGGCAACAGCGTGACGCTGCTCCAGGCCGACCAGAGCGCCATGGAACTGGGCGCCACTGCCATCGTGTCCAACGGCTTGGGCGAAACCACCGAAGGCACGGGCTCGTACACCACGGCGGCTACCAGCACGGCGACCAAGATGCCGCTGTCGATTCGCGAGACGCCGCAGTCGGTGAGCGTGATTACCCAGCAGCGCATGCGTGACCAGAACATGGTCAGCCTGGAAAACGTTATTTCCGAAGCGCCGGGCGTGCTGTTTAAAAAGAAGAGCAACTCCTCGGACGACGAAGTAGGTATTTTTTCCCGGGGGCTGAAGATCGAGAATTTTCAGGTTGATGGCATCCCGACCGTGTTCCAACCGGAGATGAAAAGCCAGGACAACGACTTGGCCGTCTACGACCGTGTCGAGATCGTGCGCGGCTCCACCGGTTTGCTCAGTGGCACCGGCAATCCGTCGGCCACCATCAACATGGTGCGCAAGCGCCCAACCCGTGAATTCCAGGCATCTATTCAGGGCAGCGCCGGCTCGTGGGACAACTACCGCACCGAAGTCGATGTGTCCGGCCCGCTGACTGAAACCGGCAACGTGCGCGGCCGCATGGTAGCCGCGTACCAAACCGCCGACTCGTTCACCGACCGGCTGAGCACCGAGCGGCAAGTGGCCTATGGCATTCTCGAAGCGGACCTGACCGAGCGCGACACCGTTAGCTTCGGCATCGACTACCAGGTGAAAAACTGCAACGCCTGCGGCTACTTCGGTTTCCCGGCGTTCTTTAGCAACGGCAACCGCACCGACTTCGACCGCGACTACAACTCCGCCGCCGACTGGAGCCACGCCGATCGCAAGCGCACCTCCATTTTCACCACGTACGAACACCGGTTCGATAACGATTGGTTGGCGAAAGTGGCCTACACCAATACGCGCGACGACAACGATGTGGAATACGGCTGGTTTAGTAGCGATGGTTATCCCGATCAGCAAACAGGCGCCGGCACTAATCTGTATTTCGCCAAGTGGCCGAGCAAGCCCGAACAAAACGCCATTGACGCCTATGCCACCGGGCCTTTTTCCTTCCTCGGGCGCGAGCATGAGTTGATGTTTGGCGTCAGCGCGAACAAATACCGGGCCAACGTCGATGCCAACCCGCTGTGGCGCTTTTATGACCCGGCAATCACCTGGGACCCCACCATTCCCAACGTCTACAACTGGCACGGGAACATTGCTCGCCCGCCTATCGAGCGCGAAGGCCGGGTTAAATATGAACAACGCAACACCGCCGCCTATGCCGCAGTGCGCTTGAAACCAACCGATGATTTGTCGGTGATCCTGGGTTCGCGCTTGAGCTACTTCAAACTCGATCAATCCACTCAATACGACTGGGATCCGGGTGTGGAATACGCACCCGATGACGGCAAGCGCAAGGAAACCGGCGAGGTCACTCCTTACGCCGGCGTGGTGTACGACCTCAACGACACCTATTCGGTGTACGCCAGCTACACGAAGATTTTCAAACCGCAAACCTCACAAACCATCGAGGGCAAGTTCGTCGATCCGGCTGAAGGCGACAGTTACGAAATCGGCAGTAAAGCCGAGTACTACGGCGGCAAGTTGAACCTCTCCGCTGCGCTGTTCGAAACCAAGCTATCCAACTACCCAGCTTCCACTGAGTTCGGCGATCAGTTGGGCAACAGCTACGTCAACCCGACCAACCTCAAGGTCAAAGGCGCCGAGGTGGAATTGGCGGGCGAAGTGCTCCCCGGATGGCAGGTGCAGGCTGGTTACAGTCACGTCACCAGCTACTACCCCGACGGTGTCGATGTGAACGTCGGCTTCCCGAAGAACACGGTGAAGATGTTTTCCACCTACAACTTCCAGGGCGAGCTGAACCGTCTGACATTAGGCGGCGGTGTGCGTTGGGAAAGCGCGACGAGCTACGACAACATCGGCGTATTCGGCCCGGACAACCCCGTCACCGCCAAACAAGAAAGCTACGCCTTGGTCGACGTCCTCGCCCGCTACAAATTCGACGAACACTTCACCGGCACGCTTAACGTCGATAACGTCTTCGACAAGGAGTATTACGCCAGTACCAGCGTGTACAGCGACTTGTACGGCGAGCCCCGCAGCGTTACCGCCACGCTGCGCTGGGAATATTGACCCCGCGTACCCGCCCCGTAAAAACCGCTTCGCTTGAAGCGGTTTTTTTTCGCCCAAAAAACCTGAACCCCGCTCCTGCCGTCCAGTCGGAACTAGTACTGGACGCCGCCCGACCGCAGCTGTCGCGCTGGCACCGCTCCGTCCACCCCCATTCAGCGAGGAGAGAGCATGAAAGCCGTGGTGTTTCACGACGTCGGCGATATTCGCCTCGACGACGTTCCCGAGCCGACCCTTCAAGCGCCAACCGACGCCATCATCCGCATCACGGCCTCGGCCATTTGCGGCACCGACTTGCACTTTGTACGCGGCACCTTCAGCGGCATGGTCAAGGGCACCATTCTTGGCCACGAAGCCGTGGGCATCGTCGAAGAACTGGGCAGCGACGTGCGCAATTTGCAGATTGGCGACCGCGTCGTGGTGCCCTCCACCATCGCCTGCGGCAACTGCTCATACTGCCGCGCCGGTTATTACGCCCAGTGCGACGTCGCCAACCCGAACGGCAAAACCGCCGGCACCGCATTTTTTGGCGGCCCGCAGGCAACAGGCCCGTTTCAAGGTTTGCAGGCTGAGAAAGCGCGCATTCCCCACGCCAACATCGGCCTGATCAAATTGCCGATGGAAGTCAGCGACGACCAGGCCATTCTGCTTTCGGACATTTTCCCCACCGGCTACTTCGGTGCCGAAATGGCCGAAATCACGCCCGGCGACACCGTCGCGGTGTTTGGTTGCGGCCCGGTCGGCCAGTTCGCCATTGCCAGCGCGAAACTGTTGGGCGCCGCTCGGGTGTTTGCCATCGATCACCTCGACGACCGTCTGCGCATGGCCCGTGAGCAAGGCGCCGAAACTATTAATTTCGACAAGGAAGACCCGGTCGCCACCCTGCTTCGCCTTACCGGTGACATCGGCGTAGACCGCGCCATCGACGCCGTTGGCGTTGACGCCGAGCATTCGCGCTGCCACCACGGCTCACCGTTGCAAGAAGGCGCGTTCCGCGAAGAAATGGCCGCCGTAAGCCCCACCACCCACCCTGACGGCGACAACTGGCACCCCGGCGACGCGCCCAGTCAGGTGTTGCAGTGGGCCGTGGAGGCGCTGGCCAAAGCCGGCACGTTGTCGATTGTTGGCGTCTACCCGCCGCAAATGAACAGCTTCCCGATTGGCGCGGCGATGAACAAAAACCTCACCATCAACATGGGCAACTGCCATCACCGCAAATACATCCCCAAGCTGATCGAACTGGTGGTCAGCAAGCGCATCGACCCGGCGGCGATCCTCACTCAGATCAAGCCCATGAACGATGCCATCGAGGCGTTCAAGCAGTTTGATCGCCGCGCTAGCGGCTGGATCAAGGTGGAGTTGCACCCGCAAAAACAGCACAGCGTCAGCAGCGGCGATGAAGAAACCATCAGCGACACCGCCGTGTCCCACGCGCTGCACAACCCGGACTGAACAATGGCCGCCATTCGAATCGGGATATCCGGCTGGCGTTACGGGCCATGGCGCGGCGAGTTCTACCCAGAGGGGCTGGTGCAGAAGAAGGAGCTCAAATTTGCTTCGCGCGCGGTGAACAGCATTGAAGTCAACGGCTCGTTTTATGCCCTGCAAACGCCTGAGCGCTATCGCGGCTGGGCAGCGGATACGCCGGAGGATTTCGTTTTCAGCATCAAGGCGCCGCGCCTGATTACCCACATCAAGCGGCTGCGTGACATTGAACAGCCCATGGCAAATTTTTTCGCGTCCGGTCTCGGTCAGCTCGGCACGCGTTTGGGCCCGCTGCTCTGGCAGTTTCCGCCCACGTTCAAATTCGACGCCGCGCTGATCGAAGAATTTTTCCAGCAGCTGCCGACCACGCGCCGCGCCGCGAAAAAAATCGCCAGCGGGTGCGACGAGCGCCGCCAGGTTGAGGGTTATCAGGACTGGCCCGGAACGCAGCCGATGCGACATGCCATGGAAATTCGTCACGACAGCTTTGTGAATGACGAGTACATCGCCCTGCTGCGCCAATACAACGTTGCCCTGGTGGTGGCCGATGCGGCGAAGAAATGGCCGTACGCCGAAGACCTCACCAGCGACTTCGTTTACATGCGCCTGCATGGCGACAAAAAGCTCTACGCCAGCGGTTATTCGGCGCCCGCGCTAAAACGCTGGCATGAGCGCATCGACGCCTGGAGCCACGGCAAACAACCCGCTGACGCGCAGCTGATCAGCCCCGACAGCAAACCCAAGCGCGGCGCGCGTGACGTGTATTGCTACTTCGACAACGACATCAAAGTGCGCGCGCCGTTTGATGCGCGCCAGTTGCTGGAGTCGTTCGGCCTTGCCGCCGCGCTGGCGACAAAACCCGGTGAATTACCACAAGGAATCGAGTTATGACCACCGTCACTTCCGTGCCCCTGCCCGTGAATCAGCTGCGGCCCGCCGTGCACAGCGTGCGCATTCTCACCGTGAACATGCACAAGGGTTTCACCTTCTTCAACCGCCGCTTCATCTTGCCTGAGCTGCGCGATGCGGTGCGCACCATGGATTCGGACCTGGTGTTTTTGCAAGAAGTGCATGGCACCCATCAAACCCATGCCAAGCGCTACAGCAACTGGCCGCCGACGCCGCAATACGAATTTCTCGCCGACGCCATGTGGCCGCAATTTGCCTACGGCCGCAACGCCGTGTACCCGGACGGCGACCACGGCAATGCGCTGCTGTCGAAATTCCCGATTCTGCGGCACGACAACCTCGACGTGTCCGTGGGCGTGCATGAACAACGTGGCCTGTTGCACAGCGTGCTCGACGTGCCAGGGCACCGCGAGGTGCATGCCATTTGCGTGCACCTGGGCCTGCGCGAAGGCCATCGGCAAAAGCAGCTGGAACTGCTCTGCACGCTGCTCGATGCATTGCCAAAAGACGCGCCGGTGATTGTTGCCGGCGACTTCAACGACTGGCGCCTGCGCGCCGATGCCGTGCTGGCGAACGCCGGCATGCAGGAAGTGTTTATGCAGCACTACGGCGCCCCCGCGCGCAGTTTTCCGGCGCGCTGGCCGCTGTTGTGCCTGGACCGAATTTATATCCGCAACGCCCAAAGCCATGAGCCGCAGGTGTTGTCGACAAGGCCGTGGTCGCATTTGTCCGACCATGCGCCATTAGCCGTGGAGGTTCGCCTATGAAGTACGAGTGGCGTGAAGGAAATGAAGTACAGCTGCTGATTAATGGCGAGGAATTCTACCCACGCGTGTTTGCCAGCATTCAGGCCGCGCGCAAAGAGGTGCTGCTGGAAACCTTCATCATTTATGAAGACAAAGTCGGCGAGGAGCTGCGCGACGTGCTGATCGCTGCCGCCAAGCGCGGCGTTCACGTGGAAGTCACCGTGGATGGCTACGGCACCGCCGACATCGGCAAGCCCTACGTGGCGGCGCTCACCGAAGCCGGCGTGAAGCTGAACATGTTCGACCCGCGCCCGCGTGTGCTCGGCATGCGCACCAACCTGTTCCGCCGTCTGCACCGCAAAATTGTCTTGGTGGATGCTGAAGTCGCGTTTATTGGCGGCATCAACTTCTGCGCCGACCACCTCGCCGACTTCGGCCCCATGGCCAAGCAAGACTACGCCGTGCAAGTGCGCGGGCCGATCGTTACCGACGTTCACCGTGCCGCGTTGGAACTGCTCGCCTGGCGCCGTGGTGAACGCCCAGGGCAACAACCGCCCTCGCCCGCCAATCATTTTCGCGGCACCGTGCGCATGCTGCTGAGCCTGCGCGATAACGAGCAATACCAAGACGACATCGAACAGGCCTACATGAGCGCCATTCGTTCCGCCAACTACCGGCTGGTGATTGCCAACGCCTATTTTTTCCCTGGGTATCGCCTGCTGCGGGAACTGCGCAACGCGGCCCGGCGCGGGGTGAAAGTGACGCTGATCATGCAAGGCATGCCCGACATGCCCGTGGTGCGCCTGTGCACGCGCTTGCTCTACAACTACCTGCTGCGAGACGGCGTGGTGATTCACGAATACTGCCAGCGGCCGTTGCACGGCAAAGTGGCCCTGGTGGACCACGAATGGGCGACCGTCGGCTCCAGCAACCTCGACCCGCTGAGCCTATCGCTGAATCTTGAAGCCAACCTGATCATTCGCGACCACCGCTTCAACCAGCAACTGCACGACCACCTCACCGAACTGGCCAACGCCAGTTGCAAACGCATCAGCCTGGAACGCGTTATGCGCGGCTACTGGTGGCGGGCGCCGATCATCTTTCTCACGTTCCACTTCTTGCGGCATTTCCCGGCGATTGCCGGCTGGCTGCCGGCCCATTCGCCGCGCCTGAAACCCCTGGTGGTCAGGGACGCCGTCGCGCTGCAACAACAACCGGAAAGCGACATGAACCTTAAGGCGGAGGAAAGCCGATGAGCGCTAATACCGCCACTGCCGAGCAAGAAAAGCCGCAACCCGCATGGAAAATCTGGGCCAAACGGCTGCTCAATGTTTTCTTCTTCTGCCTGGTGCCCGTGTTGCTCTACCTGCTGGTGAAAAACCTCAACTGGCAGGAAGTGAAAACCGCCCTGCACGCCTTCAGCGCAAAAACACTGCTGCTGGCCCTGCTTGCCAGCGCCGTGAGTTATGCGGTGTACAGCTGCTTCGACCTGATCGGCAGCCACTACACCGAACATAAACTGCCGGCCCGGCAAACCATCCCAGTGACCTTCGTGTGCTACGCGTTCAACCTGAACCTTAGCTCCTGGGTCGGCGGCATTGCCATGCGCTACCGGTTGTACTCGCGGCTAGGGCTGGACGTGCCGACCATCACCAAGGTCATCAGCATCAGCCTGCTAACCAACTGGCTTGGCTACATTTTGCTTGCCGGCGGGGTCTTTTCGCTGCGACTGGTGGACCTGCCCGAACATTGGAAAATCGGCGAATCCACCCTGCAACTGATCGGCTTCGCGTTGCTCGCGGCATCAGCGGTGTACCTGTTCGCCTGCAAATTCAGCAAACGCCGTAACTGGCACTTCGGCAAACAGGAAATCACCCTGCCCAGCCTGCGCATGGCCGGCGCCCAAGTTGTACTTGGCACGCTGAACTGGGGCTTGATGGCGGCGATGATCTTTATTCTGCTGCCCGACAAAGTTTCCTACTGGGACATCCTCGGCATCTTGCTCATCAGCAGCATCGCCGGCGTGATTACCCACATTCCTGCCGGGCTCGGCGTACTGGAAGCCGTCTTCATCGCCCTGCTGCAACACCAGGTCGACAAAGGCTCGATTGTGGCGGCGTTGATTGGCTACCGGGTCATCTACTTCCTGATCCCGTTGGCGGTGGCCGTGGTGGTTTACCTGGTGCTGGAAAAGCGCGCCAAGCACATTCGTACTTCGCAAGACGACTAACCCCAAAAAGCATCGCGGCTAAAGCCGCTCCCACAGAGTAAGCAGTTACCCGTAGGAGCGGCTTTAGCCGCGAGATTTTTACTAACGCCCACCGCGCATTTACGGTTTCAACACCAACGTCCCCAACGGCGGCAAGCTGAGGCTCAGCGATTGCGGCTGGCCATGCGCTTGCGCGTCGTCGGTATGCACGGCGCCTCGCGAGCCTGCGTTCGAGCCTGAGAATTGCTCATCATCGCTGTTCAGCAACACCTGCCATTCCCCCGCCTGCGGCACGCCGATGCGGTAGTTTTCGCGCGGTACGGGGGTGAAGTTGTGCACCACCAATAACGGCGCGCCGTCGTCGCCGTGGCGCAACCAGGCGTAGACGCTGTTGGCGGCGTCATCGCCGATCAGCCATTGGAAGCCTTCGGCGCGGCCGTCACGTTGGTGCATGGCCGAGTGTTGGCGGTACAGCTGGTTGAGGGTTTTCACCAGGTTCTGCGTGCCTTGGTGTTCGCCGTAGCGCAGCAGGTACCAGTCCAGTTCATGGTCGTGGCTCCACTCGCGCCACTGGCCGAACTCGCAGCCCATAAACAGCAATTTCTTGCCGGGGTGCGTCCACATAAAGCTCAGATACAGACGCAGGTTGGCAAATTTCTGCCAGCGGTCGCCGGGCATTTTGTCGAGCAACGAGCGCTTGCCGTGTACCACTTCATCGTGGGAAATCGGCAGGATGAATTGTTCGGTAAACGCGTACAGCAACCCGAACGTCAACTGGTTGTGATGGTGCTGGCGGTTGACGGGGTCTTCGGCAATGTATTTGAGGCTGTCGTGCATCCAGCCCATGTTCCATTTGTAGGCGAAGCCCAGGCCGCCACCTTGGGTGTCATGGCTGACGCCTGGCCAGGCGGTGGACTCTTCGGCAATCACCAGCGCGCCGGGCACTTCGGTATGCACCACGTCGTTAAGGTGACGGAGGAAGTCGATGGCTTCCAGGTTTTCGCGGCCGCCGTGGCGGTTGGGAATCCACTCGCCCTGTTTGCGTGAATAGTCGCGGTACAACATCGAGGCCACTGCATCCACGCGCAAACCGTCGATGTGGTACAGGCGCAACCAGTGCAGCGCGGAAGCCAGCATGTAGCCGTGCACTTCGTTGCGGCCCAGGTTGTAGATGAAGGTGTCCCAATCCTGGTGGAAGCCCTCGAACGGGTGCGCGTATTCGTACAGCGCCGTGCCGTCGAAACGCGCCAGGCCGTGGCTGTCAGTCGGGAAATGCGCGGGCACCCAGTCGAGAATCACGCCGATGCCGGCGCAATGGCAGGCGTCGACGAACGCGGCAAATTGCGCCGGCGTGCCGTAGCGCGCGCTGGGGGCGAATTGCGACAACAGCTGATAACCCCACGAGCCTCCAAACGGGTGCTCCATAATTGGCAGCAGTTCGACGTGGGTAAAACCCATCTCGTGCATGTACGGAATCAGTTGGTCAGCCAACTCGGGCCACTGCAGCACGCGGCCATCGTCGTGACGCCACGAGCCCACGTGCATTTCGTAGATCGACAACGGCTGGTTATGCGCCTGATGGTGCGGCCGGTTTTCGATCCATTGCTGGTCGTTCCAGACAAACTCCAGCGGCTGCGCCACCACCGAACCAGTGGCCGGCGGGTGCTCGGTGGCCAGGGCGATAGGGTCGGCCTTTAGCGGCAGCACGCCGTGGCTGCCGAGAATTTCGTACTTGTACACCTCGCCCGGACCCAGGCGCGGAATGAAAATTTCCCACACGCCCGACGGATGCCGAGCTCGCATCACATGGCGCCGGCCGTCCCAGCCGTTGAAGTGGCCGACCACGGAAACACGCCGGGCATTGGGCGCCCACACGGCGAAACGCACGCCGGGAATGCCGTCCACTTCGGCTAATTGCGCACCGAAGGCTTTGCCGAGGTCACGGTGGTTGCCTTCATTGAACAGGTAAATGTCCATGTCGCCGAGTTGCGGCCCGAACGAATACGGGTCTTCAATCTCCTGCTCGCCCGCGCCCCAACGGATGCGCAAGCGGTAGCGGCGGTCATCGGCCGGGCGAATGGTGAACATGCCCGGCACTTCGCCCAAGGTCATCGCCCCCAGATTTTCGCCGCTGCTGGCGTCGATCAAGTCGACGCCCAACGCGCCAGGCAGGTAGGCGCGAATGATCGGCCCCTCCTCGTCGCGATGCGGGCCAAGAAAGGCGAACGGATCATTGTGCTCAGCACGCACCAATGCCTGGACTTGCTCGTCCGGCAGCGCGCTTTCACGCGCCGCCAGTGCAGTGGAATCAATCATCGTGCAGCACTCCCCAACAGGTTTTGTCCCAACTCCACCAGGCCCTGCACCGGCACATTCAGCCAGTCGGGACGGTAGCGGGCTTCATACAGAATTTCGTAGGCAGCTTTTTCCAGACTGAACAGCGTCATGGCCGCCACTTCGCCGTCGCGTTCGTGCCAGGCGTGTGGCAAATCGGCGGCCGCCAGGCGATACGCTTCCTGGAATGCCGTGCGAGCTTGGGTGCGATAGTTTTCGGCGACGTTACGGCGCACCTGTTCGGCCTCAGGCGAGGCATCGGTGCTTTGCGTATTGCGGATGGCCATCGCGGCGGCGTAGTCGAATGAGCGGATCATGCCGGCCACGTCTTTCATCGGGCTGTGGCGCATGCGGCGCTCTTCCAAGCTGCGGGTCGGCTCGCCTTCAAAGTCGATGAGGTAAGCGTCGCCCTGCACCACCAACACCTGGCCCAAGTGCAAGTCGCCGTGAACGCGAATACGCAAACCGCCGAGGCATTGCTTGGCCAGTTTGCCCACCGCAGCCAGCAGCGGTTTGCGATTGGCCGCCAGCCATTTCACCGCGTCAGCATCGGCGCTGCTGCTGTTAGCGACCACATCCAGCGCTTCTTCCAACTGCGCGCCGATGCTGCGCGACCACTCCTTCACATCGTCCTCGGTGCTGGTCACGCCGCCGAAGTCCGGGTTGTCGCTGGGTTGCGCGAGCACGCTGTGCATCTCGCCCAAACGGCGGCCGAGCATGCGCGCGAACGCTGCCAGTTCGACGCTGGCTGGGGCCAAGCCTTCGTCCGCATCGTTGACGGCCGGCGCCGCAAGTTGGTCGCGAATCGCCCGTTCCAGGGTGTTTTGCGTCCACAGCCAGGCATCGCCCTGGTTGCTGAGGAATTGCTGCAGCACCATCAAGGTATGCGGCACGCCTTCGTTATCGACCCGGCGCACTTCACCGAGCAGCTGCGGAATATTGGCGAAGCCCTGGGCGGTCAGGTAGCCACCCATTTCGGTTTCCGGGTGAATGCCTGGCATCACCCGGCGCACCAGTTTGAGCACCATGCTTTCGCCAATCAGCGCCGAGCTGTTGGACTGCTCGGCCGACACCGGATTGATTTCTTCGTCTGGGTTATCGGCCAGTTCCAACAGCTGCGGCGTCGGCAGGAATTGCAGCTCGCAGCCGCCGGAGGTGAGCGTCTGGCTTTCGCGCAGGTAACGCACCACCTGCTGGCTGAATTCGCCAAGGGTGAAGGCGTCGGTCAACAGCCCCACCTCACGGCCACGGCGCAAGCGGGCCAGTGCCAATTGCTGCGGCACGGTACTGCCGGCGGTGTTTTCCGCCACGTAGCTGAGCGGCAGTTGATAGTGCTCAACATGCTCGCCGCTGCGCACTTGCACTTCGCTGAGCACACTGCGCAGGCCAAACGGCACGGCGTACAGCAGTTTGTATTCCGCGTTGGCGGCGTCATCCAGCGCCGAGAACCAGCGACGTTTCGGCAAGTACGCCGGCAACGATTCGCGGCTCAGGGTTGTGCTGCAACGCGCCTGCATCAGTTCGTTGAGGTCACGTTTAATCACCAGGGTTGGCAATTCAGGCATACGGTCCACCGGCGGCACATGCCACGCGGGCATCTGTGCTTCTTCAGCAAGCAGGAACCAATAAAAACCATAGGGCGGCAGCGTCAGCAGGTAGTTCAGCTGACCGATTGGCGGGAACGACGTACCGCCGACCATTTCCACCGGCACCATGCCGTTGTAGGCCGACAGCTCCAGCTCGGCGGCCTGCGCCGCGCGCGAGACGTTGGCCACGCACAGAATGATTTCGCGCTTGCCGTCCACGCCGGTGTACTCGCGCAGGTACGCCAGAATGCGGCGGTTGGCCGGTGCGAGCATTTTCAAGGTGCCACGCCCGAAGGCTTTCTGTTGTTTACGAATGGCGAGCATGCGCCGCGTCCAGTTCAGCAACGAATGGGTGTCGCGCTGCTGGGTTTCGACGTTGATGCTCTGGAACCCGTAGAGCGGGTCCATGATCGGCGGCAACACCAGGCTGGCTGGGTCGGCACGCGAGAAGCCGCCGTTACGGTCGATCGACCACTGCATGGGCGTGCGCACGCCGTCGCGGTCGCCGAGGAAAATGTTGTCGCCCATGCCGATCTCGTCGCCGTAGTACAGCGTCGGCGTGCCCGGCATCGACAGCAGCATGCTGTTGAGCAGTTCGATGCGTCGGCGATCGCGTTCCACCAGCGGCGCCAGGCGGCGGCGAATACCCAAATTGATCCGCGCGCGGCGGTCGGCGGCGTAGTAGTTCCACAAGTAATCGCGCTCGTGGTCGGTGACCATCTCCAGCGTCAGTTCATCGTGGTTACGCAGGAAAATGGCCCACTGGCAATTGTCCGGAATTTCCGGGGTCTGGCGCAGGATGTCGGTAATCGGGAAACGGTCTTCCTGAGCGATGGCCATGTACATGCGCGGCATCAGCGGGAAGTGAAACGCCATATGGCACTCGTCACCGGGACCGCCATCCTCGCCGCCAAAGTACAGCTGCGTGTCTTCTGGCCATTGATTGGCCTCAGCCAGCAACATGCGGTCCGGGTAGGTGGCGTCGAGCTCGGCGCGAATTTTCTTCAGCACCTCGTGGGTTTCAGCGAGGTTCTCGTTGTTCGTGCCTTCGCGCTCGATCAGGTATGGAATGGCGTCCAGACGCAAACCGTCCACGCCCAGGTCGAGCCAGAAGCGCATCACACTCAACACTTCCTTGAGCACCTGCGGGTTGTCGAAATTCAGGTCCGGCTGGTGCGAATAAAACCGGTGCCAGAAGTACTGGCCGGCGACCGGGTCCCAGGTCCAGTTGGACTTTTCAGTGTCGAGAAAGATGATCCGGGTTTCCGGGAATTTCTGGTCGCTGTCAGACCACACGTAAAAATCCCGCGCCTTGGAACCCGGCTTGGCCCGCCGTGCTTTCTGGAACCAGGGGTGCTGGTCAGAGGTGTGGTTGATGACCAGCTCGGTGATCACCCGAATGCCGCGTCGATGGGCCTCGGCGAAAAAGCGCTTGGCGTCGGCCATGGTCCCGTAGTCGGGGTGTACGTCGCGGTATTCGGCGATGTCATAACCATCGTCGCGCCGCGGCGACGGATAGAACGGCAGCAGCCAAATGGTGTTCACGCCCAGATCGGCAATGTAATCGAGCTTGGCGATCAGGCCCGGAAAGTCGCCGATGCCGTCGTTGTTGGAGTCGAAGTACGACTTCACGTGCACCTGATAAATCACCGCATCCTTGTACCAGAGCGGGTCATTGATAAAGGCGGCAGGCCGGCGTTTTTTACTGCGTCTGTCGACTGGCGCTTTGCTGCCAGTTGGAGTTTTTTCGTTATTCGCTGCGTCGCTCATTGCGTATTCCCTTAGCCGGTTACGCGCACACGCCAGATACCGAATGGCTGGTGCCACGGCTCAATGCGCATCCATTGGGTTTTGCCATACCAAGTCCAGGTGTGGCCGGTCATCAAATCTTCGCCATGCAAATTGGCGTCGTCGGGCAGCCCGAACTCCCACAGCGGCAGTTCAAAATGGGCTTCCTGAGCGTTGTGCGGGTCGAGGCTGACGGCCACGAGCACGAAGTTACTGAGGTCTGCCGTGCGTTTGCCGAACAGCAGAATGTTGTCGTTGTAGCAGGTGTAAATCTGCAGCCCCAGGTGGGTTTGCAGGGCCGGGTTTTGCCGGCGAATGCGATTGAGCTGGGCGATCTCGCTGACGATGTTGCCCGGCTGCTGATAGTTACGCGGACGGATCTGGTACTTCTCCGAATCCAGGTATTCCTCTTTGCCCGGCACCGGCGCCGACTCGCAAATTTCAAAGCCCGAGTACATGCCCCACAGCCCGGAACCCATGGTCGCCAACGCGGCGCGAATGAGAAAACCAGCGCGGCCGTTGTTGTGCAAAAAGGCCGGGTTGATGTCCGGCGTATTCACAAAGAAATTCGGCCGGTAGCAATCGCGCCACGGCGCTTCGTTGAGCTGCGTGAAGTACTCAGCCAACTCGGCCTTGGTGTTGCGCCAGGTGAAATAGGTGTAGCTCTGGCTGAAGCCCACCTTACCCAGGCGCGCCATCATCGCTGGGCGCGTAAAAGCCTCGGCGAGAAACATCACTTCCGGGTGAGTGGTACGGATATCGGCGATCAACCACTCCCAGAACGGCAGCGGTTTGGTGTGCGGGTTGTCTACGCGAAACAGCGTGACGCCCTGCTCCACCCAACCCTTCACCACATCGCGCAGCGCCAACCACAAATCCGGCATGGCGTCTTTGGAATAGAAATCGACGTTAACGATGTCTTCGTATTTTTTCGGCGGGTTTTCAGCGTGACGAATGCTGCCGTCGGGCCGCCAACTGAACCAACCCGGATGCTCTTGCAGCCACGGGTGATCGGGCGAGCATTGAATGGCGAAGTCCAGGGCAATTTCCAAACCGTGCTCTTTGGCGGCGTGCACCAATGCGCGAAAGTCTTCGAAGCTGCCGAGCTGCGGGTGAATGGCATCGTGGCCGCCATCTTTACTGCCGATGGCATACGGGCTGCCGGGGTCATTGGCGCGGGCTTGCAGGGAATTGTTGCGGCCTTTGCGGTGAGCCTTGCCGATGGGGTGAATCGGCGGGAAATACAGCACATCAAAACCCATATCGCGCACATACGGCAGACGCTCAATCACATCGCGAAAGGTGCCGTGGCGGTCTTCATCATCGGTTACCGAGCGGGGAAACAGCTCATACCAACTGGCGAACTCCGCCAGCTTGCGCTCGACATCCAACGGATACGCCGGGCTGTTAACCCGGTGCGGATGAGCCTCGGTGTGGCGCATGGCCTCCGTGGTTTCGGCGGACAGGAAAAACGCCACGCGCTCGTCCACCGACTGGGTGTCTTGCAACGTGCGCAAGCGTTCGGCCATCAGCTCGGCATGTTCGGGGCCAGCGTTTTCAGCGGCGCGGCGCAGCAGCAATTCGCCCTCTTGCAGCTCGAGAGTAATGGGCACGCCGGCGGAGAACTTCTTCAGCAGTTCATAGGTGAACGTACCGTAGACATCCCACCAGGCTTGCACGGCAAATTGATAGCGCCCGGGCTGGCTGGGGGTGAACTCGCCCTGCCAGAGGTCATTGCCCAAAGACTGCAACGGCACGCGGTGCCATTTCTCTTCGAGCTCGGCGCGCCAGAGGATCGACGCGTCGATCTTGTCGTGGCCATCGGTGAAAATCACCGCGCTGACGGTGACCGCGGAACCGGCGATACCCTTGGCGGCAAACCGACCGGCCTCGACCACGGGCGTCACTGCCTCAATGGCAATGCGCGGCAACTGCAAGGCGTCATCCAATTGCAAGGTGGCAGCCTGACGTTCAGCAACCTGACTGAGGGGGGCCAACGGGCTGGCATGCGACATCGAATCGGGCTCCTTCTTTGCAAACAGCCGCCGCCCGGGGTGGAGATGGGGAGGCGGCTGGTTGGAGTTCGTCATCCCTGGCGAAACAGGGGGCGTAATGTTCCGAGCCCCGTGTTTGAGCAAAAGTTCAGGGATTTGATGGATTGGTTGGCCAGGCAATGGTGTTTGCAGGGATCGCGGCTAAAGCCGCTGCTACAGAACCCACGAGGCCCGTGGGATGGGCTGGGGGCATCGCGCTTTATGCGGGAAATTAAGTAGCGCGTGATCTGGCCAGTGATCTGGCTCGTGATCTTCCGCTCTTGATTTTGATCTACCCCGCGAGGTTTATCGCAGGCCGAGTGGAGTCGTTGCGTAGGGGGTTGAGCGGCCGGGAGCCGCGAGAGGCGTGTCGGGCCAAGGATGGCCCGTCTCGCCGTGCCCCCGGAGTAACGACGGAGCGAGGGAACCTGGAGCGCAGCGTAAGGCCAAGGTAGGAGCTAGACCTTTTGGCTTCTTTTGGGGCAATGCCAAAAGAAGCTCGCGCGTAAGGCGCGAAACAAAAACGCTCAGGGCGCGCGGTAATGAATACCTGCGCATAGCTTCAGCATTCGGTCTTGCTTTCAAATCTTAGGCGTTCTTCGTTACCACGGTTGCGCGGCATTTTATTTCGCGCCTTACGCGCGAGTCACTTTTGGCATTGCCCCAAAAGTAACCAAAAAGTCTAGCTCCTACCTTGGCCCTACGCTGCGCTGCGGGTTCCCTCGCTCCGTCGCCGCTCCGGGGGCACGGCGCAACGGGCCGTCCCTGGCCCGATGCGCCTCTCGCGGCTCCCGGCCGCTCAACCCCCTCCACGTCGACTCCACTCGGCCTGCGATGAACCTCGCGAGGTAGATCAAAATCAAGAGCGGAAGATCACGAACCAGATCACTAGCGAGATCACGAGTCGGATCACTTGCCGGATCGTGGGCAAATCACTGTCTCGCGGCTAAAGCCGCTCCCACAGATTGCCCAGATTTTGTAGGATCGGCTGGGCGGCATTCCGCTTTAGCCGCAATGCTCCTGATTCATCTAGACCGCCCCGGACCCAATCGATAGAGTCCGCCCCCATGCTTATCCCCTACCTCAGCCTATTCACCAGCGCCTTCATCGCCGCCACGCTGCTCCCGCTGCAATCGGAAGCGGTGCTGGCCGGCCTGCTCCTGGCCGGCAGCTACTCGCCCGCCGCATTGGTGCTGGTCGCCACCCTTGGCAACGTGTTGGGCTCGCTGGTGAACTGGGCGCTGGGGCGCGGTATCGAGCGCTTCCGCGAGCGCCGCTGGTTTCCCGCCAACGAACAGCAGTTGCTGCGCGCTCAAGGCTGGTACCAGCGTTACGGCTGCTGGACATTGCTACTCAGTTGGCTGCCCCTGGTGGGCGACCCGCTGACCTTGATCGCCGGCGTGATGCGCGAACCGCTGTGGCGATTCGTGTTGCTGGTGACTATCGCCAAAGCCGGCCGTTACCTCGCTCTGGCGGCCGTGGTGCTCTACGCCTAACGCTAATCATCCAGCGGCGCAGGTGCCGGTGCCGCAGCGTCCGCCGGCTTGCTCGCTTCCTTCTCACGCATTGGCATCTCATCCACTGCGCTGAACAGCTGCTTCGGCTCGATGGCGCCGGAGTGTTCCAGCTTCTTCTCGCCGTCCTTGCCCACCAGAATCACTTTCGCATCGGCGCTGGCGCCCAGCTTCAGCGCGCGAATCAGGGCCATGGTGCTTTGCGGGTCAAGGTCTTTGCCGTTGCGCTGGCCAATAGTGTTCACCACCGTGTAGAGCACCATGTCGCGCTCTTTGAACGCGGCTTCGTTGGCCGGCTCTTTCAGCGCGGCCAGCAGCTTGACCAGTGCCGGATCGGCGCTGCTGTTGGCGATCACGATCAGCGGCCGCGCCTGGCCACGGTCGGCCGCGAGCGGGCTGTCGGTATCGTCGGCAAACGCCGGGCCGCTGAGCGCAACCATCAAGGCCAGACTGAATGAGCGCAAAAACATACAAACCTCCGTTGAAAAACCATCCCGTCAATGATCGCCGCCGGGGGGCAAAGGTTCACTGGCCACGGCCATACGGGCGGAAATTTTGGCAAAATCAGGCAAAACGAGAATACCTTGCAATTGAGAGTCGCCGTCGTTACGGCTAAGCTAGCGGCCCTTCCGCCCGCTTGTGCCTACCGGTTCCAGTGATGTCGCACAAATACTCCTCGCTCCTGGCCTGCTTTGTTGCCGAACGTCGTAGCCTGGCCGCGTACCTCACCGGCCGCACGGGCTGTGCGGCCACGGCTGATGATTTGCTGCAGGACGCCTGGCTCAAGCTCAGCCGCGCGCAGAGCGACAAGGCGGTGGACAACCCGCTGGCGTATTTGCGCCGTATGGCCACCAACCTCGCCATTGACGACGCCCGCGCCAACGCCCGGCGTCTACTCGAACCCATGGAAATCGAGGCGTTGTTGGAAATTGCCGATGAGGCGCCCAATGCCGAGCAAAAGACCTCGGACGCGCAACAGTTGCAGCGGCTGCTAGAGGTCATCGAAGAGTTGCCAACGCGGCGCCGCGAGCTGTTTGTCGCCGCGCGCATCGAAGGCTTGCCGCACAAGGCGCTGGCGCAGCGGTTTGGCGTCAGCGTGCGCACCATCGAGCTGGAAATTCACCGAGCGCTGGACCATTGCAGCCAGCGCCTGCGCCAGGTGGCGGGCGAGTCCACGCGCTAAGCTCTCATGTACAGTAGCCTCCTTTTTCCAGCCCCCTGCGTGCGATGAACCAAGTTCAATCCCCCTCCCTGCCCCCGGAAAACCTCGTGACCCAGGCCAACGCCTGGGTTGTGCGCGTCACTTCGGGCGAGGCCACCGTCGACGACGCCCGTGCCTTGCGTGAGTGGTGCGCCATCAGCCCGGCACATGCCCAGGCGTATCGCGAAGCAGCAGCGTTGTGGAAACAAACCGGCCAGGCACTGACCGCCCACCCGCCCGCACGGCGCCGCGCCAATGCGCGCCGGTTTGGCTGGCCGAGCGCTGTGGCGGCGTGCGTGGCGTTGGTGGTCGTGGGTTTGGCCCAGCTTGGGGTAGCGCCCGACGCCCGCCCCTTGTTGGCCGATTACCACACCCCAGCCGCTACGGTTAAACGCGTTGAATTGGAAGACGGCAGCGTGGTGGAAATGGATGCCGCCACGCGCTTGGATGTCGATTTCAGCCCTAACCAGCGGCTCATCACGCTGGGCACAGGCGCCGCGGTTTTCCATGTGCAACACGATGCCAAGCGGCCTTTCGTGGTCAGCGCCGGGAACGGCACCGTCACCGCCATCGGCACCGTGTTCGAGGTGCGTGAGCAAGGCGACGGGGTGAAAGTCACGTGCAGCGAAGGGGTCATTGCGGTCAATCAACCCGGTCTTGGCCAGCAACTGCTCAACGCCGGCGAGCAGCTTCGCTATAGCGCTCAAGGCCGCAGCACGCAGGCGGCGGTCGATGCCGAACAGGAACTGGCCTGGCGCCAAGGCTTACTGGTGTTCAAAAACCTGCCGTTGCGCGAACTGGTGGACGAGCTCAATCGCTACCACCAGGGCCGCATTGTGATCAGCAGTTCGCGCATCGCGGCGCTGCCGGTCAGTGGGGTATTCCATCTGCAGCGCCCCGACGAAGCCCTGCGCCATATCGAACAGACCCTGCAACTGAGCGCCACCCGCCTGCCGGCAGGCGTGGTGCTGCTGCGCTAGAAAAATTTTTGCTGATTTATTGCGGGTCGCCCCTTCGGCCAGCGTCATTCAGATAAGAACAACTATCAAATGACGTTTTGGGGGATTTAATGGGACACACACGTAAGCGTTCGCCGAGCATCACACCGTCATCACGTCACGCGTTGACCATCGCCGTGATGCTCGGCTGTTCGGCGCTGCTGAACGTCGCGCAGGCCGCGCAAACCTCAGGCGCTACCGAACAGCAAACGCTGAGTTTCAACCTGCCCGCCCAGCCTCTGGACGCGGCCCTCGCCAGCTATGGCATCGCCACCGGCATTCAAGTGCTGTACGGCGCGCACGTGACCCAGGGTTTGAATTCCACCGCCGTTACCGGCACCTATACCCGGGAACAGGCGCTCGCCCGGCTGCTTGGCGGTACCGGCTTGGCTTATCAGTTCACCGCCGAACGCAGCGTCACCCTGCACGCGGCATCGCAGACGCGAACAGCGCTGGAAATCGCGCCGGTGATGGTCAGCGGTGAAAAAATCAGTCGCACCCTGGCGCAAACGCAAACCAGCGTGGTGGTCAACACAGCGGCCGATTTGCGTGAGCATGGCGATAACAACCTGGGCAACGTGTTCGCCCGCACGCCCGGCGTGTACACCCAGTCAGGCAACGAGAACTGGGGCATCCGTGGCGTACCGGTGTCCGGCTTCGACGATCAGGGCCCCGCCACCCTCAACGGCGCCGTGTCGGTGTATGTCGACGGCGCGCAACAGCCCAACCGCGCGCTCACCCTCAGCCCCATGTCGATGTGGGACGTCGAGCAAGTGGAAGTGCTGCTCGGTCCGCAATCCACCACCCAGGGCCGCAACTCGCTGGCCGGCGCGGTGGTGATTCAAACCCGCAACCCAACCTTCGAACCGAGTCTTTCCGCGCAAACCAACGCCGGCAACTACGGCGAAAGCGGCGCGGCCGTGGCAGGCGGCGGCGCGTTGGTTGATGGCGTAATGGCCGGGCGCATAGCGGTGGATTACCAGGACGGCGACGGCTATATCGACAACGTCACCACCGACAGCGATGCCAACCCCAACCGCAACAAAAATGCGCGCGGCAAATTGCTGATTCTGCCCAACGACGACCTCGACGTCCTGCTCACCTACGCCTACCACGACAGCTTGCAGGGCGATAACTCGATCTACCGCAAAAACGACCGCGTGCAGTACTACAAAATTGCCTCCAACACCGAAGCCCACGACGCCCTGCAACAAAACACCGGCAGCGCGAAAGTCGATTACCGCCTCAACGATGCCTGGACCCTGACCAGCCAAACGGCGGGCACCCAGTCCGATTACACCTCGCTGCTGGATTTCGACCAACGCGCCGACGCCGATCGCGAGGTGTCGCGCTCGCAGGAAACCCATCTGTTCAGCCAGGAACTGAGACTGGCCTACGAAGGCGAGACCCTGCGGGGCTTCAGCGGTATCTACTACGGCCGCACCAGCAATAACTTTCACGACGAATTGATATTCAGCGGCACCACGGTGGCCACGGTTGAGGGCTACACCAAGATCCGCAACAACGCCGTCTTTGGCGAACTGAACTGGGACTTCGCCACCGACTGGACGTTGATCACCGGCCTGCGCTACGACGCCGAGAACAACGACACCACGGTGGACGATGAAGTGGCGGGCATAAACGCCGACGTGAGCAAAAGCTTCAATGCGCTGCTGCCCAAAATTGGCCTCGACTATCACTTTGCCGAGAACCAATACGCCGGCTTTATGGTGCAGCGCGGCTACCGAGGCGGCGGCGTCAACGTGCGCGCCGGCAGCAGCCACACCGCCTACGACCCGGAATACACCACCAACTACGAACTGTCGTATCGCGGCGCCTGGCTCGACGACAGCCTGCGCGCCCGCGCCAACCTCTACTACACGCAGTGGAAAGACCAGCAAGTCAGCCTGCTCGACCCCAGCGAGAATTTCACCGAAATCTACAACGCGGCGCGCAGCGATATTCGCGGGCTGGAATTGTTCGTCGAGCACGACGTCACCGAACAGCTGAAGCTCAACGCCGGCATGGCCTACACCTACGGTCGCTACAAAAGCTTCGAAACGCCAGACGGCGACCGCAGCGGCGAGGCGTTTCTGTTCGCGCCCAAATACAAAGTGTCGGTCGGCGGCAGTTACCGCTTCGCCAAGGGCCTGAATGTGACCACTGACGTGGTCTACCAGGCCGGCAGCCCGTCGGCTTATGAGTTTGATGCCGACGGCGAGGTCAACCACACCCGACGCAGTGACGACCATGTGCTGGTCAACCTGAACAGCGAGTACGAACTGGTTAAAGGCCTGGCGGTTTCCGGCTACGTGAAGAACCTGCTCGACGAGAAATACGTTACCAACAACCGCGCCGACATTGTCGACGTGGGAGCACCGCGTACCTTCGGCGTGGTGTTGCGGTATGACCTGTAAAAACCTGCGCTAACCCCAGCGGCGAGCCGATCAGGAGCGCACCGCGTTTGAGCGCCCCTCTCCCGCTAGCGGGAAAGGGGCTGGGCGTGAGGGGCGCTGTTTATTCGAGGGAACGTGCACGCAGCCCCCTCACCCTAACCCTCTCCCCGAGGGGCGAGGGGACTGGAAGCGGACCGCGTTTCGCGTTCCTCACCCGCCCGCCGTCGAAACAACGGCCGTGGCTCAATGGCCGAACGCCCATACACCACGCTCATGCCCGCCAACCCTTTCAACGCATCCTCCACAGACTTGTCCGCACGCACGGCAAAACTGTCGAAGCCGCACTGACGCATGTGGCTGAGCTGATCGCGCAACACATCGCCCACGGCGCGCAATTCGCCGTGCCAACCCAAGCGTTGGCGCAACAGGTACGCCTGGCTGTAACCGCGACCATCGCGAAAGCTGGGAAAGTCGATGGCGATCAGCGCCACGTCAGCGAATGGAAGGTCGAGGGTTTCCACGTCGTCGTCCGGGCCCAACAACAGGCCGTCGCCAGGCTGCCAGGCGTCCAGCGGGACGATACGGGTAGCGTCGGCTTGCTCGATCACGGCCTGGCCATTGACCAAACGAATCAGTTTGCTCATGCCAGCTCCTGCGCGCGGTACACGCGCTCTTTGAACGGTTCCAGGCCGATGCGCTGCACCGTGTCGACAAAGCGTTCCTGCACTTGCCGGTAGTCGATGAATGTATTGACGATGCGTTCGACCACATCTGGCACCTGCTCGGCCGCGAACGAGGGGCCGATCACTTTGCCCAACGCGGCATGTTGCCCTTGGGCACCGCCGAGGGTGATCTGGTACCACTCGCTGCCGTTTTTATCGACGCCCAGAATGCCGATGTTGCCGATGTGGTGATGGCCGCAGGCGTTCATGCAGCCGGAGATGTTCAGGCTCAGGTCGCCGATGTCGTGCAGGTAGTCGAGGTTGTCGAAGTGCGCCTGAATCGCCTGCGCCACGGGAATGGATTTGGCGTTGGCCAGCGAACAATAGTCGCCGCCCGGACACGCGATGATGTCGCTGAGCAGGCCGATATTGGCCGTGCCCAGCCCTTGCTCGCAGGCCGCTTGCCAGAGGGCGTAGAGGTCGCGTTTGCGCACGTCGGGCAGCACGATGTTTTGTTCGTGGGCGATGCGAATTTCGCCAAACCCGAACGCCTCGGCCCAATTGGCCACCGCGTCCATCTGCTCGGCCGTGACGTCTCCGGGTGGCAGCGCAGCGCCCGGTTTGGTCGATAGCACCACGGCGGCATAGCCCGGCACTTTATGGGCGTGCACGTTGCGCTCGGTCCATTGCGCGAAGGCCTTGCTGTTAGCCAACTGCGTGCCGAAGTCCAGGTCTATCGCCGGCAGCGGCTCGTAACCTGGCGGCACAAACGCGGCGGCCACGCGCTGGTATTCGGCTTCGGTCAGCTCGGCCGGACCGTCTTTGATGTGCTGCCATTCGCGTTCCACCTCGGCGGCGAACGCCTCGATGCCCAGCGCTTTGACCAGGATTTTTATCCGCGCCTTGTACTTGTTGTCGCGCCGGCCGTGGCGGTTGTACACGCGCAAAATCGCCTCCACATACGACAGCACGTGCTGCCAGGCCAGGCCGTCGCGAATGGTCTGCGACAAGATCGGCGTGCGGCCCAAACCGCCGCCGACCATTACCCGCAGCAGCAGTTCACCGCTGTCGTTGCGGTATAGATAAAGCCCGATGTCATGCATTTGCACGGCGGCGCGGTCTTCGTGCGCCGCGCACAGCGCGATTTTGAATTTGCGTGGCAGGAACAGGAATTCCGGATTGACCGTCGACCACTGGCGCAAAATTTCCGCCAGCGGGCGCGGGTCCAGCAACTCGTCCGCCGCTACACCGGCAAACGCCTCGGTGGTGATGTTGCGCACGCAGTTGCCGGAGGTCTGGATGGCGTGCATCTGCACCTCGGCCAGGCGCGCAAGAATGTCTGGCACCTGCTCCAGTTCGATCCAGTTGAACTGAATATTTTGCCGGGTGGTGAAGTGGCCGTAACCACGGTCGTACTCGCGGGCAATGGCCGCAAGACAGCGCAGTTGCGTAGCGCTCAGGGTGCCGTAGGGAATGGCCACGCGCAGCATGTAGGCGTGCTTTTGCAGATACAGGCCGTTCTGCAAGCGCAATGGCAGAAACTCTTCTTCGCTCAGCTCGCCACTCACCCGCCGCTGCACTTGGTCGCGAAACTGCTCGACGCGCTCGAACACCAGCGCCTGGTCGTAATCGTCGTATTGATACATGCATCTGCCCCCAAATAATGCCAGGGACTATGCCGCGCCTGCCGCCTTACAAAACAGCGGCAGATAACGCGATTAAATGCGGATCAGATGCCGACACTTCAGCCGGCAAAGTGCCGATTGGCCACGCGCTGAAAGCCCAGGTTCTCGCGCAATGTGGCGCCTTCGTACTGCTCGCGAAACAGCCCCTGGCGCTGCAACTGCGGCACCACCTGATCGACAAAATCATCCACGCCGCCCGGCAAATGGGTGAACAGGATATTGAAGCCATCCGCCGCCCCTTCGTAGTACCACGCGGCCAGTTCATCGACGATATGCGCCGCTGTGCCAACCACCAGGCGATGGCCGCCCGCCCCTAGCGTGCGCAACAACTGGCCGACCGTGGGGCGTTCGCGGCGGATCAGGTGCAGCACCAATTGCTGACGGCTTTTGTGCCGCTCGGTAGTGGGCGGCTCATCCGGTATCGGTACAGGTGCGTCCAGCGGTAAGGCGGCCAGATCAATGCCCAAATCAAGCAGAAAACTCAGCTGTTTGAGGGCGCTGCGCGGGTCCACCAATTCCAGTAACTGCTGATGTTTTTCCTCGGCCTCGCTGGCGGTGCGACCGACGACGGGCGAGACGCCGGGAAAAATTTTCAGCGAATCCGGCGCACGGCCATAACCGGCGGCACGCGCGTGCAAGTCCTGATAAAACGCCTGCGCCTCGCCCAGGGTTTGCTGCGCGGTAAACACCAACTCGGCGCTGCGGGCCGCCAGTTCCCGGCCCGCGTCCGACGAGCCAGCCTGGGCAATCACCGGCCAGCCTTGCACCGGGCGCGGCGCGTTTAGCGGGCCTTGCACCTGGAAGTGTCGGCCACGGTGGTTGAGCACCCGCATGCGGTTCACGTCCAGCCAGGTGCCGCTGGCTTTATCCAGCACAAAGGCATCGTCGGCCCAGCTGTCCCACAGGCCGGTGACCACGTCGAGAAATTCCTCGGCGCGCTGGTAGCGTTCGGCATGGGCCAGGGGTTGGTCGTGGTTGAAATTCTCGGCGCCGACCAGCGCTGTGACCAGGTTCCAACCGGCACGGCCGTTGGAAAGCTGGTCCAGCGAGGCGAAGCTGCGGGCCAGGTTGTAGGGCTGGTTGTAGCTGGTGTTGGCGGTGGCGATCAGGCCGATATGGCGGGTCACCATGGCCAGCGCTGGCAACAGAATCAGCGGGTCCCAGCGCAGGCTATATGGCCCACGCGCCAGCACCTCGAGGTCGAGTTCGCCGACGCTGACGTTGTCGTTGAGAAACAGCGCGTCAAAGCGCCCGCGCTCCAAGGTTTGCGCGTAGTGCTGGTAGCACTGAATGTTTAGCGAAGCGTCGGCGTCGGCCTGCGGGTGGCGCCAGGCGCCGGTGTGGGCGCCGCTGCCAGACAAAAACGCGCCCAGGCGTAAACGTCCATCCGCATTAGCCATGGGCGTGCTCCGGCGTTTCCACGGCTTGCGCCGACTGGCGGCGCAACAACAGCACCACCCCGGTTAACGCCACAGTCAGCACCAGGGCCAGGAACACCATCACTGCCTGATAACCGTGCAAAAACGCCTGCTGAACCCAGCCATTGAGCACCTCGGGCGCCTGGCTCAGGTGCTCCGTCAGCAAAGCCACACCCTGCTCCGGCTGGGCCACGGCGGCGTTGACCCAATCGGCCTGACTGCTGCTGACAGCGCTCAGCTCGCGCGCGGCGAAAAAGCGGTACACGCCCACGCCAATCGCCAAACCCAGCCCGCCGCCAATGTTGTGCAAGGTCATCAGCGAGCCCATGGCCACCGAGCTGATCGTCGCCGGCACCGAGCTCATGCCCAGCACCGTTGACGGCCCTAATACGCAGGCCCAGCCCACGCCCATGAGGGCGAAGGCGCCGAGCAGGTAAGCCAGCGAGGTATGGGTGTCGAAGCCCGCTTGCAGCAAGGCCGACACCACGAACAACGCCAAGCCCGCCTGGATTAACAGCGCCGGCCCTTTGCGGTCGACCAAGCGCCCCACCACCGGCGACAGCACCGCCACGCCCAAGGTGGTCGGCAACAACAACAGCCCGCTGGTGTGCACGCTGTCGCCACGAATCAACGCCAGGTACAACGGCATCACAAAGAACGCCAGGCAGTAGAAAACCGCGAGGGCAAAGCTCGCCACCACCGCCGCGACAAAACGGCGATTGGCGAACAGCGTCAGATCCACAATGGGCGCTTTCACCCGCCGTTCAACCTGAATAAACGCCACCAGCGCCAACACCGCCACGGCCAGCAACGCCAGGCTGATCGGCGACGTCCAGCCCCAGGCGCCGCCCTGCACAATCAGCAGCACCAGGCTCGGCAGGCCGATCAACAGCAACAGCGCGCCCCAGCCGTCCAGCCCGTGCGCTTGACCACGGGACTCATCCACCGCCCACGCGCAAATGGCCAGGCTGAGCAACACAAACGGCACATTGAGCAGAAAGATCCATTGCCAGCCCAGCGCACTGGCAATCACCCCGCCCAGCACCGGGCCGCTGGCCAAGCCCACGCCGTTAACGCTGAACAGCACGCCAAAGGCGCGGCCTTGTTCGCTGGCCGGGAAGGCATTCGCCACAATCGCGCCGGACGCCGTGTACAGCACCGCGCAGGCCAGCCCCTGGGCCACACGCGCCGCAACCAACAGGTCGATGCCCTTGGCCACACCGGCCGCGAGCGAGGCCACGCCGAACACAGTCAGGCCAATAAACAGCACGCGCTTGCGCCCGTATAAATCTGCCAGGCGCCCGACCAGCACCATAAAACTCGACAGCGCCAGAATGAAGCCGTTGATCACCCACTGCAGCGCCTCGAACGAGGTGCCAAGGTCGGCCTGCAACGCCGGCAAGGCGGTGTTGACGATGGTGAAATCAACGCAGCCCAGAAAGCTGGCAATGCTCACGCCAAACAACGCCCACCATTTGCGTTGCGGTTGCGCAAAAACGCCCATGGATTATTCCTCACTAAAAAGTAACGCGGGCGGCACGGCCACCCGCCTGAAAACGCTCCGTGCTTAAACCGCGATGGCGGTGTGCGACCACGCCGGATGCACCACGCCGGGCAGGCTGAACGGAATGGGAATGCCGCGCTTTTTGAACTTCAGCGGCAGCCAGTGCACGCGCTCCGGGTGCACCGGCTCGATCAACAGCTCGCGGGCCGTGGCCATGGCGTGGGTCATCTGCTGCGGGTAAATGATGAAGTCGTAACCCTGCTCGGCCCACAGCGGCAAAATGATCGGAATTTCTTCCAGAATGTATTCACGGCACTGCGCGGCGGCCTGATGGGTATCCGCTGCCGGATCACGCAACAACAAGCGCTCGATAAACACGCCGATGGTGGTGTCGATGGCCGCGCGCAAGCGGCTGTCGGGCTGGGCGTACACCTCGTTCACCTGCAAGCGCAGGTCGGCATAGCGGTCGGAGGCCAGCTCTTCGTTCCAGCGGCTGATGGTCACTTTCGCCTCCAGGCCGTCGAGGTACTTGCGGTTGCGTTTGAGCCACGCCTCGCCATCCCGAATCGACGCCGACAGCGCCAGGCCCGGCGATTTGCCGTGCTTGTTGTGGCGCTGCAGGGTATCGGCCACCACCACTTTCACTTCGCTGAAACCGGACTTGTTAATCAGGTGCACGGTGGAGCTGAGCTTTTGCTCCTCGTGGTACTCCTGCCCCACGCTCACCGCCAGCACGCAGCGTTTGCCGGTGAAGTCGAGTTCTTCACCGCCCTTGTTGAAATAGGCTTTGAGATTGATCGCTTCCACATCGCTCATGGTCGTTAGCTCCAGTAGGCCAAAGGTTGGTCGTCGCCGAAATAGCCGATAAACACGCCGAGGGTGACGCGCGTGCTGGTGGGCGACGGGCGCACCGCATGAATCAGGCGGGGGTTAAGCAAAATCAGGTCGCCGGGTTCGGGCTTGATCACGAAGTCCGGCGGCGGCAGCAAATCGCGCTCGATGCCATAGGCGCGGGTGCCGCGCAGGCGTTCGTATTGTTCCTCGTCGGGCTCGATGCCCCAGATTTCCAGCTCGCCGCCGTCCTCCGGAATTTCCAGGTAGATGTTGGTGGACAGCTGAGTGAGCAAACGCGGCTCGTGGTCGCTGGGCGCGTTGCGTTCGAGGTTGTCGGTGTGCGGCGTCAGGTCGACGCCGCTGCCTTGAAAGCGGGCGATGCCAACGAAGCATTTTTCGCCATTCACATCCAACAGCCGCGCGCCTTTGGGCCACACCTCATCGAGCAGCAAACGCAGCTCATCGATGGGCGAAGCCAGCGGGCGAAAGGTGTCGCGAATCTTGCGGATATTGGTCAGCGCCTGGGCGTGGTACTCCTGGCGGCTTTGCTCGTCGCCGATTTCGATATAGGCCTTGCCCAGGCGATTGAATTCTTTCTGCTCAGTGAAGGTGCCGCGCAGCTCATGACGAGCCAGGCGCTCGCGGGCCAGTTGCACGGTGTCCGCCGGGCAAAAACCCTTCAGGCGCACGCCGTATGAGCGTTTGTGCAGCACATCGGCGATATGCGACGGCTGTAGTTGATCGGCAGTGAGGGTGGTGAACATACAAACTCCTGAACGTCCCTGAGTGGAATGGATGGTCGACCAACAGCGGGTTGCGTCACGGGCAACTCAGGTCTTGCAACGGACTCGCTTTGCTTTCTGTGGGAGCGGCTTTAGCCGCGATGGGCCGGGCCTGGAAACGGTGGGCCCAGCCAAGAACATCGCGGCTGAAGCCGCTCCTACAGGTGTTGTGGTGGGTCATGGGGGCGGCTCCTGGTTGAATTGGGGGGCGAAAAAGCCGCTGGCTTCGAATGGCTGGCTGATGATCCCTTCGGCGCGGTACAGGTCGGCGGTGCGTTGCACGTCGGCGATGACCTCGGCGTCGATGGGCACGCGGTGCGGTTGCGAGTAGCGGTTGGAGCGGCTGTGGATCTCGACCGGCAAACCGCTGTGGCGCGCCTGGATGGCGGAGAACGCTGGCTCGTTGGCGTTGGCCCACTCATACGCGCGGGCCAGGCGCTGGAGGAAATCGGCCAACAGCGCCGGCTTGTCGCGAATCGCCGTGTCGTTGGCCACCAGCAACATGTTGCCGGCGAACAAGCCTTCGCCACTGACCAGCACCCGCGTGCCGCCTTCAATCTGGCTCATGCTGGTGTACGGATCCCACGTGGCCCAGGCGTCGGCCTCGCCGTTGGCCAGCAGGCCTCGGGATTCGGCCGGTTGCAGGAAAATGAACTGCGCATCCTTGCCCGTCAGCCCGGCCCCACGCAGCGCCGCCAGCGCCAGGTAATGGCCGATGGAGCCGCGCGTGGTGGTGATTTTCTTGCCCTTCAAACCCGCCGCATCACGCAGCGGCGAGTCCTGATTCACCACAATGGCCACCGCCGTTTGCGTGACCTGCACGCGCACCACGCCCACGGTTTTCAGCGGGGCGCCGGCGCCGGCGGCAAACACAAACGGCGCATCGCCCAGGGTGCCGATGTCCACCGCGCCAGCGGCCAGCGCTTCGGCGGTCGGCGCCGCCGCACCGAACGAGGCGAACTCGATGCGGTACGGCAGGTCTTTCAACTCGCCGGCCGCTTCCAGCAGAATTTTCAGCGACGCCTTTTGGCTTGAAATCCGCAGCAGCTCCTCGCCCTGAACCGCCGGGGCAAGGGTCAGCAGCGCGGCCAATAGCACGGTGAAAGTCTTCATCAGAACGCCAGGCTCAAGCGGCCGTAGTAGTAACCGCCGCCCAGGCCATAGGGCGAGAACATGCCGTACTCATAAGTGCCGGCCCAGGGCACGATGCCGATGCTGTCGGGGTATTCGTCGAACAGGTTGTTGGCGCCCACGGCGACGGTCACGTTCTGCGTGAGGTCGTATGCCACGTCGATGTCGGTGATCCATTTCGGGCTGTAGGTGCGGTCGTTGGCCGGGTTGTTGTTGCCTTCGGTGTATTCGCCGTAGCGGCTCACGGCCAGGTTCACGTTCCAGTCATCGAGCCGGTAGTTGGTGGAGAAAATCCACTTGTCCTTGGGCGTGGCCTTGGTCAGGTCGGTTTGCTGCTGACGGTCGAACAACACGTAGCCGCTGCCCAGGCTGGACAGCTCGCCCGGCGTTTCGGCCAGGTCACGAATGGTGGTTTTGTTGTGGTTGTACGCCACGCTCCACTTCGCCTGGCCGTATTCCTCGAAGTTCTGGCTGTAGTCGAGCACCAGGTCGATGCCCTTGGTGCGCGTGTCGGCGGCGTTGGCGAAATACTGCCCCGCCAGGTTTGGCGCCAAACCGGCGTTGACCAGAATCTGCGACACCGCAGGGCCCGACAAAATGCCGGTTTGCAGAATGCGATCGTCGATGTCGATCAGGTAAAAGTCGGCGGTAAAGCGCAGGCGCTCGAACGGTTCTGCGGTGAAACCGAGGCTGTAGTTGCGCGACTTTTCCGGCTTCAGCGTTTCGGCGCCCAAGGCAATGGCTTCAGGCGAACCGGGCCGCATCTGCTTGGTTCGCGCTGTAGTGGTGGCACCGCCGCCAAGGAACTGGGTCACCGAGCTGGTAGACGAGAACACGTTCTGCGCCAAGGATGGCGCACGGAAGCCATTGCTCACCGCTGCCCGCACGGCGTAACCCGGCAGGAATTCATAACGGGTGGTGAACTTGCCGCTGGTGGTTTCGCCGATGTCCTGGTTGTACTGCTCCTGGCGCAAGGCGAAGGCGGCGTACCAGTTGGACGTCACGTTCAAACCGAAATCGACGTACGCCGCGCCGCTGTGGCGAATCTGGTCGCCGGCATCTTCGGGGTTGGTGCCGTTCACCGAGAACAGGCCCGGGTCTGGACGTCGGCCCGCGTACTGCCCGGTCGGAATCACGTAGTTGCCGTAGTTATACGAATTCGCTTCGCCCTCCCCCAGCTCGTATTTTTCCCAGCGGTACTCAATGCCGAACGAGGTTTCCAGCGGGCTGCTCCAGCCGATATCCAGCGCGCGGGTGAAGTCGAGGTTGTTGGTCCATTGGTCAAAGATTTCGTCGGCCAGGTGGAAGCGCTGCTGACTGAAATCCGGGCCGTTGGAAATGTTCAGGTTGTTGTCGGTGTAGAGCTTGGCTTTGTCGCGGCCATAGGTGGTCGACAGGTCCCAATCCCAGTCAGCGAGCAAACCCTTGGCGCCGACCGCGAATTGGTAGTCGGTTTCCTTTACCTCGCGGGTGGCCTGGCCGCCTTTCGGATACGGCGCGCCGGCCACGCCGTTGAGTGCGGTGATGTCGGTTGGCGCGCGATGGCCGAGTACTTTCTTGCCGTCGCGGTAGCTGAAGGTCGAGAACGAATACAGCGTCACGTCGTTTTGCAGCGGCAGTTCAAGGTTGTAGGCCGTGCTGGCCGTGCGGTCGCGGCCCAGTCCGTACTCCTCGCCCCAGCCGTGGGTTTGGCTGGTACGCGGGTCTGGCTGGCCATTGGCGAGCGTGCCGTAGTTGCCGACCACAGAGCCTGAGCGGTCGTAGGGTTCCTGCGACTTGGCGTCAAACGACAGGTTGAAGAAACCGCCATCGCCCAACGGCAAACCCAGGTTCGCCGCTTCGTGCCCGGTGGTGCCGTCGCCGCTGTAATACTGGCCCAACGAGCTGTCGGAGGTGACGCCCGCGTTGTCTTTCTTAAGGATGATATTGATCACCCCGGCGATGGCATCCGACCCGTACTGCGCCGCCGCGCCGTCACGCAGCACCTCGATGCGCTCGATGGCAGCGGTGGGAATCAGGTCCAGATCCACCGGCACCGCCGCCGTGCCCACCCGCGCATTGTTGTTGATCATCGCCGTGTTATGCCGGCGCTTGCCGTTCACCAGAATCAGCACCTGATCGCCACCCAGCCCGCGCATGCTGATGCCGCGCACCAGAAACGCCGTGCCGCCGCCGTTAATGGTTGGCGCATTGAACGAAGGCAGCAGCCGCGTGAGGATGTCCTTGAGGCCGTTCTGGCCGGTTTTCTCCAACTGCTCCGCCGTGATCACATCAATCGGCGCCGGGCTGTCGGTGACGGTGCGCGGCTGGCTGCCACGTACGCCGGTGACCACCACGGTGTCGAGCGTCGGGTCGTCGGCCAGGGCGGTAATCGGCACGCCCGCCGCCAGCAAGGCAGCGCTGATGGACGACAAAGCAAAGGTTTTACTGAACGCAGTACGCATTGAAAAACTTCCTGTTTAAAGCGCCTGGGGCATTTAGTGTTTGGCGGCAGCGGTTGGGGTGGTGTCTGGCGCGGTGGCGGCGATGGCCTCGACCTCGATCAATGCACCGGGCAGCACCAAGCCTGCGACTTGCACCGTGGTGCGCGCGGGTTTGAGCGGTTGTTTGTCGGTGCCGAAAAACTGCCGGAAGCCGGCCTGCAAGCCGTCGAAATCCAGGCGTCCGCCCTTGGCCGGGTCGGCAACCAGGTACACGTTCAGCTTCACCACATCGCCAAGCGTCAGGCCGCGTTGCGCGAGCACCGCTTCGATTTTGCGAAACACCGCCACGGTCTGTTGTTCGGTGCTGCCTGCGGCGTGCAGGTCGTCTTTGCCGGCCTTGGGGTCTACCGGATCCGGCAGAATTCCGGACACGTACGTGAGCTGGCTGCTTGGCGGCAGCGTGACCGCTTGCAGAATCGGCGAGTTCGGATACGTCGACGGCACGCGCTCGATACCGGCGGCCTGTGCGCCGCTGGAAACGGCACCGGCCGCGCATAGAATCCCCAACCCCAGCAGGGCTTTCGGTGTGAAAGGCATGGCAGTACTCCAAGGTTTTTTATCGCCAGCCTCGGAGGTCCGCTACCTGGCACATCGTGGTTATCGGTGGTTAAACAAGGCGCGGCGGGTTCAGGCCGTTTGCCGGTAAGGCGTGTGTTGCACACGCTCGAAAATGTGGCGCACCACCCGGCGTGCGGCGCCGGCGGCGGCTTCCTGCCAAATGCCCACGCCACTGTGGGCCAGGCCATCGCTGGTCAGGTGAATGCGGCCCTGGGCCTGGTTCAGCAGGCTGTACGCCGGCTCGGCCACTTCATGGTTAATCCATGGCCCGAGGTTGTACGGAATGCGGCTCCAGGCCACGGCGAGCGGATTGCGCAACTCGGCCGAGTGGCCCGGATGCAGCAACTCCACCGCCTGTTTTGACGCGGCGATCTGCTCGGCAATGCTCTTCTCACCAAACACCCGCGCGGTTTCGCCGTTGTTGTAAGCGGCAATCAGAATGCCCTGCTCCTGATTGAACCCGCCGCTTGGATACCAGAGGCCCGACGCCTCCTGATTCACAAACGAGAGGCCGCCATAAATCTGGTAATCGCGCTCCCAGAACCGCCGCGACTGCCACGCCACCTTGTTGGCATAGCCAAACTGCACCGCGCCAATCGCCTGCTGCACCGGCGCGGTGAAATTGGTGTCGAGCTTGGCCAGCAACGGCAGCGGCAAGGCCACCACGGCGTAGTCGGCCGTCAACGTCTGTGCGCGTCCGGTTTTGCGCTCCACATAGGAGACCAGCACGCCGTTGTCCTGGTTATGAATCGCGCGCACTTCGCTGCCCAGGCGCAAGGCGCCGGCCAGGTGTTTCTCGAAGGCTCTGGGAATGCGGTCCATGCCGCCGACCGGCTGAAACATGGTCGGCGAGAACTCGGGGTATTCATCGATCATCAACGCATTGGCCAGCGCCGGATTGAGCAGCGTGCGCAGCGGCAACGGCTCATTCTTCTGCGCCACTTGCTCGCCGGCACCGGGCCAGACTTTGTAGCCCGAGCGCGCCGAGCCGATGTACTCAAGCTTCTCGGACAGGTCGCCAAAGGTTCGCAAAAACTGCAACAGCGCGCGTTGGTCATCGGCATTCAACTCATCATTCAGCGCCTGGCGATTGACCGCCTTGGCCAGTAACTCCGCCACATGGCCACGGCTGTCATTCACCGCCTGACGAATCTGCATTGGCGGCTCGGCCAGGTTCGGCCGCACCAGGGCGTTGCGGCTGGTATTGACCAGCACCTCCAACTCCACGCCCAGCTCGCGGCAGTAGCCGAGCATCAACTGATGGTGGCTAGGCAAACGGGCCGGGCCGGCATTGAAATAAAACCCGTCGGCAAAGTTCGCCACCTGCACGGTGCCGTCGGTGTACTCAACGCGATCGCCCTGGCGCAGCGTCCAATTGCGACCGCCAACGCGGTCACGGGCCTCGAGCACCGTGACGTTAAAGCCGGCCTTGCGCAGCTCGTAGGCACTGACCAAACCACCGATGCCGGCGCCGATCACCACCACGCTGGCACCGTGGCCAACCTGGGCCGAGGGCAAGCTCGCATAATTTTCCGGGCCGCTGGTTGGCTGAGCGAATGCCGGGCTCAACAACCCCAGCGCCCCCATCGCGCCATACGCCGCCCGGTAACCGCCGATGGCGGCAACCCGTGCAATTAGCGCTCTTCTGGTCAGTGGCATCCCTGTTTCCCCATCGTCTTGACAGGCCGATCCGGCCTGGCAACCTATATCGCGCATAGTTATAGACTGATGCGCTTAGGCTGCTAAATTCGTCTATGGGGGCCATGCTACTGACGGTTACAAAATGTGAGAAATACATTTTAGGCATATGCAAATATTAAATTGTTTAATCTTACGCGGCGCGCAAGCTGCAAGAAATGCATAACCTGATGGACTTATATTTCGCGGAAAGCATCGCGGCTGAAGCCGCTCTGCGAGGATGACGGTGATGTTGAAAAATCCTCCGTCATTCCCGCGAAAGCGGGAATCCAGAGTCTCGGCCAGTAAAGACGTTCTCGAATCACGTAAGGCGGAACGTAAACGTTCAGCGCACGCGACAATACCTTCGCCGATCTACCGAGTACGGCTTGAAATACTGGATCCCCGCGTTCGCGAGGATGACGGGGGATTTTTCAAACACACCGTCATTCCCGCGAAGGCGGCGGTCCGACGATTCGGAGTCCAGGCTTCCGGCCAGGAACAACGTTCTCCAATCGCACGTGAGGCGAAACCAAAAGGTCCAGCACACGCGGTGGTGAATACCTACGCCGATTTAACGTGTACGGCGTGAAATTCTGGATCCCCGCGTTCGCGAGGATGACGGTGGTTTTGAAAAACCCTCCGTCATTCCTCGTAAGCGGGAATGACGGTGATACACACCGCCCCCCTAGCAAACGCAGCCCACTGTGGGAGCTTCAGCCGCGATTCCTGAAACCCACTGTCATCCGCCAAACCGCACAACCAGCCAATCCGCCAACCGCCGATAAACCCCATCAACCTCCCCCGTCACCGCCCCCATCCGCAAAAAATCATGGGTCAGCCCTTCACACTCAAGCACCTCAACCGCCACTCCTTCATCCCTCAATCGCTGCGCATACGCCCTGCCCTCATCCACCAGCGGATCAAACCCGGCGATGGCCATACAGGCCGGCGCAATCCCCTTCAGGCGGCGCGCCAGCAGCGGTGAAAAGCGGGGGTCGTGTCGGTCTTCGGCGGTGCGTTGGTAGTGCTGGTAAAACCATTCCAGCGTCTGGCTTTCCAGCAAGTAGCCTTCGGCAAACAGGGTCATCGATTCGCTGATGCGCGACGCATCGGTCACCGGATAACACAGCAATTGCCCCACCGGCTTAAGCGCCACCGCCGCCGGCTCATGCTCGGCTTGCCTTGCCAGCACCGTGGCCAAGGTGGCGCCTACGCTGTCGCCGCCGAACACGGCTCGCTGTTTATCCAACCCATGGGCAGCGGCGTGTTCGGCCAACCAGGCCAACGCGTCGGCGGCGTCGTGCAAGGCGGTGGGGAATTTGTGTTCGGGCGCCAAACGGTAGCCCACGGCCAGCACGGCGCACCCGGCACGCCGGGCAAATTCGCGGCAGACGCCATCGTGGGAATCCAGGTCGCCGAGCACAAAACCGCCGCCGTGCAGGAACACCAATACGGGTAACGGCGAATCACTGTGCGCCGGCCGGTAAAGCCTCAACCCAACCTCATAGCCGTCACGGGCGATGCAGCTCAGCGCTTCGGCCTGCACGTCAGCGGGCGCCGGCCAGCGCAGTTGAGCGGTGGTCGCGGCGAAGGCGGCGCGTGCTTCGGCAACCGGCAGTTGGTGCAACGGCCGGGTGCTGGCGCGTTGGGCCAGGTCGAGGAAAGCGTCGATGTCGGCGTTCAAGGGCATGGCGTTACGCCTCCGGTTGCAGCAGGTGTGTGAGGTGGAACACGCAGGCATCCATCAGCTGTTCGATGCGCTGGGTGCGGTAGCGGCGGTTGCTGAAGTTGCAGCGCAAGTCCAGCTGCCCGTCGCTGATTTGCGCCACCACTTCCAGTTCGTTGGCGAGCGGCGCATCCGGGCCGTGCTCGTCGCCAAGCGGTTCGCTGGCGACGGCGAATGCAGCGCCCGCCTCACCAAAACTGGCGTTGGCCTGGCCGAGGTAGCTGAAGCTGACGTTCGGCATGGCGTCGTTGGTCCATTGCGGGCGCAACAAGCCGAAGCCGATGCCGTTATCCGGCACGCTGCGCAGCGCATGCTGAACGGCGTGCAAATTCGGCTTCAGGCGCAAGGGGAATTGGCTGGTGAACCAACCCAGGGTGCGGCTAACGTCCGGCGCGCGGTCGTCAGTCGCCCGACCATGGGTTTCCAGTTCGACGGTCACGCTGTCCTGGCCCGTCCATTGGCACAACGCGCTGGCCAGTGCGGTGAGCAGCAGTTCGTTTACCGACGCCGTGCGCCCTGGCAGCCCGTCGCTGCTCAGCGTGCGGCGCACCGTTGCCTGATGCTGCACGCTGTTGCTGCCACGCGGGTTGTCGCAGGGCCAGGCAGCGCCTTCGTCTGCCAGTTGCTGCAGCCAGAAGTCGCCTTGCTCGGCAGCCAGGCGCGGCAGCTGCGCCTGCCAATGTTCGATCCAGGCGCGGTAGCTGGCGGTTTTCTCCGGCGAGTTGCCGGCGTAAGCCTGGAGCAGATCCTCACTGAGCACACGCCATGAAACCAGGTCCATGGTCAGGTGATGCACCACCAGCAACAGCCGCTGGCTGCCGTCCGCCAAGGTGGCGTGGACGGCGCGTAACAGCGGGCCTGTTTGCAGGTTGAGGCTGCGCTGGGCACGGTTGAATAGCGCCAGCAAAGCCGCCTCGTCCGCGACGGTTTCTTCCCACAACAACGGCTCGTTGTCGATCGGCCCATAGGCCTGACGCCACTGCCCGCCGTCGTGGCTGAAGCGCAGGCGCAAGCTGTCGTGATGCGCCACCACCGTCGCCACGGCGCGCCGTAACGCCTCGCGGTTCAGTGGCGCGGTGGCCCGCAGCAGCAGGCTTTGGTTGAAGTGCTGCGGCTGACCCGTATGCCGGGCGAAGAACGCGGCTTGCACGGGCAGCAAGGCGAACTGACGGTCGTCCACGGGCACACAGGCAGGCGCTGCGCTCACTGCCGACTGCGGCTGGCCCAGCAGCCCGATAATGGTCGGCTGGCGCATCAGGTCGCGCAGTTTCAGTTGCAGCTGTAACGCCGGGTGATTCCGCACGCGCGAGATCACTTGCAGGCTGAGAATCGAGTCGCCGCCCAGTTCAAAGAAGCTGTCGGTGATGCCCACCTGTTCCACCTGCAACACCTCGGCCCAGATCTCGGCCAGCAGGCGTTCCTGGTCAGTGCGCGGCGCCACATAACCGCTGCTGGTGAAGCGCGGTTCCGGCAGCGCGTTGCGGTCGAGTTTGCCGTTGGGTGTGACCGGAAACGCGGCCATCACCAGCACTTGCGCGGGCACCATATAGTCGGGCAGTTGCTCACGCAGTGCCGCTCGCAGCGCTTCGCCGTTTGCACGTTCGCTGCTGACCACATAGCCGATCAGCTGCTTGCCCGAGGCGCCATCGCGGGCGATCACCAGGGCGTCTTCAACACCCGGCTGGCGGCGCAGGCTGGCTTCGACTTCGCCGAGTTCGATGCGAAAGCCGCGCACTTTTACTTGGTGGTCAATGCGCCCCACGTAGTCGAGTACGCCGTCGCTGCGCAGGCGCACCAGGTCGCCGGTGCGGTACAGGCGCGCGCCCGCTTCGCCAAACGGGTCGGGCACGAAGCGTTCGGCGGTGATGTCGGGCCGCCCGTGATAACCGCGCGCCACGCCATAACCGCCGATGTACAACTCGCCGGCAAACCCGGCCGGCAACGGGTTGAGGTCGGCATCCAGCACATGCAACGAACGCAGCCCCACTGCTTTGCCGATGGGCGCATACGCCGCCTCGCAGCGCCCGCTCAGCGGCACGCGCCAGAGCATGGGGGTGACCACGGTTTCGGTCGGGCCGTAACCGTTGGTGAAGTACGCCGGTCGCAGCGCTGCTTTCACTTGTTCGAAACTCTGCTCCGGCACCGCGTCGCCGCCAAAGCAGTAGGTGTGCACCGCCGGCGCCGGCACGCCGCTGGCTTCGATGTATTCGGCCAATTGTTTGAGATAAGCCGGCGGAAAACAGGCGATGCTGATGCGCTGTTGGTGCAGCACGGCGCAGGTCTGTTCCGGGGTCCACAGGTTGCCATCGCGAATCACCAGCGCACCGCCGCTGGCCAAGGTGCTTAGCCAACGTTCGTGGGCACCGTCGAAGGCAAACGACATAAACAGCAGCTCGCGGGTGCTGGCGTTCATTTCGTACAGCTGGGCAATCGCCTGGCAGTGCATGCTCAGCGGCCCATGGGTGACGGCCACACCTTTGGGGCGACCGGTGGAGCCGGAGGTGTAAATGAGGTAGGCAAGGTTGTCGGCCAGCAGCGGCGAGGCCAGCGCGCGGCTGTCGCCGTCGGCGGGCAACAGGTCCAGCGCGACCACGCCCACGTCCGGCGGAATCGGCAACGCGCCCTGCACCTCGCTGCGGGTAATCAGCAGCGCCATGGCCGAGTCGTCGATCATGTAGGCCAGGCGTTCGGCCGGGTAGTCGAGGTCCAGCGGCACATAGGCAGCGCCGATTTTCATCACGGCCAACAGCGCCACAATCATGTCTACCGAGCGCGGCAACGCCACGCCCACCACCACTTCCGGCGCCGCGCCACGCGCTTGAAGCACACGCGCCAGTCGGTTCGCGGCGCTATCCAGTTCGGCATAACTCAGCTGCACATCGCCGCACGCAACCGCCAGGGCGTGCGGTTGTTGCCGGGCCTGCTCGGCGATCAGGTCCGGCAGTAGCTGCTGACGATGGCTCGGCGCCGGGGCGGCGCTCCACTGCTGCAACTCGCTGCGCGTCGCGGCGGGCAGCCGTTGCAGATTACCCAGGCGCTCCTGCGGCGCATCCAGCATGGCCTCCAGTGTCGCTTCCATGAGCGCCCCAATTTGCGCCACGCCCTGCTCGCTGAAGCTGGCGCGCAGGTACATGTACTCGATCATCAGGCTGTCGCCCAAGTGAACGGCCAAGTCCATGGCAAAGTTGGTCACGCCCAGATCCTTCGCTGCACCAAAGCTCAGCCCAGCCGGCTCAGCCTCGCGCAAGCGTTGGTCGATGGGGTAGTTCTCGAACACGATGATGCTGTCGAACAACGCCTGCCCGCCCTGCCCGGACCAGCGCTGCACGTCGGCCAATGGCGCGTGGGAATAGGCGCGAATGTCGAGGTTGTAGGCCTGTAGCTGTTGCAACCACGTGTCCAGCGGCTGCTCGGCGTGCAGGGTCTGAATCACCGGCAAGGTATTGATAAACAGCCCGAGCATGCTGTCGGCGCCGGGCAGGCTTTCCGGACGGCCCGCCACCGTGGCGCCAAAGCTCACGGTGCGTTGGCCGGTGTAACGTTGCAACAGCAGCAGCCAGGCGCCCTGGATAAAGGTGTTCGGGGTAATGCGCAGCCGCCGGCAATGCTGTTGCAGGCGCGCCGTCCACGCGTCGTTCCAGTTGGAATACAACGCGGCGTGGCCGTTTTCCTCGCTGGCGTGGCGCGGGTATACGGCCTGGCTCAGGGACGTCGGTTCGACGTTTGCCAGCTGCGCGCGCCAGAAGCCTTCCAGGGCACTTTTGTCCTGGCTGTGCAGCCAGGCGATAAAGTCGCCGTAGCGCCCGGGTGTGTCGTGCAGCGGGCGGCCGGCGTAGTGCTGCAGCACTTCGGCGAACAAATTCGAACTGCTCCAGCCGTCCATCAACAGGTGGTGGCTGGTCCAGATCATGTGGAAATGCTGCTCGCCCAGCTGCACCAGCAGCATGCGTTGCAGCGGCGCCTGGTCCAGCGCAAAACCGCGCAACGCTTCCTGCTGTGCCAGCTCGGCAAGTGCCTCGTCGTAAACGGCACGCTGGCGCCAATCGCGGATTTCCAAGGGCATGCGCGCCTGTTTGTGCACCACTTGCAGCGGCTCGCTGAGCTCGGCCTGCCAGTGGAAACTGGTGCGCAGCACGCCGTGGCGCGCGGTAACAAACGCCCACGCCGCTTCAAAACGCGCCACGTCGAGGCCAGTCACCGGCAGGCTCACCTGATTGATATACAGCGCTTCGCCGCTGTCTTCCAGGGTGTGAAAGAGCATGCCTTTTTGCATCGGCGAGAGCGGGTACACGTCTTCGATAGCGTCTTCAGCCACCGGCAGCGAGGCGCGTTGCATCGGGTCGATTTGAATGCGCCGCACGGCCGGTTGCGCCGCCGAACCTGTGCCTGCCACCTGGGCCAGTCGGGCAATGGTTTGCTGCTCGAACAGATCACGTGGGCCAAGGGCGATGCCGGCCTGGCGGGCGCGGCTGACAATTTGGATGGAAATGATCGAGTCGCCGCCCAGCTCGAAGAAGTTGTCTTCGATGCCGACCTGCTCGACGCGCAGCAAGTCTTGCCAGATGGCGGCGAGTTGCATCTCCAGCGCATTACGCGGCGCGACATAGGCGTGCTGCGCCACGCTCTGCTCCGGCACGGGCAACGCCTTGCGGTCGAGCTTGCCGTTGGGCGACAGCGGCAGCGCCTCCAGCAGCAGCCAGTGCGAGGGCACCATGTAATCGGGCAACTGCGCCAACAGCGCGGCCTTCACGTCGGCGATTTCCGCGCCTTGCTCCGCCACCACATAGGCAACCAGAAATTTGCCATGGCTGCCGTCCTGCGCCACTACCACGGCGTCGCGAACGTTGGGTTGCTCGTGCAGCCGCGCCTCGATTTCGCCCAGCTCGATGCGCAGGCCACGGATTTTCACTTGATGGTCGATACGCCCGGCGTATTCGATAACGCCGTCTTCGCGTTGGCGGGCCAGATCGCCCGTGCGGTACAGCCGCTGCCCAGCGTGGAACGGATCGACCACAAAGCGTTCCGCAGTCAGCGCCGGACGACGGTGATAACCGCGCGCCAGGCCAACGCCGCCCAGATACAGCTCGCCGGTGACGCCGGGGCTGACCGGGTTTAGTTCGGAGTCGAGCACGTAGCAGTGCAGATTGGCGATGGGCTGGCCGATGGGCACGGCGTCACGGCCTTCTTCGACGCACGTCCAGTGGGTCACGTCGATAGCGGCTTCGGTGGGTCCGTACAAGTTGTAGAGGCCGGCATTGGGCAGCATGGCCATGGTTTGCCGTTGCAATTCCACGGGCAACGCTTCGCCACTGCAGATAATGCGCGTGAGGTTTTGGCACTGCGCGGCCAGCTCATCGCTGATAAATGCCTGCAACATCGACGGCACAAAGTGCAGCGTGGTGATGCGCTCGCGGGTGATCAGCTCGACCAGTTTTGCCGGGTCACGGTGATCGCCGACGCCGGCAACCACGAGACGCGAGCCAACCATCAGCGGCCAGAAAAACTCCCACACCGACACATCGAAACTGAACGGCGTTTTCTGCAACACGCTGTCGCTGGCATCCAGCGCGTAGGCGTCTTGCATCCAGGCCAGGCGGTTGTACAGCGCGACATGACGGTTGCCGGCCCCCTTGGGTTTGCCGGTGGAGCCGGAGGTGTAAATCACGTAGGCGAGGTTTTCCGGGTGCAGCTCAACCTGAAGGTTTTCGCTTGATTGATTGGCCCAGGCGTACGGCGTATCCAGCGTTAAACACGTCAACCCAACGGGAATGGGCAACGCGTCGAGCAGGTGCGATTGGGTCAGCAGCAAGCCGATGCCGCTGTCTTCAAACATGTACGCCAAGCGGTCCTGCGGATATTCCGGGTCCAGCGGTACATACGCGCCGCCGGCTTTCAGAATGGCGAGCAAGCCCACCACCATTTCCACGCTGCGCTCGGCCGCAATGCCCACCAGCACATCAGCGCCAACGCCCAAAATTTGCAGGTGCTGTGCCAGGCGATTGGCCTGGCTGTTGAGTTCGCCATAGCTCAGCGCCGTGGCGCCAAAAACCAATGCCGGCGCCTGCGGCTGGCGGGCTACTTGCGCTTCAAACAGCTGATGCACAAACGGCACGTGCGGGTAGTGCTTCGCCGTGTCGTTCCAGCTGTTCACCACACGGGCGTAATCGGCGTCGACCAGCAACGGCACGTCGCCGATGGCGCGCTGCGGTTGCGCCATAAACTGCGTGAGCAGGTGCACCAGTTGCCCGGCGATGCGCTGGATGCGCTGGGCGCTGAAGTGCTCGGTGAGGAAGTGGAAGCCCAGCTCAAGCTCGGCGCCAACCTGGGCAATCAGCGTCAGCGCATATCCGCTCTGTTCGCTGTACGCCAGGTTGGCAAAACGCAGCCCGCCCGGCGCGGCGGCCAGGGCGTCGGACACCGGGTAGTTTTCGAACACCAGCAAGGTATCGAACAAGGCTTCGCCGTTATGCCCGGCCAAGCGTTGCAGCTCGGCCAGCGGCATGTGTTCGTGCTCGCGCAGCGCGAGGTTTTGCGCCTGCACCGCACGGGTCCACTGCACGGCGTTGAGCGCCCGCGGCGGGCTGGTCACCACCGGCAAGGTGTTGATAAACAGCCCCAGCTGTTCCTCGATGCCGGCCAACTCCACCGGCCGGCCAGACACGGTGGCGCCAAACGCAACACAACCCTGCCCGCTGTAGCGTTGCAACAGAACCGCCCACGCCGCTTGCAGCAGGCTATTGAGCGTCACTTGCTGCTGACGGGCGAAGGCTTGCAGGTCGTGGGTGAACGCCGTGCCCAGGTTCACCACATGCGCGTCCTGCCCAGGCGTACCGTCGAGGTGATGACCGCAGGCCAGCGCCAGGCGCGTTGGCTCTTCCAGCGGCGCCAGTTGCGCTTGCCAAAAGGCCAGGCTGGCGGCGCGGTCTTGGCGCTGTAGCCAGCCGAGGTAGTCGGCGTAATCGCGCGCGGGCGCCACCAGCGCTTGCCCGGCGTAGGCTTGCAGCACTTCGCCGAGCAGCCGGGAATTGCTCCAGCCGTCCAGCAAAATATGGTGACTGGTGTAGATCAGGTGGTAGCGCTGATCGCCCGTGGGCACCAGGGCCAAGCGCAGCAACGGCGGGCGCGCCAGGTCGAAGCCCCGTTGCAGTTCGCTGGCGGCGACGGCGTCGGTATCGCTGCCGTGCGGGCACACCGAAACCTCCAGCACCGCGTGACGGTGGATGATCTGCCGGGGCGTTTCCAGGCCGTTGTCCCACACGAAGCCGGCGCGCAACAGCTCATGGCGGTCCACGGCCTGCTGCCAGGCGGCGGTAAAACGCGGCACATCGAGGCCGTGAATATCCACGCGCATCTGGTTGATATAGATCGGCCCGTTGGGCTCGTACAGGCTGTGAAAGAGCATGCCCTGTTGCATGGGCGACAGCGGGTACACGGTCGCGATCTGCCGTGCCGGCACCGGCAAGGCGTCGAGTTGCGCCTGGGTCAGTTCGGCCATCGGCACATCGCCTGGCGTAAGGCCGGCGTTGTCGTCGACCAGGCAATGCTCGATCACCGCCACCAGCGCCTGCTGATAGGCGTCGGCCAGTTGCTGAATGCGCGCCTGGCTGAACATTTCGCTGCTGAAGGTCCAGTTCAGGCTCAGCTCGCCGCCATACACCTGCCCGTCCACGCTCAGCCAATTGCCCAGCGGCGCCGCCTCGTCCTGCCCGGCGCCACGGCCTTCGTCGGCCGGCGTCCATAGGCTGTCGCCGGCGAAGTCGGCGTCGAACTGGCCGAGGTAGTTGAAGGTGATGCGCGGCTGCGGCAAGGCGGCAAGCACCTGCTGAACCTCAGCGCTGGCGCAGTAGCGCAGCAGACCGAAGCCCAGGCCTTTGTCGGGAATGTTCTGTAGCTGTTGTTTGCTGTGCTTGATCGACGCCGCCAGGTCCGCCGACGGTTGCAGGCACACCGGGAACAGGGTGGTAAACCAACCCACGGTGCGCGACAGATCGATATCGGCGAACAGCTCTTCGCGGCCATGGCCTTCCAGTTGAATCAGCGCCGAGGGTTGCCCGCTCCATTCGCACACCGCTTGCGCCAGCGCCGTCAGCAGCAGGTCGTTGACCTGGGTGCGATAGGCAGCCGGTGCGAGTTGCAACAACTGCCGGGTGTGCTCGGCGCTCAGCCGTGTGGCCACGCTGCGGGCATGGCGTTGCTGCAGCGAACCGGCAGGATTGTCAGCCGGCAGGTCATGCGGCGCGTGCGCCAGTGCCTGCTGCCAATAGGCGAGCTGGCCGCCCATGGCCGCGCTGACCGCGTGCTGCTGCAAGCGCCGCCCCCAGGTTTGGTAGGCGCTGGTTTTCGCCGGCAGACGACCCTGGCGGTAGGCGCTTTGCAGGTCTTCCAGCAGGATGCGCCACGACACGCCGTCCACCACCAAATGGTGAATCACCAGCAGCAGCCGTTGCGTGCCGTCGGCCAGGTGCAGCAGCGCCGCGCGCAGCAGCGGGCCATCGCTGAGGTTGAGGCTGCGTTGTACGTCGTTGCAGTACGCCGGCAACTGTGCGACGTGGTCGAAGTGCATTTGCCAGAGCAGCCCATCGTTGCCATTAAGCGCCGCGTGTTCCTGCACCCAGCCCTCGTCCAGTTGGCGATAACGCAGGCGCAGGGCGTCGTGATGGTTCACCACCTGATTGAGCGCCTGTTCCAGCAAGGCGGCATCCAGGGTTTCAGCCGGCGCCAGTAACAGCGACTGGTTCCAGTGCTGACGCTGGGGAATGGCCGTGGCGAAAAATGCCTGCTGAATCGGCAGCAACGGCGCCTCGCCGGTCACCGGTCCCTGCTCCACCTGCAACGCTTCACTGCGCTGCGCCACAGCGGCCAGGCGGCGCACGGTCTGGTGCTGGAACAGGTCGCGCGGGGCGAAGCGGATGCCGGCCTGGCGGGCGCGGCTGACAATCTGGATGGAAATAATCGAGTCGCCGCCCAGCTCGAAGAAATTGTCATCGACGCCCACTTGTTCAACGCGCAGCACCTCTTGCCAGAGGGCGGCCAACTGATGCTCCAACTCATTTTGTGGCGCCTGGTAGGCCGTTTGCGCGGGCGCCGCTTCGTGCTTGGGCAGCGCTTTGCGGTCGAGCTTGCCGTTCGGCGACAGCGGCATCCGTTCCAGCAACTGCCAGAGCGTGGGCACCATGTAGTCGGGCAATGTGCTGAGCAGACTAGCCTTGAGCGCGCGCAGGTAACCGCCTTGTACCTCGGCTTCGGCGCGGGCCAGGCTTTGCGGTTCCGGCACCACGTAGGCGAGCAGTTGCTTGCCGTCTACCGCCATCACCACCGCCTCGCGAACGGCCGGCAGCTCCTGCAAGCGCGCTTCGATTTCCCCCAGTTCAATGCGCAGGCCGCGAATTTTCACTTGATGGTCAATGCGCCCGGCGTATTCGATCACGCCGTCTTCGCGCTGACGGGCCAGGTCGCCGGTGCGGTACAGGCGTTGCCCGGCGCGGAATGGGTCGACCACAAAACGCTCGGCGGTCAACGCCGGGCGACGGTGATAACCGCGCGCCAAGCCGATGCCGCCCAGGTACAGCTCGCCGATCACGCCGGGGCTGACCGGGTTGAGTTCGGCATCGAGCACATAGGTGTGCAGGTTGGCGATGGGTTGGCCGATGGGCACGGCATCACGGCCTTCTTCGCGGCAGGTCCAGTGGGTGACGTCGATAGCGGCTTCGGTGGGGCCATACAAGTTGTAAAGGCCCGCGTTGGGCAGCAACGCCAGGGTTTGCCGTTGCAACTCGACGGGCAAGGCTTCGCCGCTACAGATAATTCGCGTGAGCTGTTGGCACTGCGCGGCCAGTTCGTCGGCCACAAAAGCCTGCAACATCGACGGCACAAAGTGCAGCGTGGTGATGCGCTCACGGGTGATCAGCTCAACCAACTTGGCCGGGTCACGGTGATCGCCAACGCCGGCGACCACCAGGCGCGACCCAACCATCAGTGGCCAGAAAAACTCCCACACCGACACGTCGAAGCTGAACGGCGTTTTCTGCAAGACGCTGTCGCTGGCATCCAGCGCGTAGGCGTCCTGCATCCAGGCCAGGCGGTTGTACAGCGACACGTGGCGGTTGCCGGCTCCCTTGGGTTTGCCGGTGGAGCCGGAGGTGTAAATCACATAGGCGAGGTTTTCCGGGTGCAGCTCAACCTCAAGGTTTTCGCCTGATTGATCCGCCCAGGCAGCGGGCTGGTCCAGCGCCAAACACGTCAGCCCGAGGGGAATGGGTAGCGCATCGAGCAGGTGCGATTGCGTCAGCAACAGAGCGATGCCGCTGTCTTCAAACATGTAGGCCAAACGGTCTTGCGGATACTCCGGGTCCAGCGGCACATAAGCCCCGCCCGCTTTAAGAATGGCGAGCAAACCCACCACCATTTCCACACTGCGCTCGGCCGCAATGCCCACCAGCACATCGGCGCCAACGCCCAGCGTTCGCAAGTGCTGCGCCAGGCGGTTGGCCTGGCTGTTGAGTTCGCCATAGCTCAGTACCGTTTCGCCGAACACCAGCGCCGGCGCGTGCGGTTGCAACGTCACCTGTGTTTCAAACCGACGGTGCACAAACGGTGCATCCGGATAGCGCCGCTGCGTCTGGTTCCAGCCGTTCAGCGCCTGCTCGCGTTCCTGTTCGTCGAGCATCGGCAGCTCGCCCAAGCGCGCATCCGGCGCGGCGACGATGGCGTGCAGCAGGTTCTGCCAGTGCCGGGCCATCCGTTGAATACGCGGCGCGTCGAACAGGTCGGTGGCGTAGATAAAGTCGGCGCTAATGCCGCCAGGGTGCTCGGTGCAATCCAGGCTCAGGTCGAACTGCGCGGTCGGCATTGCCCATTGCACTTGGCTGACCTGCAAGCCCGGCAGGTGCATGCCCTCGCCCGTTGCGGTACTCACCTGATGGTTGAACAGCACCTGGAACAACGGGCTGTGGCTGAGGCTGCGCTCGGGTTGCAGGGCGTCTACCAATTGCTCGAACGGCAGGTCCTGATGGGCTTGAGCGTCCACAGCGGCTTGCCGCACTTCCCTGAGCAGGTCGCAAAACGAGGCGTGGGGGTCGACGTTCGCGCTCAACACCTGGGTGTTAACGAAAAAGCCCAGCAGCCGCTCGGTTTCGCCCCGGTTGCGGTTGGCCGAGGGCACGCCAACGCGAATCTGCGTTTGCCCGCTGTAGCGCTGCAACAGCAACTGGAACGACGCCAGCAGCGCCATAAACGGCGTGCAGCCTTCGCGCTGCGCCAGTTGTTTGATGGCTGCGGCCAAGGCAAACGGCAGTTCCACGCTTAGGCGCTCGCCCTGCCCGGAGCGCTGCGCCGGGCGCGGCCAGTCGCCGGGCAATTCCAGCAGGGTGTCGGCGCCGGCCAATTGTTCGCGCCAGTACGCCAGTTGCCGCGCGCCTTCGCCGGCTTCCATCCACTGCCGCTGCCAGGCGGCGTAGTCGGCGTATTGAATCGGCAGCGGCGGCAACGCGTTGTCGAGGCCCAGGCGCCGGTTTTGGTACAGGCCGATCAACTCCTCAACCATCAGTTGCATAGACCAGGCATCGGAAACGATGTGGTGCTGCACGATCAGCAATACCGCGTCGTCGTCGGCGATTTGTAACAGCTGCACTCGCAGCAGCGGCCCGTGTTGCAGATCGAACGGCCGCTGCGCCTGGCGGCTAATCGCCTCGGTGATTGCCGGCAGATCGGCAGCGGGCATCGGCACGCGCTCGATGGTGACTGCGCCCGCTGCTTGAATACGTTGCTGCGGCTGGCCGTCGCGCAGCTCGAACACCGTGCGCAGGCTTTCGTGGCGCGCCACCAGCGTGTTGAAGGCGTATTGCAGGGCCTCGCGGTCCAGCGCGCCTTGCAGGCGAATAGCGGTGGGCATGTGGTACGCGCTGTTGTCCGGCTGCAGTTGCCAGAGGAACCACTGGCGCTGCTGGGCGTAACTCAGTGGCAAGGCGTCGCGCTCACTGGCCGGCACGATGGGCAGGCGGCCAACATTGACGCCCTTTTCGGTCAGCTTCTGGAACAGTTCACGGCGCTTGGCAAAGCCCAGCCCTTTGATGCGGTCGACCAGTGCTTGGGTGTGTGCCGAGGGCTGCTTGAGCATCACGCCTCCTCCAGTTCGTCGAGGGTGGCGAAGATGGCGTCGTAGTCGTCTTCGACGCTGCCGTGTTCCCTGCTCTGTTCAATGGATGCGGCCAGTTCGGCCACGCTGCTGGCGCGGTAGAAATCCTGCATGGGCAGGTCGACGCCGAGGGTGTTTTTCAACCGGGAAATCACCCGAACCAGCAGCAGCGAATGGCCGCCGAGTTCGAAGAAGTTGTCGTGCCGGCCCACGCGCTCAACATCGAGCAGTTCTTGCCAGACCGCCGCCAGCTGCATTTCCAGCTCGCCCTCGGGGGCGACGAAATCGCCGTACACGGCCTGGCTTTCAATCGCCGCCAGCGCCTTGCGGTCGAGCTTGCCGTTGGCGTTCAGCGGCATGGCGTCGAGCACCACCCACTGCTGCGGCACCATGTACTCCGGCAGATGCCGCTTGAGCGCCGCCTTGAGGCGATCACGCAGGGCGCGCTGTTGCGCCTCGTCGCCGCTTGGCTCGCTGGCGGTCACATAGGCCACCAAATGCCGGCCGCTGGCTTGGTCCTGGGCCAGCACGGCACACTCGCGCACCTCGGGCTGCTCACTCAGGCGCGCTTCGATTTCGCCGAGTTCAATGCGCAAGCCTCGGATTTTCACCTGGTGGTCGCGGCGGCCGACGTACTCCAACACGCCATCGACGCGGCGCCGCGCCAGGTCGCCGGTACGGTACAAACGCTGGCCCGGCGTGCTGGCGTAAGGGTCTGGCACAAAGGCCAGCGCGGTACGAACCGGGTCGCCGACATACCCGCGCCCCACCCCCGTGCCGCTCACACACAACTCGCCCACGGCCCGCACGCCGACCAGCTCCAACTGGCCGTCGAGCACGTGCAGTGTGTTGTTGTCGGTGGGCAAGCCGATGGGCAGATAAATGCTCGCGGTATGCGCCTCGCTGATGGGCGTCAGCGCCACGTCGTCCGAGCACTCGGCCGGGCCGTAGGCGTTAATCAGCGGAATGTGCGGGTAACGCTGCAACCAGCGCCGCGCCAGTTCCGGCGGCATCGCCTCGCCGGTGGTCAGCAGCCAGCGCAGGCCGGGCAAGGCAACGGCCTCGCCGTCCAGCATGCCCTGAATCAGCGACGGCACGCTTTCCAACACGCTGATACCGGCGGCGTTGACATGGGCCAGCAGCGCCTGCGGATCATGGGCGATGGCGTCCGGCACAATTTCCACCCGCGCGCCGCACAGCGCGGCGGTCAAGAACTGCCACACGGAAATATCGAAACTCTGCGAGGCGGTTTGCGCGATCACATCGTCGTGGCTCAGGCGCAAATACGGCAGCTTGCTCAGCTGGTTATTGAGCATGCCGGCCTGCTCGACCATCACGCCCTTGGGTTGCCCCGTGGAGCCGGAGGTGTAGATGACGTAAGCCAGGTGACGCGGGCCAATGGGTACGTCTGGCGCGCTGGCGTCGCCGGTCTGTTGCAGCTGTTCCCAGATCAACAATTGCGGGCGCTGGCTGGCGTCGACAGCGGCGAGTAGCGGTTGCAACGCTGGCACGCATTCGGCGGTGCACACCAGCACGGGCGCGCGGCTCAGGCTGAGGATGTGGCGCAAGCGTTCGGCCGGCAGGTGCGGGTCCAGCGGCAGGTAGCCGGCCGCCGCTTTCAGGGTGCCGACGATCATGCCCAACAGCGGCAACCCGCGTTCCGCCAGCAGCGCCACCGGTTGGTCCGGCTGCACGCCAGCGCGCAGCAGCTCCTGGGCCATGCGGTTGGCGGCGCTGTCGAGTTCGTGGTAATGCCATTGCTCGCCGCCGCAGCGGGCAGCCACTCGGTTCGCATGTTGGTGCGCTTGCTGCTCGAACAGCGTCGCGTAGCCGTGCTGCAACGGGTAGTCGCGGGCGGTCTGGTTGAAGTCGACGAGCAACCGGCGGCGTTCGTCCTCGGCCAACAACGGCAACGCATCAAAACGCTGTTGCGGCTGCTCGGCCAGTTGCAGCAGCAGGTAATTGAAGTCGGCCAATAGTTGCTCGACGGTGCTGCGCTCGAACCAGCGCTGGTCATACGACAAATGCAGACCGAGCGCCTGGCCGGGGTAAATCACCACAGTCATCGGGTAGTTGGTGTGGGTGCGGCCGGAGTCTGAGCTGACGTTAAGGCTTTGCGCCTGCTCCATTACGCCGTCTTCAACGGGCGCGTTTTCAAATACAAACAGGCTGTCGAACAGCGGCTGGCCCTTGCCGATTTCGCTGCACGCTTGAATGTCCACCAAGGGCAAATGTTCGTGCTCGCGCAGGCGCAGGTTGAGGGCAAACAACCCTTGCAGCCATTCGCCCACGCGAGTGGCGCTGCCGGCCTCGGGCAGGTGCACACGCAGGGCGATGCTGTTGATAAACAGGCCGACAGTGCGCTGCATGTCCGGCATGTCGACCGGGCGACCGGCAACCGTCACACCAAACAGCACGTCGCGCTCGCCGCTGTAACGGTGCAGCGTCAGCGCCCACGCCGCCTGCACCAAGGTGTTGACGGTGAGTTGCAGACGCTGCGCGGTGGCTTGCAACTGCTGGGTCTGTTCGCGGCTCAGCTGGGTTTGTACATCACCGATCAACGAATGGCCGGCATCGCGCAGCGGCTGACGGTCGAATGGCAGGCCCGTGGGTTGCTCAAAGCCGGCGAGCTGTTCACGCCAGAAGCGTTCCGAAGCCGGGCGATCTTGCTGTTGCAGCCAGGCAATAAAATCGCCGTAGCGCGAAGCGGGCGGCAAGGCGGCGCTGCGGTTGTGGGCCAGCGCGGCGTACTCGGCAAAGAACTCGTCCATCAGCAGCGAGCGGCACCAGGCGTCGATCAGAATGTGGTGATTGCTCAACACAAAGCCGAAGCGCTGGGCGCTCAACTGAATCAGGCGCAGGCGAAAAGGCACGGCGTTTTGCAGGTCAAAACCGTCGCGGCGCTCGTCGGCCAGCAGGGCAACCAATTTGCCTTCATGTTCGTTGGCCGGCACGGCTCGCCAGTCGTGAATCTGCACATCGGGCGTGGCGATGCGCTGCACCACCTGCACCATGCGCTCGCCCACGGTCCACGAAAACCGCGTGCGCAGCGCGTCGTGGCGCTGGGCCACGGCTTGCCAGGCAAGGCGAAAACGCTCGGGGTCGATGGCGCTGTCGACGGTGTAGCAGTACTGCATCATGTAAATGCCGGAACCAGGCTCCAGCAACGTATGCATCAGCAAGCCTTCCTGCATCGGCGACAACGGGTAAATGGCCTCGACCTGGCGCAGGTCGAATGGCAACTGCTGCAACTGCTGCTGCGTGAACCCGGCCAAGGGGAAATCACTGGGCGTGGCGCCGCCGGCGCTGTCGCTCAGGCAATGCGCGATGACGGCGCGCAGCTCGTTGCCGTAACGCTCGGCGAGCGCGGCGATGTCGGCCTCGGCGAACATGTCGCGGCTAAAGGTGAAGCCCAGTTCCAGCTCACCGTTCAGCACCTGGCCGTTGATGCTCAGCCAGTTGCCGAGGCGGTTGTGCGGATTCTGCAACGCACCGATGGCTTCGTCAGCCGGCGCAAACACGCCGTCGGCGGCCAGACTTTGGTCGAACTGGCCGAGGTAATTGAACGTCACGCGCGGCTGCGGCAATGCCGCGAGTGCGGCTTGCTGCGCGGGCGTGCCGAGGTAACGCAACGCGCCAAAGCCGATGCCTTTGTGCGGCACGGCACGCAGTTGCTCCTTGATAGTTTGAATCGATTCGCCCAGCTCGGCGGCCGGGCTCAGCGCCAGGGGAAACAAGCTGGTGAACCAGCCGACACTGCGCGACAGGTCGATGTCCTCGAACAGCGCTTCACGGCCGTGGCCTTCGAGCTGAAGCAAGGCACTGGGCTGCCCGGTCCACTGGCACACGCTGCGCGCCAGTGCAGTGAGCAGCAGGTCGTTGACCTGCGTGCGGTAGGCGGCGGGCGCTTGTTGCAGCAGTTGCCGCGTGTGCTCGGCGTTCAGGCGGCAATACAGGCTGTGGCTGTGTTCCAGGTTCAGGCTGGCGCCGGCACGGGCGGCCGGTAACTCGGCGCTGACATGCTGCAACGCGTGCTGCCAGTGGCTCAGCGATGCAGTGCCCTGCTGCCGCGACCAGTGCGCCAGGTGCTCGGCCCAGCGCTGTTGGCTAGGCGCCGCTTCCAGCGTTTGCCCAGCGCACAGCGCTTGCAAGTCTTCCAGCAGCACGCGCCACGACACGCCGTCCACGGCCAAGTGATGAATCACCAGCAACAGGCGCTGCGTGCCATCGGCAAGGCTGAACAACACCACGCGCAAGAGCGGGCCTTCGCTTAGGTCGAGGCTGCGTTGCGCCAGCTCGGCGATGGCGGTGAGTTCGCCGGCATCGGCCACCTCGCGTTGCCACAGCACGTCGCTGCCCGCCAGCGCTCGCGGGCGTGCCAGCCACTGCCCGTGGTTCTGGTAGAAGCCAAAACGCAGCGCCTCGTGCTGTTGCAGCAGCCCGTGCACCGCGCGCTCAAGGGTGTCGGCGCCGAGCCGCTGGCGCAGTGTCAGTAGCACCGCCTGGTTGTAGTGCTGCGGCTGCTCAAGCGCCATTTCGAAAAAGCGTTGCTGCACCGGCAACAGGTGAATCTCGGTGCTGCTTGCGGCGGTGGCGGCAGCTTTGACTACGACTGGCTTGGCGACCTGCGCCAGTTGCGCCACGGTTTGTTGTTCAAACAGTTGGCGCGGCGTCAGTTTCAACCCCTGGCGCTTGGCGCGGGCGATGATTTGCAGGCTCAGAATCGAGTCGCCGCCCAGCTCGAAAAAGTTATCGTGCACGCCCACCTGCGCCACTTTCAGCACGTCCTGCCAGATCGCCGCCAAGGTGCTTTCCACCTCGTTGCGCGGCGCCGCGTAGGTGAGTTGCTGCACCTGCGGGCTGGGCAAGGCGCGGCGGTCGAGCTTGCCGTTGGCGGTGAGCGGCAGGCGTTCAAGGGTGAGGATGTGGGCGGGAATCAGGTAGTCCGGCAGCAGGGTTTGCAGGTGGTCTTTGATGACCGCTGCCGACACGCTACCCACGCAATAGGCGACCAGTTGCAGTTGCTCTTGCACTGGCTGAGCTAGCACGGCGGCGTCTCTGATGCCGGGCAGTTGGCGAAGGACTTTCACCACTTCGCCGGGCTCGACGCGGTAGCCACGAATTTTCACCTGCTCGTCGCTGCGGCCAAGGAAGTGCAGCACGCCGTCGGCGCTGCGGCGCACCCGGTCGCCACTGCGGTACGCGCGTGAGCCGGGCGCGCCGAACGGGTCCGGCACAAAGCGCTCGGCTGTCAGCGCCGGCTGGCCCAGGTAGCCGTCGGCAACGCTGGCGCCGCCGATATACAGCTCACCGGCCACGCGCTCTGGCAGCGGGTTCAGAAACCCATCCAGCACCTGCACCTGAACGCCCGGCAACACCGTGCCGAGCGGCACGTTGCCTTCCAGCAGCTCGCCGGTTTGCTCATGGGTGAGCACGCCGACGGTGGTTTCGCTCGGGCCGTAGTGGTTGATAAAGCGGCACCCCGGCTTGAGCTGGCGCACCCGCTGATACAGCCCCTGCGAGCACGCCTCGCCGCCCACCAGCAACGCGTGGCTGGGCAATACATCGCTGGGGTTCGCCGCTTGCAGCAAACCGTTGAGGTGGCTGGGAACAATCTTCAGCACGGCGATTTGCTCGGCGGCCATATAGGCGCCGAAGCGATCCGGATCAAACCCCAGCTCCGGCTCCATGACATGCAATGGCCGTCCGGAGCACAGCGCGCCAAACACCAAGGTGTGGCCGAGGTCGGCAGCGATGGTGGAGACCAGCGCCATGCTCGCGCCGGCCGGCAAGGCCAGGCGTTCAAGCACGCCGTCGACATAACTGGCGAGCGCGCCATGGGCCACCAACACGCCCTTGGGCTGGCCGGTTGAACCGGAGGTATGAATCACATACGCCGGACTGTTTGGCTGCAACACCACCGGATACGGCGTGGCGTTGGCGGGCCATTGCTCCGGGGCATAAGCGAGTACGGCGCCGCCCAGTTGCTCGCGGCGCTCATCGTCAGCGGCCAGCACCACCAGCGCGGCGTTGGCGCGTTGCAGCATGGCGACTACACGCTCGGTCGGCGCTTTCACATCCAGCGGCATATACACAGCACCGGCTTTCAGCGTCGCCAGCAACGTCACCAGCCAGGGCATCGAACGCTCCAACAGCACCGCCACCGGCATGCCAGCACGCACGCCACGGTGTTGCAGGTGGGCGGCCAATGCGTTGGCCTGAGCCTCCAGCTCGGCGTGGCTCAGGCGAAGGTCGCCGCACACCGCCGCCAGCGCCTGCGGCTGCTCGGCGACCTGCTTATTCCAGCGCTCCAACACGCAGGGCAGCGCAGCGCGGCTAACCGGCGCGGTCGGCGCCGGCGTGTTGATTAGACTGCACAGCGGTGCGTCCGGCTGGGCCAGTACCTGTTCGAACAACGCGCGCAGGCTGGCAATAAACCCGTCGATGCTGGCGGGCTGGTACAGGTCGCTGGCATAGGTCATTTCACCCAACACGGTGGCGCCGGTGTCGGTGATATCCAGCGCCAGATCAAAGTGCGTGCCGACTTTGTGCAGCGGGTATTCGCTAATGCTCAGCCCCGGCAGCTGCAAGGCTTCGCGCGTTTGCAGGCCGACGTTCTGGTTGAATTTGGCCTGAAACAACGGGTTGTGCCCGAGGCTACGTTGCGGCTGCAACGCCTCGACCAGTTGCTCGAACGGCAATTGCTCATGGGCCTGGGCGGCCAGGCTGGTTTCGCGAACTTGGGCCAGCAAGGCGTTGAAGCTCTGGCGCCAGTCGATCCGACAGCGCAGTACCTGGGTGTTGATAAAAAAGCCGATCAGCCCTTCCACTTCTTCGCGGCCGCGATTGGCGTTCGGCACGCCGATGCGGATGTCGTGGTGGCCGCTGTGGCGCGCGAGGAATAAGCCGTAGCCGGCCAAGGCCAGCATAAACAGCGTGCTGCCCTGGCTGCGCGCCAGCGCCTGCATGCGTTGCGACAGCGATGGGCCAAAGTCGAAGCGCACGGTGGCGCCGGCATAGCTTTGTACCGGCGGCCGGGGGAAATCCGCGGCTACGTCCAGCAACGGATGCTCATCGCCCAACTGCTCGCGCCAGTAGGTCAATTGCCGCTCGCCCTCGCCCGCCTCCAACCAGCGCCGCTGCCACAGCGCGTAATCGGCGTATTGCACCGGCAGCTCGGCCAGGCTGCCGGCGCCGTGCTGATAGAGCTGCACAAACTCGCGCACCATCACATCCATCGACCAACCGTCGGAGACGATGTGGTGCATGCACACCAACAACACATGTTCGTCGTTGGCGAGTTTGAATAGGCTGGCGCGCAGCAGCGGGCCCGTGAGCAAATCGAAAGGCTGCGCAACGTCGGCTTCCACCTGCGCTTGAACCTGCGCCTCTCGCTGGTCGGCGGGCACTTGGCTCAGGTCGCTGCGCTGCACTACGAGGGGCTGCGCCGGCAGCACTTTTTGCTCGGCCTGCTCGCCCTCGAGCTGGAACACCGTGCGCAGGGTTTCGTGGCGTTGCAGCAAACCATCAAACGCCGCTTGCAGCCGTTGTTCGTCCAGCGAACCTTGCAAGCGCAAGGCGGCGGCCATGTTGTAGGCCGCGCTGTGGGGTTCCATTTGCCAGAGAAACAGCAACCGCTGCTGGGCGTACGACAGCGGCAAATGCGGCTGCTGATGACGACTGGCGACGATGGGCAGCAGGCTGAAATCTTTACCGTCTTGCTGCAACCTGGCGAGGAACTGGCGACGCTGTTCGAGCGATAACCCGATGAACTTTTCGGCAATGCGGGCGGTGGTGTTCGGGGTCATGCTCAAACCTCTTCCAGGGAATTCATAAACGCTTCCATCTCGTCCCAGTCCTGGGCGTTGTGCGGTTGCTGCGCGGCTAACTCCTCCGCCAAGTCAGCCAACAGCGGCCGCTCGAACAGGCTGCGTAGCGGCAGGCTGGCGCCGAGTTCGCGCTTGATGCGCGCCACCACTTGTGCGGCCAATAACGAGTGGCCACCGAGGTCGAAAAAGCTGTCGTCCAGACCGATGCGGGGCACTTGCAACACCTCGCTCCAAATCGCCGCCAGGCTGATTTGCAGCTCGCTTTGCGGCGCGCGGTAGTGGCGCTGTAAGTGGCTGGGGTCGGGTTCTGGCAAGGCGTTGCGGTCGAGCTTGCCGCTGGCGGTGAGCGGCATTTTGTCCAGCAACAGCCAGTGGCTCGGCACCATGTAATCGGGCAGCTCGGCTTGCAGGCGGGTGCGCAGTTGCTGGCGGAAGGCTTGCTGCGCGGCGGCATCGTTGAGGTCGATGTGTTCCGCTACCACATAGGCCACCAGCGTGGCGCCGCTGCCCAGGTCGGGCGCCACCACCAGCGCTTCGCGCACGCCTTGGCACTGTTGCAGGCGCGCTTCTACTTCGCCCAGCTCCAGGCGGAAGCCGCGAATTTTCACTTGATGATCGACGCGGCCGATGTACTCCAGCGCGCCATCGGAACGGCAGCGCACGCGGTCGCCGCTGCGGTAAAGGCGCTGGCCGGGCGTGAACGGGTCGGCGACGAAACGCTGCGCCGTCAACGCCGGCTGGCCGTGGTAGCCCTGGGCCAAACCAGGGCCGCCGATATACAACTCGCCGATGGCGCCTGGCGGGCACAGGTTGAGATCGGCGTCGAGCACATACAGGCGGGTGCCGGGCAGCGGTCGACCAATCGGAATACCCCGCCAGCTCACCTGCTCGGCGCGCAGACCGGTGCAATCGTGAATGCTCGACACCACCGTCGCCTCGGTCGGCCCATAGGTATTGAGCAGCCGCACCGCGCCCAGCCCGACCTGCTGCGACAAGCGCAAACCGTCCACCGCCATGGCTTCGCCGCCGACGTGAATCTGGCGCAGATTGCCGAATGAACGGGCTGGGCCTTTGGCGAAATCCTTGACCAGCATGTGCCAGTACGCGGCGGGCAAATCCGCCACGGTGACGCCGTGTTGCTGCACGGCCTGCAGCCACGTTTCGCTGTCCCACGGGCGCGAATCACGCAGCACCACGGCGGCGCCACGCAGTAACGCGGGGTAAAACTGCTCGACGAAGCCATCGAAACTCACCGTGGCAAATTGCAGCACGCGGTCGCTGGCCTGAAGTTCGCTGTAGTCCGCCGCCAGTTGGCTAAACCCGGCGAGCGCACCGTGGCTGATGGCAACGCCCTTGGGCTGGCCGGTGGAGCCGGAGGTGTAAATGACGTACGCGAGTTGCTGGGGATGAATCGGCAGATTGAGGTTTTCATCGTTGCCGCTTTGCTGCACAGCCACGCGGGTGACGCCGGGCAGTTCAAGCGCCTGCGGCTCATCGCTGAGCAGCCACTGCGCGCCGCTGGCCGCACAGACTTGCGCCACGCGCTCGGCCTGGGTCCTGGCCTCCAGCGGCACATACGCGGCGCCGGTTTTCAGCACCGCCAGCAGCGCAACCGGCAAGCTCAGGTCGCGCCCTGGCATAACGGCCACCACGCCGCCGGCGCCGACGCCCAACGCGCGCAGGTGCCGAGCCAAGCGGTTGGCGCTCTGGTTCAGTTCGCGGTAGCTCAAGGTGGCTTGGCTGTACGCCACTTGCACCGCCAGCGCGTGCGGCGTGCGTTCGGCTTGCTGTTCGAACAGCTGATGCACCGGTGTGTCGGCCGCCGGCATTTGCAGGTAGGCATTGTTGGCGTGCTGGCGTTGCACATCGGCATCTGTCAGCAGCGGCATAGTGCCGATGGCGGCCTCGGGCGTTTGCGTCACGGCGCGCAGCAACTGGCACCAGTTCGCCGCCAGTTGCTCAATGGTCTGGGCCTCGAACAGGTCAGTGGCGTAGGTAAACGCCGCCAGCAGGTGCTCGCCTTCCTCGCGGGTTTCCAGCATCAGGTCACTGGCGGCTGCATGCTGACGGGCATTCGCCGCGCCCGGCTGCGCCTGCAACAGCGCCACCTGAAGGCCGCCAGTCAACTGCATGGCAGTGACATCGCTGACCAACGGCTGATGATTGAACATCACCTGAAACAGCGGGTTGTGGCTCTGGCTGCGCGACGGCTGCAGCGCCTCCAGCACGGCATCGAACGGCAGCTCCTGATGGGCTTGTGCAGCGGTGCTCGCCTGCTTCACCTGCGCCAGCAATTCACTGAAGCGCAACGCACCGCTGAGCTGGCTGCGCAGCACCTGGGTGTTGACGAAAAACCCGATCAACCCTTCGCTTTCCCGGCGCGTGCGGTTGGCAATCAGGCCGCCGACGCGGATGTCTGTTTGCCCGCTGTAGCGATGCAGCAGCACGTTAAAACTGGCCAGCAACACCACAAACAAACTCACCCCACTGCGCACGGCCAGCGCCCTGAGCGCCTGTTGCCAATCGGCATCGACCCGCAGCTCTAAGCGCGCACCGGCATGGCTGGGCACGGCTGGGCGCGGGTGATCAGTGGGCAATTCCAGCAACGGATGATCCTCGCCCAGGTGTTCGCGCCAATAGTCCAACTGCCGCTCGCGCTCCCCGGCCGCCAACCAGCTGCGCTGCCACAACGCGTAGTCGCGGTACTGCACCGCAAGCGCGGGCAACTGCAGAGGCTGCCCGGTGGCGAAGGCGTCGTAGCCGGCCATGAACTCCTGAATCAGAATGTTCATCGACCAACCGTCGGCGATGATGTGGTGCATGGTCAGCAGCAGCACATGCTCCTCATCCGTCAGGCGCAACAGCTGCACCCGCAGCAACGGGCCGGTGCTCAGATCAAACGGCTGCGCCGCCTGCTGCGCGGCCCAGTGTTGGGTCTGCTGCTGTTTGGCGGCGGCATCCAGCGCGCTTAAATCGGTGAACTGCACGGTTAGCTCGGCGTGTTCCGCCACCTGCTGAAACGCCACGTCGCCGCGCTGAACGAAGGTGCTGCGCAGGCTTTCATGACGCTGCACCAACGCCTGAAAACTGCGCTGCAAGGCTTCCCTATTCAACGTGCCGAGCAACCGCACCGCACTGGGCAAGTTGTAGGCCGCGCTGTGCGGCTCTAGCTGCCAAAGGAACCACATGCGTTGTTGCGCATACGACAGAACACCCCGCTCGGCGTGGCCCGGCATGGCGACGATGGGATAGCTGCTGAAATCGATTCGCTCATCGCGCAGCGCCGCCAAAAACAAACGGCGCTTCTCGGCGGGCAACTCAAGGAAACGGCGGGCCAGGGAAGATTCAATCGTGCTCATCAGTCGTCCAATCGAAAAGGCGAGCGGGGATTCCGCAATACCCAATGGACGAAAAATGGTGAGGGGGATTTAGGGCGAAGTTGGGGATCGCCGTTTCCAGGGAATCGCGGCTAAAGCCGCTCCTACAGGACCCACGCATACCTGTAGGAGCGGCCGGGCGGCGATGCTTTTGATCTAGCTCGTGATCTGGCTTGTGATCTGGCTTTTGATCTGGCTTTTGATCTGGCTTTTGATCTGGCTTTTGATCTAGCTTTTGATCTGGCTTGTGATCTACCCGCCCCATTCATCGCAGGCCGAATGGAGTCGACGCGTAGGGGGTTGAGCGGCCGGGAGCCGCGAAAGGCGTGTCGGGCCATGGATGGCCCGTCTCGCCGTGCCCCCGGAGTGGCGATGGAATGAGGGAAGTCGGAGCGCAGCGTAGACCCAAGGTAGGGGCAAGCCGTTTTTGCTTACTTTTTAGGGCGACTGCTAAAAAGTGAGTCGCGCGTAAGGCGCGAAACAAAACGTTCAGCACACGCGGTAATGAATACCGACGCACTTCACATCGGTGTACGGCTTGGGATTCTGGATCCCCGCGTGCGCGAGGATGACGGAGGTTTTGATTGATATGCGCGTAAGGCGCTAAAGCAAACGTTCAGCGCACGCGGCAATGAATTCCTGCGCACTTCACATCGGTGTACGGCTGGAAATTCTGGATCCCCGCGTGCGCGAGGATGACGGAGGTTTGGTTGAAATGCGCGTAAGGCGCGAAAGCAAATGTTCAGCGCACGCGGTAATGAATACCGCCGCACTTCACATCGGTGTACGGCTTGAGATTCTGGATCCCCGCGTGCGCGAGGATGACGGTGTTGACCGCGGCCTGCGCGAGGAAGATCAAGGCTTGCATCAGGATCGCGCCCATAAAAAAACCCGGCCGAAGCCGGGTTTCTTTATCAAGCCAGGCTAATTACTTAGCCTGAGCCTCAACTTCCGCCTCAACGCGACGGTTTACAGCGCGACCAGCATCGGTAGCGTTATCCGCAACCGGCTTGGACTCGCCATAACCCACAGCATTCACGCGATCACCGCCTACGCCGTACTGGTTAACCAGCACGTCACGAACGGCGTTGGCACGACGCTCAGACAGTTTTTGGTTGTAGGCATCAGTACCCACGGAGTCCGTGTGACCTTCGACAGTGGTCGAGGTGTCTGGGTATTGCTGCATGAAGTCAGCCAGGTTTTTGATGTCGCCGTAGCTTTCTTCTTTGACTTTCGATTTGTCGAAGTCGAATTTCACGTCCAGCTCAACACGCACCACTTCAGCCACTGCTGGGCAGCCGTCAGCATCGACAGTCACGTTGGCAGCGGTGTCTGGGCACTTGTCGACGTTGTCGCACACGCCGTCGTTGTCGCTGTCGGTGCAGGTAGCAGGCGCTGCAGCAGCCGGTACCGGCTCAGCGGCTTTTTTGCCACCGCCGAAGTTCACACCGATACCGACGCTTGGCGCCCACTCGGTGTTGCCTTGGTCGATGTTGTACTGCGCTTCAACGCCGGCACGGGCGTAGAAGTTTTCAGTGAAATACAGCTTCGCACCGCCGCCCAGGTTGGCGAAGGTGGAACGGTCGCGGCTGTTGCTCGCGTTCTGGTCGATGCTCTGGTCAGAGAAGCCAGCCGACAGGTACGGACGCACCATGTCGCCAGGGGCATTGAAGTGGTACAGAGCGTCCAGCGCGGTGTTGGCGCCTTTCACGTTGGTACCGCTGTCTGTACGGGCGTTATGAACTTCGTCGTAGCCCAGTCGCAGCTCTACGTCGTCGGTGAGGAAGTAGCCAATCGAGCCGCCGAACAGGTTGCCGTCATTATCAAAATCACGGGTGCTGTCGAAGTACTGTTTCTTGGCGAAGCCTTCAATCTCAACCGCACCTTGGCCTTGAGCCAACGCTTGGAAAGAGCTGGCGGCGATCAGCGAACCGATTACAACGCCTAAGGTGTTTTTCAATTTCATCCGTAAAGTCCCCATTCAGATTGTGCGCAGTTAAACCAATACAAATTCTCGACTAGGACAACGTAGTAGAAGAACACCACTGCCGCGAACCCTAGCCAAACAAATTTTTACAACTGGCCCTACGCCAGCCGTGGCCTCTAGCTTGCTCAACTGAGATATCGGCGAAATTCTTTCGGTTCAACAAATAAATTCAGGTTGGCCAAATTCGACCGTTTGGGCAGATTTCCGGCCGGCCGCGCAATCCAATCGCCGCACCTAAGCTAATAACTAAATAGTATTTATTTGTTATTTCTTAGAACCTTTATTCTCTGCGTCACCGGACCACCGGACCTCTCTTCCTTATTAGTCACTGTCCAGTGGTCCGCCCGCTCTTCTCAGCGCTGCGGAGCCCGTTGAGGAGTATAAAAATGAAAGCGCTCACCCCGCTCCGCCTGCTGGCCGCCCTGGCCATTTCCAGTTTCGCGTTAAGCACCCAGGCCGCCGATTTCACCGTTGCCTACCAAACCACTGTCGACCCGGCCAAAGTTGCCCAGGCGGACGGTGCCTATGAAAAGGCCAGTAACAGCAAGATTGATTGGCGCAAGTTCGACAGCGGCGCCGAAGTGATTACCGCCGTGGCCTCCGGTGACGTGCAGATTGGTTACGTCGGTTCCAGCCCACTGGCTGCCGCAGCGACCCGCCAACTGCCCGTGCAGACTTTTCTGATCGCCACCCAGATCGGCGCCGCCGAGGCGCTGGTGGCGCGTAATGGGTCGGGCATCAATTCGCCGCAAGACCTGGTCGGCAAAAAGGTCGCCGTGCCGTTCGTTTCCACCGGCCACTACAGCCTGCTGGCTGCGCTCAAGCACTGGAACATCGATCCGAAGAAGGTGGAAATCGTCAACCTGGCACCACCAGCCATCATTGCTGCCTGGCAGCGTGGCGACATCGACGCCACCTACGTCTGGGACCCGGCGCTGGGCAAGGCGAAGGAAAGCGGCAAGGTGCTGATCACTTCGGGCGAACTGAGCAAGCTCGGCGCGCCGACGTTTGATGCCTGGATCGTGCGCAAAGACTTCGCCGCCAAGCACCCTGAAATCGTTTCGGCCTTCGCCAAGGTCACCCTCGACGCCTACGCCGATTACCGCAAAGACCCCAAAGCCTGGCTTGCCGATCAAGACAACATTGCCAAAGTGGTGAAGCTCTCCGGTGCCAAAGCCGACGACATTCCCCTGCTGCTGCAAGGCAACGTGTTCCCGCTGGCGGCTGACCAGGTTACCGCCCTGGGTTCACCGACCACCCAAGCGATCACCGACACCGCGGGCTTCCTCAAGGAGCAAGGCAAGGTTGACGCCGTGCTGCCGGATTACTCGCCCTACGTCAGCGCCAAGTTCATCCAGAACTGACCCCACCTTTATTCCAGCCCTGGCGGCAGTGCCGACCAGGGCTGTTTGCGGAGCACGACCATGAGCTTGTCCTTTTCCCGCCGCCTGCTGGCTACTCTGGTGATCGCCGGCCTGAGCGTTTCTGCTCAGGCGCAAGACATCATCATCGGCTACCAAACGGGCATCGACCCCAGCAAAGTGCCGCAAGCCAATGGCGGTTATGAAAAAGCCATCGGCGAAAAACTCGACTGGCGTCGCTTTAACAGTGGCGCCGAGGTGGTTACCGCCATTGCCTCCGGCGATGTGCAGATCGGCAACCTCGGCTCCAGCCCGCTGGCCGCCGCAGCGACGCGGGGTCTGCCAATCGTGACCTTCGTGGTCGCCGCGCAAATCAACTCGGCCGAAGCCTTGGTGGTGCGCAACGCCAGCGGTATTCAAAAGCCGGCGGACCTGGTGGGCAAAACCATCGCCACGCCGTTTGTGTCCACGTCGCACTACAGCCTGCTGGGCGCGCTCAAGCACTGGAGCATCGACCCCACCAAGGTCAAGGTGGTCAACCTCAACCCGGCACAGATCACGGCGGCGTGGAAACGCGGCGACATCGACGGCGCGTTCGTTTGGTCGCCAGCGCTGGGCGAAATCAAGAAAGACGGCAAGGTGCTCACCGACGCTGCCGAAGTCGGCACCTGGGGCGCGCCAACCTTCGAGGTCTGGGTGGCGCGTAAGGACTTCGCCGAGAAGCATCCTGAGGTGTTGGCCCAGTTCGCCAAGGTCAGCATCGACGCCTACACCGCCTACAACGCCAACAAGGCCGCATGGACGGCTGATTCCGAGCAGGTCAAAGCCATCGCCCGCTTGACCGGCGCCAATGCCGCCGACGTGCCCGAGCTGCTGGCCGGTTCGACTTTCCCGGAAAGCGCCGAGCAGAAAACCCTGCTCAACGGCCAAACCGCCAAAGACATCGCCGCCACCGCCGTTTTCCTCAAGGAACAAGGCAAGGCCGATGGCGTGCTGGCCGATTACTCGCCGTATGTGAGCAGCAAGTTTGTGCAGTGACCTCAGCACTACCACGAACCTGTAGGAGAGGCTTCAGCCTCGATTCCTGAAAACGACAATCCAGGCAGGCCTCCCCCGCAGCGGCCCCATCACACAGAGAGACACCTCACATGGCCTTACTCCAACTGGAGCGCATCAGCGCACAGTACTCGGGCAGTTCTGCACCGGTGCTGGCCGACATTTCCCTGACCCTGGGCCCACAGCAATTGCTGGTGGCGCTCGGCCCTTCGGGCAGCGGCAAAACTTCGCTGCTGAACCTGATAGCCGGCTTTGTTGCCCCCAGCGGCGGCCGTATCACCCTTGATGGCGTGGCGGTGCAAGGCCCGAGCGCCGAACGCGGTGTGGTGTTTCAGGACGACGCCCTGCTGCCCTGGCAAAACGTGTTGGACAACGTCGCCTTCGGCCTGCAATTGGCCGGCGTGGCGCGGCCGGCGCGGGAAGCCAAAGCGCGGGAAATGCTGGCCTTGGTTGATCTCGCCGGCTTCGAGCAGCGCCAGGTCTGGCAGTTGTCAGGCGGACAGAAACAGCGCGTCGGCCTGGCTCGCGCCCTGGCCGCCGACCCACGGGTGTTGCTGATGGACGAGCCGTTCGGCGCCCTCGACGCCTTTACCCGCGAACAGATGCAAGAGCTGCTGCTGCAAGTGTGGCAACGCAGCGCCAAGCCGGTATTCCTGATTACCCACGACATCGAAGAAGCCGTGTTCCTGGCCACCGATCTGGTGCTGCTGGCGCCCAATCCGGGCCAGATCGTCGAGCGGCTGCAACTGGATTTCGGCCAGCGCTATGCCGCCGGCGAACCGGCACGGGCGATCAAGTCGGACCCGCGTTTTATCGAAACCCGCGAGCACGTGCTGGCGCAGGTGTTTTCGCAACGTTTGGCCATTCAAGCGGAGGCCCGCCCATGAGCAGCTATGAAGCCAGCCTGAGCACCAGCAAAACCAGCCCCGCGCTGGATGTGTTGCCCCAGTCGAAACCGCAGCGCCCGGCGCTTAGCACCCGCCTCATCAGCGTGCTGACCCTGGTCGCATTGCTGGCACTCTGGTGGGCTGTCACGGCCTTCGGCCTGATCGAACCGCTGTTCCTGCCGCCGCCTTCGGCCGTGCTGCAGAAGGGCTGGCTGCTGGCGACCACCGGTTACATGGAATCGACGCTGTGGCAGCACCTGGGCGCGAGCCTCGGGCGCATTGGCCTGGGCCTGTTGCTTGCGGTGCTGACCGCCATTCCCGTGGGTATCGCCATCGGCCGCAACCGCATTGCTCAGGGCATTCTCGATCCGCTGATCGAGTTTTATCGGCCTATTCCGCCGTTGGCCTATCTGCCGCTGATTGTGATCTGGTGCGGCATTGGCGAGCTGTCGAAAGTGCTGCTGATTTACCTGGCGATATTCGCCCCCATCGCCATTGCCACCGCCACCGGTGTGCGCACCGTCGACCCGGCCAAACTGCGCGCCGCGCAGTCGCTCGGCGCCTCGCGCGGGCAACTGATTCGCCACGTGATTCTGCCCAGCGCCCTGCCCGACATTCTCACCGGTGTGCGCATTGGTTTGGGCGTGGGCTGGTCGACGTTGGTGGCGGCCGAGCTGATCGCCGCCACCAGCGGCCTGGGTTTTATGGTGCAGTCAGCGGCGCAGTTTCTGGTCACCGACGTGGTGATCCTCGGCATTTTGGTCATCGCCATCATCGCCTTTGCCCTGGAAATGACCCTGCGCGCCCTGCAACGCCGCCTCGTGCCTTGGCACGGCCAAAGCCACTGACGCGTCGGCTATGACCGACGCGCACCCGCCCTTGTGCGCACCCCCCTTTTGCACCACCACTGCCACGTACGAGAAAGACCATGAGCCTGCACATCACCCCCTTGAGTTCCGCCCTGGGCGCCCAGGTTGAAGGCGTTACACTCAGCGAGCCGTTGAGCGAGGCCAACCGGCGCGCCATCGAACAGGCGTTGCTCGACCATCAAGTGCTGTTCTTCCGTAACCAGCCCATCACGCCGCAACAACAAGCGCGTTTTGCCGCGCAGTTCGGCGACCTGCACATTCACCCGATTTACCCCAACGTGCCGGAACAGCCTGAAGTGCTGATTCTCGACACCGCCGTGACCGATGTGCGCGACAACGCCATCTGGCACACCGACGTTACCTTTCTGCCGGAACCGGCGATGGGCGCGGTACTGAGCGCCAAGCTACTGCCGGCCAAGGGCGGCGACACCTTGTGGGCCAGCGGCATTGCCGCGTATGACGCGTTGTCGGCGCCGCTGAAAAATCTGCTTGATGGCCTGACCGCCACCCACGACTTCACCCGTTCCTTTCCCCTGGAGCGCTACGGCAGCACGCCCGAAGACTATGCGCGCTGGGACGAAACCCGGCGCAAGCACCCGCCGCAATCGCACCCCGTGGTACGTACCCATCCGGTAAGTGGGCGCAAGGCGCTGTTTGTCAGTGAGGGCTTTACCAGCACGATCAACGAGCTGGAACCGGCGGAAAGCCAAGCGCTGCTCAACTTCCTGTTCGCCCATGCGACCAAGCCGGAATTTTTCGTGCGCTGGCGCTGGCAGGAAAACGACATTGCCTTCTGGGACAACCGCGTGACACAGCACTACGCGGTCGATGATTACCGACCGCAACGGCGGGTAATGCAGCGAGCGACGATATTGGGCGACCGTCCGTTTTAAAGCGTGCGGGGTTTGCCGCTTTCTCGTTGAAAGGCGCGCGTGGGCTCGTGCCATGGGCTGGGATCAACCGCCGCCCTGCCCAAACGCAAAAAAGCCCGCACTTGGCGGGCTTTTCGTTGTGGCGATTAATCAGCCAGCAATTTTGCGATCCAGCGAGAACTTGCCGGCGCCTTCGACCAGCAGTGTGGCGCTGATAACGGCCAGAATCAGCGCGTATTCAAAGCCGTTAGTGGCCATAAAGAAGCCGTTGCCGATGTGTACCGCGAAAATGGCCACCAGCATCGCGATCACCAGCGACAAGGCAGCTGGGCGAACCAGCAAGCCGATTACCAGGGCTAGACCGCCGAAGAACTCAGCGCTGCCCGCCATCAGGGCCATCAGGTAGCCAGGCGTGATGCCGATGCTTTCCATCCATTGCCCAGTGCCGTCCAGGCCATAGCCGCCGAAAAGGCCGAAGAGCTTTTGCGAACCGTGGGAAGCGAACGTCAGACCGGTGACGATGCGAAGAATTGTGATGCCCAAACCTGCACGAGTGGCGAGTACGGTGTTGATCAGCTTGTTCATGGTGCGTTCCTTGTTAAGGCTAAGTAGGTGTTGGTGGGCGTATTCTAAATAATCAATTCGATACGACTAGCGGCATTTTCGCGTTAAACCTATCTAATTTGTAGATGTGTCATTGTTTTTATAGCGAGGTTTGCAGGGTTCGCCAGCAAGCTGGCTCCTACGGTCCCTTTGTTGGCGGGAACGCGTTATTTCTTGGTAGTCGCTACTTTCGCTTTGGGGATTAGCTGCTCGCGCTCGCGATCGTAGGCGAGGTAGTACTTGTTCACTGCGTTGACGTAGCTAACCACGCCCATGCCCACCTGCTCCATGGCGATGCGTTCCACTTGGAAAAACCACTGGTTGGGGTTCAGGCCACGTCGCTTGGCTTCGGCGCGAAAACCTTGCACGCGCTGTGGGCCAAGGTTGTAGGCGGCGAGCACAAAGGCCATGCGCTCGCGCTCGTTGATTTGCGCGCTGCTGAAGAAGTTGCGGCGAATGCGCGCCAGGTACTTGGCGCTGGCCTGAACGTTGCCCTCCAGACCTTTTACATCGCTGATGCCAACGCTGCGCGCGGCCGCCGGGGTGATTTGCATCAAGCCGGTAGCGCCGCCGCTGCCGCGAGCCGCTGGGTTGAGGGTCGATTCTTTGAATGCCAACGCGGCGAGGGCCAGCCAGTCGATGTCCTGCTCGTTGCCGTAGCGTTGCAGCACCGGACGCACTTTCTCCAGGCGCTGCCGGTCGCTGCGCGCCAGCGGGTCATGGACCTTATAAATGCGGCGGTAAATGCGTTGGAAGGCGACGTCCTGATCGGTTGGCGTGCTATAGCCGCTGAGAAAGCGGTCGATGGCGGCCCGCAGCATGGGTGCGTCGGGCCGCACGAACCAATTGATATCGCCCTGCTCGCTGAGCACCAGTTGCCGATCGATGCGCAGCTTGGGCATGACTTTGAGCCAGCGCTCGGCAATCGGCAGCTCGACGGCGGTGTACGGGAAAATTCCGGCCTCGACCATTTCCAGCACGTCTTCGACGGCCAGGCTGGGGTCGACCCATTCGATGCTGATGGGCGCCAGTTTGCGCAGCGCCAATTGCTGGTTGACCGTTTCCAGCGCCTCCGCCGCCGCACTACCGGCCGGCAATGCCAGGCTGCGGCCGGCCAGTTGGTCAAGGCGCTGATAGCGTTTGCTGCCTTGGCGAGCAACGAGCACCAGCGGCACTTGGGCGCGAATCGCCACGCTCGGGCTGACGTCCTGGCCGCTGCGGGCGTTGAGCAGTTCGCCGGGCACCACCAAATCGCCCTCGCCGCGCTGCAAGGCGCCGAGCAATTGGTCTTTGGCTTTGGGGATAATCTTCAGCGTCAGCGGGCGGCCGTCGCGGGCGTTGCGGTTGAGGTACTGCTCGAAGGCGCGTAGGCGGTGGTATTCAAGGCCGATGGCTTGGCCTTTTACTTCTCCGGAGCTATTACGGCTCTGGTTGACCAGCACCCGCAATACGCCGCTGCTGCGAATTTTGCTGAGGTCGCGCACCTGACTCGGATGCTGCCAGCCTTCCTGCGGCCCGGCCAAACGCGCAGCCGCCGGCAACGGCAGCAGCACCAGGCACAGTAGAAGCAGCAACGCTCGGGTCATTCAGTCTCCAGATGCCACGCCAGTCAGCGGACGTGGTCACCATCAATATCGACCGCCTAAGAGTGACGGCACCGGGGTCGGTTCCCCGGCAAGGGGCGCGGAGGGTCGCACAGCGCCCGACAGGACGCCAGCCAAAGTGTGTATGCGCTTTAACAAGCGCTCATAAACGGCTGTATTTTATAGCTTTATAGTTGTTAACAGGGAGATGGTAAGCTGCACCGCTCCGCAGTGAGGTAGCACGATGCAACTCATCGACATTGGCGTCAATCTGACCCACGACAGCTTTGCCCAGAACTATGAAGCAGTGCTCGCCCGCGCCTATGAGGCCGGTGTATGCCAATTGCTGCTCACCGGCACCAGTCTGGAAGGCAGCGAAAAAGCCCTGGACCTGTGCCGCCGCGCCGACGAAACCGGCGCGCGGCTGTTCAGCACGGCGGGCGTTCATCCTCACGACGCCAGCAGCTGGACCGGCGCAACGGCCGCCCAACTGCGCTCGCTATTAAAAGAAGACCGCGTACGCGCCGTTGGCGAATGCGGGCTGGACTTCAACCGCGACTTCTCGCCTCGTCCGTTGCAGGAAAAAGCGCTGGAAGAGCAGCTGGCACTGGCCGTGGAGTTGAAGATGCCGGTGTTCCTGCACGAGCGCGACGCCAACCAGCGGCTGCTGGAAATACTGCGCGATTACCGCGACCAGTTGCCCGCAGCCGTGGTGCATTGCTTCACCGGCGAAAAGCGCGCGCTGTTCAGCTACCTGGATTTGGACTTGCACATCGGCATCACCGGCTGGATTTGCGATGAACGCCGCGGCACCTATCTGCATCCCCTGGTGAAGGAAATTCCGGTCGGCCGCCTGATGCTGGAAAGCGACGCGCCCTACCTGTTGCCGCGCACATTGCGCCCCAAACCGAAGAACGGCCGCAACGAGCCGGCGTATTTGCCAGAGGTGCTCAAGGAAGTGGCGACGCATCGGCAGGAAACGCCGGCGTATCTGGCGGCGCATACCACGGACTGCGCACGGGCGTTTTTCGGTTTGCCGGTGGTTGAGGCGCCTGGCGGTTAACAGTCAGAACGGGGTCATGTGGGAAATCATCGCGGCTGAAGCCGCACCCACGGGTGGGGGGGGTGTGTGGGGGCGTTGCAACCGCCTTTGAATGACCGGCGAGCTTGGCGCCGCCGCCTCAGCTCACCGGCACGGTGTGCACTTCAATTTGTAGGCGCAAGGCGGTTCGCAAGGCATTGAAGATAGCGGCCAGGTTATCCATGTTGGGATTGCCGGTGGGCGACAACATGCGGTGCAGGCTTTTGCTCGGCTTTTGCGTTTCAACCGCGAGCTGTTCGAAGCCGATGGTGGCGTTCACTAGATCGCGCAGCACCAGGCGCGCAACGTCGGGTTCGCCATTAAGGAAAAGTGTGGCGGCTTCGTGAAGCAGAGATTGGGCGAACGCCGGTTCGCGTTCAACGCGGTCGACGATGGTTTGTTTGAAATCGCGGGTTAGCGCCATGGTGGCGTCTCCTCTATGCCGGCTCCGCTGGCAATCAGCTCGGCTTTACGTGCTTTGTATTCTGCGAATAGCGCTTGTGCCTTGTGGATGTCGGCGGGCTGAGTGGCTTTGGTGCCGCCGCCGAACAAGACGATCAACGTGTCGCGTTCCTTTGCCAGATAAATGCGATAACCCGGCCCCCAATCGATTCGGTACTCGCCAATACCGCTGAACCACTTGATGGCCGACGTATTGCCCAACTCCATTCGAACCAGCGCGATGGAAACCTTCGTAGCGGCCTGAATAGACAGCGAATCGAACCATCGTTTGTAAGGGCTGGACTCATCCTTGCGTAAATACTCAACGACTCTTGGCATGCGAATAGTAACCTATGTGTTACTTCATGGTAAGGCTGATAATCCATTTATCAGCCGAACCAGCATGCCAAGCGCGGCAGGGCTTGCCCGCAGGACTCGTTTGAGCTGGGCTTGGGAAGGGTCTGGCTGGGCGAGGAGTAAAAGCGCCTCGCGCCTAGGCCAGCGCGAAGCATTTAGAGTGTTTGAGCATGCTCAACCGGTCAGGGACGAGCACGGCTTACGCAGGGACCGATTGCCCGCTTTGGCGCAACGACGGGTGCGACGTGAGAGGTAGCCGCAGTGCGCTTTGTTGCGACTCACCACGCCCCACTAATCTGCTCCGTCAACGGCATCTGCTCGCCCAGCTTGAAGCTGCGTACACCGATGCTGGCTTTCTGAGGGCAATAGACGGCGCGGCAATTGTCGCCGAGGTCTTCGGCAACCAATCGATCGGCTTGGGCGGAAATGCGCAGCACGCATTGGCTGGTGGTTTCCTGATAGCTGTAAACCCCAGGGCTCTGTTTTTTAGCGACGCCGCGCATGCGGCAGGTGAGATCGTCGCGCCCGGCGGCGGTCAGCGCGAATTTCAGCGTGCCGTCGAGCAGGTTGATCACTTCGATGGTGTCTTGACCGTTGACCCTTCGGCCGTCGGGTATTTCCAGCCAATCAGCGTTTGCGGGCAGTACAGCAATAAGCAGAAGCAGCGAAACCACACACTTGGAGTACATGGCAGAGATTCCTTAAGCCAGGGCGGGAGCCTGGCAATGTGCGCGTTTGTCGGCGGTATAACGCAGAACGCCGACGCCCCATAAGTGGTGGCGTCGGCGCAGTGGTTAGACAGCTCGGTATTATTTTGTTTTTTTCGCGCTGGCTGCGTTAAGCGCAGTCAGTTGGTCCGAAGCGGACTGCAACCTGGCCTTGATTGCCAGCAGTTCATCCTGACGCTCAACAATCACTCGCTTTGCCGGGCAACGACCGGTGAGCCCGCGCAGCAACATTATGCTGCCCAAGGCAGCGCGCACACTGCCTATCACGCCCCCGCGGCGCAGGCCGGTGCCAACCATGGCGGCACCGCTGGTGATGCACATTGCGCGTTCCCAGCCATGAACATTTTGCGGGTGGGCCTCTAGCTCGCGGGCCAACGCTTCAAAAGCGACCATAACCTTCTCCTTGTTTTCGTTCGGTGGCCGTAACGACGGTTCGTCACGCCCTACACAACCGACCGGTTCCGATGGCAAGCGTTCACTGTTTGCGGTTTTGTTACTGTCAGGCGTAGCGCGCATCCTGAGGCTGCGGCAGTTCCGGATTTTCGCCGGGCTCGCCACGGGGCAACTCTGGCGGTACGTCATCAGGCACTTCTGGAGGGGTTTCGTCCGGCACCTGGGCGTACAACTCTGGCAGGCGCACCACAAACTGTTCGCCAGCCAGGCGGTCGCTAAAGAAACTTTCCAATACTTTTGTCGATGCGTTCATGGTCGCCTCCTGGTTTAAACGACGGGTTTAGGACGGGGTTAGAAAGAAATACGACGGCGGTTGAACAGGGTCTGCATGGCGCGCAGGCTCAGTTCCTGACCGCTGTAGGTCGGCAGCTTGTGCGCGGTGCAGTGGGCGCTGGTGCCGCTCAACGCGTTATCGCGGATTAACACTTCGCGCTTGATGCTCAGAATTTCGTCGTTGGCAGCGGCTTGGCTGTAAACGGTTTTTCCGGCGATCACTTTGATCAGCGCTTCGTTATTGGCACTTTTCAGGGCCAGCACAAAGGTGCCGTCCGGGCGTGGTTGCAACGACACGTCATGGCTTGGGAAGGCAGATACATAAAGATCGGTAAGAAGTTGCATGACGTGCTCCTGAAGAAGGTCTATTCGCTCAGGACTAAAATTGCAAGATGAACGCCAACCTGCAGAAAGTATTTTTCTCGTTATATTTCAATTACTTGAAAAACTAACAAAGCGTGCTTCGCAGGCAATCTGCACGAAGTACCCGGTTGGCCATCATGCAAATTGCATCCTGAAACCACCTGAACCCCCTCGCCCTGCCCCGGTCACTAAAACACGCTTAGCCAACAGGGCCCTTCCCGATGCTTGAGGATTTTCAACGCCAGTTTCCTATCGCCGAATTGAAAACAGTGCTCGCCGCTGCCATCACCGTATTGGTGCTAATGCTCGCTTCACGGCTGGTTACCCGGGTGCTTGCGCGCCTGGCCAAACCCTTTGCGTTTCCTCGTGAATTGGTGAGGCAGCTACGCGATCCGGTCTGCGTGCTGTTGCCCCTGCTCGGGCTGCAAACCGTGTGGACTGCAGCCGACGACAGCTTTCGCCTGATCGGCCCCCTGCGCCACGTCACCACCTTGGCCATCATCGGCGGCTTTACCTGGCTGGGCCTGCGCGCGGTAGCGGCCGTGCAAGAGATGATCCTGATTCACAACCCGGTGGACATCGCCGACAACCTGCGCGCCCGGCGCATTCAAACCCAAACCCGCGTGCTGGTGCGCACCCTGAGCTTTTTCGTTCTGCTGTTCGGCCTGGCCGCCATGCTGATGACGTTCCCTAGCGCCCGCCAATTCGGCGGCAGCCTGTTGGCGTCAGCGGGGGTCGCGGGCTTGGCGGTGGGCTTCGCGGCCAAGCCGGTGTTGGGCAATTTGATTGCGGGTCTGCAAATCGCCATGACGCAACCTATTCGCCTGGACGACGTGGTGATCGTCGAAAACGAATGGGGCCGAATCGAGGAAATCACCGGCACCTACGTGGTGGTGCGCATCTGGGACGACCGCCGTCTTATCGTGCCGCTGCAATGGTTTATAGAGAATCCGTTTCAGAACTGGACCCGCTCTTCGTCCTCGCTAACAGGCGCCGTCATCTTCTGGGTCGACTACGCCATTCCGCTCGAGCCGCTGCGCAAGGAACTCGAACGCCTGCTCAAGCAAGTGCCGCAATTGTGGGACGGCCGTGTCAGCGTGCTGCAGGTGGTCGACACGTCCGACCGCGCCATTCAACTGCGCGTTTTGGTGAGCTCGCGCGACTCGTCCAGCGGCTGGGATTTGCGCTGCTATATCCGCGAGAACCTGATCAATTTTATCAGCCACAAACACCCCGATTGCCTGCCGCAATTGCGCGCTGCGTTTCAAAGCAGTCCGACCCACCACGTGGTGGATCCCCACGTGCACGAGCCGATTGCCGAACCGGAACGCCAACCCCCCGTGTAATCGGCCAGCGCGCCTTGCCGCCGCTGCGCCCGACGAGCGGTTGACTGGGAAAAAAAGTAGAAACTTTTTCGCGGACCGGCCAGTCAGCACTTACGTAGGGGCAAGACCTGTTCCGACAGGGCCAAACCACTCCAACACACTTATTCGAATTCGTATTGGCGTAGCCGATGCGGGGCGTTTTTTTACGCGACTGACAATCTTTTTTTGCGCGGTCGACTTAGCGAAATGAGCGCCGGCTCGTGAACGACCGGCGCCACGGGAGGAACACATGGGAACTGCACTAGCGATGGAACGGTTAGACGATTTCGCTTCGATTGTCGCCCCCAAGGCTCAACCTCCGGTTGAAAGCACCAAGCCAAAAACGCTGTATCCCAATAAGAAAAAAATCCTCTTCGTGACGTCCGAGCTGGCCGACCTGATCAAGGTGGGCGGTTTGGGCGATGTATCTGCCGCCCTGCCCCGCGCCCTCTCCGGCCAACACGACATCCGCGTGCTGATTCCCGGCTACCCGCAAGTGCTGGAAAGCGGCCACCCGCTGCGCGTGATCGGCGAAGTTAAAGGCCATGCCGCGCTGCCTTCTTGCAAGATCGGCCGCATGGACCTGCCCGACGGCCTGATCGTTTACGTGCTGATCAGCCCCGAACTCTATGAGCGCGAAGGCACGCCTTACGGCGACGTCAACAGCCGCGACTGGCCAGACAACCACATCCGCTTCGCCCGCCTGGGCATGGCCGCTGCCGACATCGCCGCCGGCACCGCCTGCATCAGCTGGTGCCCGGACCTGGTGCACGCCAACGACTGGCCGACCGCACTTACGCCCGCCTACATGAAGTGGCAGGAGCAAGACACGCCCTGCGTGTTCACCATTCACAACTTGGCCTACCAGGGAATGATCGACATGCATTGCAGCCCCGAACTCGCCCTGCCGCCGGAAGCCTGCGGCCCGGAAGGCATGGAGTTCTACGGCAAGCTGTCGCTGCTTAAAGCCGGCATCACCTACGCCGACCACATCACCACCGTCAGCCATACCTATGCCCAGGAAATCACCACCGAGGCGTTCGGCTGCGGTATGCAAGGCATGCTTCAGGTGAAGACCAACGAGGGCAGCCTCAGCGGCATCACCAACGGCATCGACGAAAGCTGGGACCCACGCACCGACACCCACCTGGTTGCCAACTTCAGCATGCACAACCTGGGCGGGAAGAAGCAAAACGCCGAATACGTCGAGCAGCTGTTTGGCCTGGATGCCGATAACGGCCCGCTGTTTGCCGTGGTCTCGCGTCTGGTGCAGCAAAAAGGTATCGACCTGACCCTGGAAGTGGTCGACACCATCGTTCAAGGCGGCGGTCGCCTGGCGGTGATCGGTCGCGGTGAGCCTGAGCTGGAACAGGCGCTGACCGAAATGGCCAAGCGCTACCCCGGCCGCGTGGGCGTGAAAGTCGGCTTTAACGAAACCGACGCTCGCCGCATGTTTGCCGGCAGCGACTTCTTGCTGATGCCGTCGCGCTTCGAGCCGTGCGGCTTGAGCCAGATGTACGCCCAGCGCTTCGGCTCGCTGCCAATCGCGCGTAAAACCGGCGGCCTGGCCGACACCATCGAAGATGGCGTGACCGGTTTCCTGTTCCGTGACGCCACCGCAGACAGCTACAAAGATGCCGTGCAGCGCGCCCTGACCGTGTTCCAGTACCCGGAACTGCTGAACGCCATGCGCTGCCGTGCCATGGCCTCGCCGCTATTCTGGAAGCAGTCGGTTGAACCCTACGACCGTCTGTACAAAGACCTGCTGCAACAAAAAGCCGCCCGCGCGCGAGGGCAATGGTGATGTCAGCGCCGACCACCCGGCCGGCACACGGCGCCCTCCCCGTAGCGGAGGGACTCACCCGCTTCGCGCTCTGGGCACCGCAAGCCAACTCAGTTGATGTGGTGTTTGCCGACGGCAGTGCCCAGCCGTTGCAGCAAGCGCCCGAGGGTTGGTTTCGTGCCGAGCTGCCTTGCCCGATTGGAGGCGCGTACGCCTACCGGATCGATGGCAACCAGCAAGTGCCAGACCCCGCCTCGCGCGCCCAGCAAGACACCGTGCACGGCTTCAGCCTGGTCACCGACCCCACCGCCTACGCCTGGCAACAGGCTGAGTGGCGCGGTCGGCCTTGGCACGAAACCGTGCTGTATGAAGTGCATGTGGGTTTGCGCGGCGGTTTCGCCGGCGTTGAACAGCGGCTCGCCGATTTACGCGAACTGGGCGTGACCGCCATCGAGCTGATGCCCATTAACCAGTTTCCCGGCGAACGTAACTGGGGCTACGACGGCGTGTTGCCGTTCGCGCCGCAGCGCAACTACGGCAGCCCCGATGAACTGCGCCATCTGATCGACACCGCCCATGGCCTGGGCCTGATGGTGTTTGTCGACGTGGTCTACAACCACTTCGGGCCAGACGGCAATTACCTCGGCGTGTACGCCCAGGATTTCTTTCGCGAAGACATCACCACACCGTGGGGGCCGTCCATAGACTTCCGCCGCCCCCAGGTGCGTGACTTTTTTATCGAAAACGCGCTGATGTGGGTGCACGACTACCGCGTCGACGGCCTGCGCTTCGACGCCGTGCACGCCATCAGCGAAAAAGACTTTCTGATCGAAATGGCCCAGCGCCTGCGCGCCTCGGTGCCGCTGGATCGTCACCTGCACCTGGTGCTGGAAAACGAGCACAACAGCGCCGAGCTGCTACAAGCCGGCTTTGATGCGCAATGGAACGACGACGGCCATAACACCTTGCACGTGCTGCTCACCGACGAGCACGAGGGCTACTACCAGGATTATTGCCAGCAGCCGACCGAGAAACTCGCCCGCTGCCTGCAAGAAGGCTTCGTCTACCAGGGCCAGGAAAATCGTCACGGGCACACCCGTGGCGAGCCCAGCGGCCACCTGCCGCCCACCGCCTTCGTGCTGTTCTTGCAGAACCACGACCAAGTGGGCAACCGCGCCTTTGGCGAGCGACTAAGCACCCTCTGCGACCCGGACGCCTTGAAGGCCGCCACGGTGCTGTTGCTGCTGTCGCCGATGATTCCGCTGTTGTTCATGGGCGAGGAATGGGGCTCACGCCAGTCATTTTTATTCTTCACCGACCACCATGACGAACTGGCCGTTGCCGTGCGCGATGGCCGGCGCAACGAGTTCAAAGACTTCGCCGTGTTCCAGGATGCCGCCATCCGCGACAGCATTCCCGACCCGAACAAACTCGGCACCTTCAACGCCTCGCTGCCCGACTACGCGCCGGACATCGAGCCCAGCCATCAAGCCTGGCGCATTTACTACCGCAAGTTGTTGGAGCTGCGTCAGCAGCTGATCGTGCCGCTGCTTCCCGGCAGCCGCGCCGGCCATGTGCAAGTGCTCGGCGACAAAGCCGTGAGCGCCAACTGGACGCTGGGCGACGGCAGCAAGCTGCGCATTGACCTCAACCTCAGCAGCCAGCCCGTCAGCGCCCCGCCGCTGGGGCCGGCGGCGCGCGTCATCTTCGGCAACCGCATCGACTTGCACGCCGCGCAACAAGGCTTGCGCGGCCCATTTAGCGCATTGGCATCATTAGAGGAAAGCGCATGAGCGACGAGCAACTGGCCAGCCTGTCTACCGCAGCAGGACTGAGCGTCGACTGGACAGACGCCAACGGCCGGCCGCAACGCGTAGACCCCGACGCCCAGCGGGCCTTGGTCGAGGCCCTGGGTTACGCGGCCCAAAGCCCGCAACAAATCGCGGCCAGCCTGGCGCACCTGGAACAGCAACAGCAACGGCGCGAATTGGACCCGCTGCTGACCCACGAGATGCACAAGCCGCTGTCACTGGCCAGCGAGTTTGGCGCCAACACGCCCTTCAGCCTGCATTTGGAAAACGGCCGCCGAGTGGACGGGCGTCTCGATGGCCACGGTTGCCTGCCGGCCATTGCCGATTACGGCTATCACCGCCTGCAAATCGGCGAGCGGCTGATCACCGTCGCCGTCGCCCCGCCCGCCTGCCTGAGTGTGGAGGAGTTGACCGACGGCCAGCGCCGGCACATCTGGGGCCTGACCGCTCAGGTGTATTCGCTGCGCCGCAACAACGATGGCGGTCTCGGCGATATGCAGGCGCTTGCCGACCTGGCCCGCAGCGCCGCCCGCCATGGTGCCGACGCCTTGGCGATCAGCCCGATGCACGCGATGTTCAGCGCTTGGCCGGGCCAATACAGCCCGTACTCGCCCTCCAGTCGTTTGCTGTTCAACGCTTTGCACGCCGCGCCGGACATGATTCTTGGCGACGCGGCGGTGAACGACGCGCTGCAAATATGCGGTCTGCATGACAACCGCAAACAGCTCGAAAGCCTCGACCTGGTCGACTGGCCGGGCGTCACGGATAGCCGCCAGCGCCTGCTGCGCCAGCTTTATCAAACCTTTCGCGACCAGCACAACGCGCTGACGCCAGACTTCGACAAGTTCCTGCTGTGCGGCGGCGACGCGCTGTTGCAGCACTGCCGCTTCGAAGCCTTGCAGGGCTTTATGGTGCGCAACGAAATGTCCGGCGACTGGCGCACCTGGCCGGAGCATTACCGTGACCCGCACCACGCCAATGTCGACCTGTTCGCCGCCGACCACGCCCAGGAAGTGGGCTACCACGCCTTCTGCCAATGGCTGATGGCGCGCAGCATGGGCCGCGCCCAGGCCGCTGCGTTGAACGCCGGGATGAAAATCGGCCTGATCGCCGACCTGGCCGTGGGTGCCGATGGCGCCGGCAGCCAGGCCTGGTCGCGCCAGGACGAACTGCTGCAAAGCCTCACCGTCGGCGCGCCACCCGACATCCTCAACCGTCAGGGCCAGAGCTGGGGCATCTCGGCGTTCTCACCAGACGGCTTGCGCCGCAACGGTTACCGCGCCTTTATCGAAATGCTGCAAGCCAACCTTGCCCACGTGGGCGGTGTGCGCATCGATCATGTGATGGGCTTGCAACGCCTGTGGGTGATTCCGCAGGGCGCGCCGCCGCAGGCGGGCGCGTACCTGAACTATCCGCTCCAAGACTTGTTGCGCCTGGTGGCGCTGGAGTCGTGGCGCAACCGCGCACTGGTGATTGGCGAAGACCTCGGCACCGTGCCCGACGGTCTGCGTGAAGAGCTCGGACGAAGCCGCCTGCTCGGCATGCGCGTGCTGCTGTTCGAACAAAAGGACGGCGCCTTTATTCCCGCGCCGCAGTGGCCGGACGATGCGTTGGCGACCACCACCACCCACGACCTGCCCACCCTGCACGGCTGGATGCAAGGCCGTGATATCGAATGGCGGGAGATGGCCGGGCAATCGACGCCCGAACAGAGCGTCGACGACCGCAGCCATCGCCACTGGGAAAAGCACAACCTGCACAAAGCCTTTCAAGACTGCGCATTGCTGCCCATTCGCGACAACAGCATTACCGAGCAACTGGACGCCAGCGTCTCGTTCCTTGGCAGCACGCCGGCGCCATTGGTGCTGCTGCCGCTGGAAGACGCCATGGGCGAATTCGAACAACCCAACCTTCCCGGCCCCGGCGACACGCACCCCAACTGGCGCCGTCGCTGGAGCCTCAACGCCGCCGACATGCTCGATCGCCCCGAACCGAGCCAACGGCTGGAACGCCTCGACCAAGCGCGCCGCGCCCGTGACCACTTAGCGCCATCGAGAGCCCGCAATGACTAAGCCTCTACGTCCATTGACGGCCACTGTCCGTCTGCAATTTCATAAAGACTTCACCCTCGACGACGCCGTGCCGCTGGTTCGCTACTTTGCCGACCTGGGCATCAGCCACCTGTACGCATCGCCGATTTTGACCGCGCGGCCCGGTTCCACCCACGGCTACGACGTCGTAGACCCCACCCGCATCAACCCCGAATTGGGCGGCGAAGACGCGCTGCTGCGCCTGGTGGCCGAGCTGCGTGCCCACGGCATGGGCCTACTGCTGGACATCGTTTCCAATCACATGGCCGTAGGCGGCGACGCCAACCCGTGGTGGCTCGATGTGCTCGAGTGGGGCCCCTCCAGCCCCTACGCCAATTTCTTCGACATTCAGTGGCGCTCCCACGACCCGCTGATGGTCGGCCAACTGCTGGTGCCCTTCCTGCGCACCGATTACGGCGAAGTGCTCGGCGCCGGGGAAATCGAACTGAAGTTCGAAGCCGAAACCGGCAGCTTGTACGCCCAGCATTACGAACACCGCTTTCCGCTCTGCCCTCCCACCTACGCCGACGTGCTGAAGACCAGCGAAGACGCGACCCTGCAAGCCCTTGCCGCGCGCTTCGAAAGCCTCGATGTTGACCCCATGGCCTGGCACAGCGCCCGACAAATTCGCGCGGATCTTGCCGAGGCGGTGCAGGTGCCGGACGTGGGCTTGGCGCTGGCCGAGGCCGTCAGCCACTTCGAGGTGGTGAGCGGCAAAATCGACGACAGCCACAGCATCGACCAATACGCCTTCGACAACCTGCACCGTCTGCTGGAGCGCCAGCACTATCGCCTGGCGAGCTGGCGCACCGCGGCCGACGACATCAACTGGCGGCGCTTCTTCGACATCAACGAACTGGGCGGCTTGCGGGTTGAACGCAACCGCGTGTTCGAGGCCACCCACGCGAAAATTTTCGAGCTGATACAGCGCGGCTTGGTGGACGGTTTGCGCATCGACCACGTCGACGGCCTGGCCAACCCCGGCAGTTACTGCCGCAAGTTGCGCCGTCGGGTGAACGGTTTACTGAGCAAACGCCCGAGCGAGCTGCGCGACGCCCAGGGCACGGCGCTGCCGTTCCCGATTTATGTGGAAAAAATCATCGGTGCCAGCGAGCAGCTGCCCACCAACTGGGCGGTGGATGGCACCACCGGCTACGAATTTATGAACGAGGTGTCGCTGCTGCAGCACGACCCCATCGGCCAACTGCAATTGGCCGACCTGTGGGAAACCCGCAGCGGCCGCACCGCGAACTTTATGGACGAGGTGCGCGAGGCGCGCAATCTCGTGCTCCACGGCACCCTGGCTGGCGACCTTGAAGCCTTGGCGCAAGGCCTGTTGCTGGTCGCCCGAGATGACGTCTACACCCGCGACCTGACGCTCGGTTCCATCCGCCGTGCGCTGCTGGAATTGATCGTGCACTTCCCGGTGTACCGCACCTATGCCGGCGGCCACGGCCGCTCCGAGCAGGACCAGCTGTTCTTCGCGCAAGCCCTGGAAGCGGCGCGCAACCATCTCAGCGAAGCGGACTGGCCGATTCTCGACTACCTCGACCGCTGGCTCGGTGGCGAAGCGCTGCGCCAGTTGCCGCCTGGTCCGGCACGCCGGCAGCGGCAGAAAATGCTCACGCGTTTCCAACAGCTCACTTCGCCCGCTGCCGCCAAAGCCGTGGAAGACACCGCGTGCTACCGCAGCGCCGTGTTGCTGTCGCGCAATGATGTGGGCTTCGACCCGCAGCACTTCAGCGCGCCGGTCGCCGAGATCGAAGCGAGCTGGCAACGCCGCGCCGAGCACCTGCCCAACAACCTGCTGACCACCGCCACCCACGACCACAAACGCGGCGAAGACACCCGCGCGCGGTTGGCGGCCATCAGTGAGCGCTCAACCTGGCTGGTGGAACACATCGACCGCTGGTGGCCGATGGCGGCGCCGCTGCGCCAGGAACTCACCGACGGCATGGCGCCGAGTGCCGGCGATGAAATGATGCTCTACCAAACCCTGCTCGGCAGTTGGCCCCTGGGCCTGGCCGGTGACGACCAAACCGGCCTGGACGCCTACTTCCAGCGCTTGGTTGGCTGGCAGGAAAAAGCGCTGCGCGAAGCCAAGTTGCGCAGCAGTTGGAGCGCCAATAACGAAGCCTATGAAGGCGCGTGCCGCAGCTTCTTGCAGCAATTGCTGCAAAGCCCCGAAGCCCTGGAATTGCGCAAAGACATCGCCAACGCAGCCGCCTCCCTGGCACCCGCCGGCGCCCTGAACGGCCTGGTGCAAACGCTGCTGCGCATGACCACGCCCGGCGTGCCCGATCTGTACCAAGGCGCCGAATTCTGGGACTTCAGCCTGGTAGACCCGGACAACCGCCGCCCGGTCGATTTCGCCGCGCGCCAGGCGGCGCTTAGTCAACCGAAAGCGGTCAGCGAGCAACTTTCAAACTGGCCGACGGGGGCGCTGAAACAGGGCCTGATTCGCCACACCTTGAACCTGCGCGCGGCCCATCCACACGTATTTGCGGCCGGCAGCTACCGGCCGCTGACGGTTGGCGGCAGCCAGGCGGAGCGCGTGTTGGCGTTTGCCCGTTATGTCGACGACGAACAGTTTGTGATCGTGCTGGTGCCGAGCCTGGCGGCGAACCTGCTCGGTGACAGCGCCACGCCATTGATTCCTGCCAGCGCCTGGGGCGACACGCACCTGGTGCTACCGCCAGAACTCAGCCGCCACACACTGAGCAGCGCTTTTACTGCCAGCAGCCATACCCCGGTGGACGGTCGCCTTGACGTCGCCCACCTCCTGCGGGATTTCCCGGTCACTTTGCTTCACCCCTTTCAGGAGCCTCGGCCATGAGCATCGACGAAAAACGCGTTAGTGAATTCGCATTCCAAATCTGGGAATCGGAAGGCAAGCCCGAAGGCCAAGCCGAGCGCCATTGGCAAATGGCGCTGAAGCTGGCGGCCTCGGAAGCGGGCGTGCCAGCCGCCAACAAAAGCGTAAAAGGCAAAACCCTGCCGGCGCCAAACCCGGCCATTCCGGCGGCGAAAAAGCCGGCCGCCAAGGTGGAAAAACCGGCGCTGCTGGAATCGAAACCGGCAAAACCAGCGGCGAAAAAAACCACCGAAAAATCACCTGAACCGAAAGCCACTGCGCCAGCCAAATCTACTGACAGCAAGCCCGCTAAACCGGCTGCGAGCAAACCAGCCGCGGCAAAAAAACCGGCCGCCAAACCGCCTAAGGCCTGAATCACAGGCTAGTCGGCGTGAAGTGATCGTTATCGGAATTCAATGTTGAATCGAAGGAATCGTCACCAATGACCAAGCCGCATAAATCGCCCACTGGGGCGCCGCAAGTCGTGCGGCAATCGCGCATTTCTGAAGGCCATCCGTTCCCCCTGGGCGCAACCTGGGATGGCCTCGGCGTCAACTTTGCGCTGTTCTCCGCCCATGCCACGAAAGTGGAGTTGTGCCTGTTCGACAGCACCGGTGAAACCGAGCTTGAACGCATCGTGCTGCCCGAATACACCGACGAAATCTGGCACGGCTACCTGCCCGACGCGCACCCTGGGCAAATCTACGGCTACCGTGTGTACGGTCCGTATGAGCCCTCGGCCGGGCACCGTTTCAACCCCAATAAACTGCTGATCGACCCCTACGCTAAACAGCTGGTCGGCAAGCTGAAATGGTCCGAAGCGCTGTTCGGCTACACCATCGGCCACAAAGATGCCGACCTCAGTTTCGATAAGCGCGACAGCGCGAAATTCGTGCCGAAAAGCAAGGTGATCGACCCGGCCTTCACCTGGGGCGAGCGCCCGCATGTGCGCGTGCCGTGGGACAGCACCATCATTTACGAAGCCCACGTGCGCGGCACCAGCATGCGCCACCCCGCCGTGGCCGAAAACCTGCGTGGCACTTACGCCGGGCTGATGAACCCGGACCTGCTGCAGCACATCAAAAAGCTCGGCGTTTCCACCATCGAGCTGCTGCCGGTGCACGGTTTTGTCGACGACAAACACCTGCTCGAAAAAGGCATGAACAACTATTGGGGCTACAACACCATCGCCTTCTTTGCGCCCCATGCCGGCTACTCGGCGAGCGGGCATATCAACGAATTCAAAGAGATGGTTGCCCACCTGCACGACGCGGGTTTGGAAGTGCTGCTCGACGTAGTTTACAACCACACCGCCGAGGGCAACGAGATGGGCCCGACCCTGAGCATGCGCGGCATCGACAACGCCAGTTACTACCGCCTGCTGCCCAGCGATAAACGCCATTACATCAACGATTCCGGCACCGGCAACACGCTGGACCTGAGCCACCCGTGCGTGCTGCAAATGGTCACGGACTCGCTGCGCTATTGGGCCACGGAAATGCGCGTGGACGGTTTCCGCTTCGACCTGGCAACTATTCTCGGCCGCTACGCGGACGGTTTTGACGAGCGCCACAGCTTCCTCGTCGCCTGCCGCCAGGACCCGGTGCTGAGCAAAACCAAACTCATCGCCGAGCCGTGGGACTGCGGCCCCGGCGGGTATCAGGTCGGCGGCTTCCCGCCGGGCTGGGCCGAATGGAACGACCGCTTCCGTGACAATGTGCGCGCGTTCTGGCGCGGCGATGAAGGCCAGGTCGCCGAACTGGCAAGCCGCCTGACAGCGTCCGGCGACCTGTTCAACCAACGCGGCCGCCGCCCGTTTGCCTCGGTGAATTTCATCACCGCGCACGACGGCTTTACCCTGCGCGACGTGGTGTCTTACGACCACAAACACAACGACGCCAACGGTGAAGACAACCGCGACGGCAGCGACAACAACATCTCCTGGAACCACGGTGCCGAAGGCCCGACCGACGACCCGGAAATCCGTACCCTGCGCCTGCGCCAGATGCGCAACATGCTAGCGACGCTGCTGCTGTCCCAAGGCACACCAATGCTGGTGGCCGGCGATGAGTTCAGTCGCACCCAGGGCGGCAACAACAACGTGTATTGCCAAGACAACGAGATCGGCTGGGTGGATTGGGAGCTGGACGACGAAGGCCGCAGCCTGATGGAGTTCACGCGTCGGGTCATCAGCCTGCGCAAAGCCTTCCCGATCCTGCGTCGTGGCCGCTTCCTGGTTGGCCAGTACAACGAGGAACTCGGGGTCAAGGACGTCACCTGGCTGTCGCCCTGCGGCAACGAGATGACCGAGGAGCAGTGGCAAGACCCTCATGCCCGCTGCCTGGGCATGCTCATGGACGGCCGCGCGCAACCCACCGGCATTCGCCGCAAAGGCGCAGACGCTACCTTGCTGCTGGTGCTCAACTCGCACCATGACGTGGTCAACTTCACCCTGCCGGAAGTCGCCCAGGGCATGAACTGGAAGTGCTTGTTGGACAGCAACCGTCCCGACGACCACAGCCACGAAGTGTTCGAGTTTGGCGACGAGTTCACCGTCACCAGCCGTTCACTGTTGTTGTTCGAGCTGCAGCGCGACGCCAACGCTTAACGCTGGCCCCCAACGGAGACCGCCGCATGGAACGTCACTACAGCGACGCCGACCTGCAGGCGTTTCTCGCCGCCCTCACCTGCCCGGTTCGACAACCGGGCCAGGTGCTCAAACAGTTGGTCAACGAAGGCCTCGACCGCCTTCCCTATCCCGCCAGCGGCGCCACGTTGCACCGCTGGCGCGGTTTGGCCAGCGTAGCGGCGACTGATCTGAGCCTGTGCAAACTCTACGAAGGACACACCGACGCCTTGGCCATTCTGGCCGAGGTCGATTGCGTGGACGAAGCCGCGCGCTACGCCATGCCCGCCGACAGCACCTGGGGCATGTGGGCCGCAGAACCGCCGCAGGCCAAAGTGCATATCAACTCGCGCACCTCCGCCCAGGATGTTCGCCTGGACGGGCTCAAAGCCTGGTGCTCCGGCGCTACGCAAATCAGTCACGCGCTGCTCACCTGCTGGGACGAAGAAGGCCAACAGCAGCTAGTCGCCGTTTCCCTGCAACAGCCAGGCGTCACGGTGCTGGACGAGGGTTGGCACGCCGTCGGCATGGCGGCCACCGCCAGTGTGTCGGTGAATTTCGAACAGGCGCGCGGGCATTGTATCGGGCCTCCAGGCGCCTATTTGCAGCGTCCCGGTTTCTGGCAAGGCGGCGCCGGTATTGCCGCGTGCTGGTTTGGCGCGGCCCAGGCCGTGGGCGAAGCGTTGCGCCGCCATTGCCACGCCCATGCCGAACCCCATGCATTGGCGCACTTGGGCGCGCTGGACACCGCGCTTAGCGCCGCTGCCGACGGCTTGCGAGCCGGCGCGCAGTGGGTCGACGACAACCCCTACGCCAACGCCGAACACCTGGCGCGGCGCTTGCGCAGCCTGTGCGAGTGGGCGGCCAACCAGGCGCTGGAGCATGTGGGCCGAGCGCTTGGCGCAGCGCCATATTGTCTGGATGAAAAATTTGCCCAACTGCTGGCAGACCTGCCTGTCTATCTGAGACAGAGCCATGCAGAACGCGACCTCGCCGCTCAGGGTGAGCGGGTTGCAGATGAACCAGAAGGAAGCTGGATGATATGAAGCCCAACCTGATCAATAGCCAGCTTATCGGTACGCCCTTACACGCCTGGAACCAGTCCCGGCGCCTTGCGGATGTCGCGCCTGTCAGCATCGACGAACTGATGCCCACGGGGTCGCGTGCGGTCATCGTCGCGCCACACCCGGACGATGAAGTGCTGGGCTGCGGCGGTCTGCTGCAACAGTTGGCAGCGCGCCATATTCCGGTGTTGCTGGTTTCCGTTACCGCTGGCACCGCGAGCAACCTGGGCTCGCATTACTGGACGCCGCAACGCCTGAGCATCGCCCGCCCACTGGAAAGCGCACAGGCGCTGCGCCGCCTCGGCCTGGACCAAAGCCAATACAAATGGCTGCATGCCGGGTTGCCCGATACCCAAGTGCAGCTGTTCCAGCACGACCTGACGCAGTTTCTGCTCGGCTACCTGCTGCCCACCGACGTGCTGTTCACCACCTGGCGCGAAGACGGCCACAGCGACCACGAAGCCACCGCTGCCGCGTGTTTGCAGGCTGCTGAACGCCTCGACGTGCCGGTGATGGAAATTCCGATCTGGGCCTGGCACTGGGCCCATCCCGAGGATGCGCGCATTCCCTGGGAACGCGCCCGCAAGCTGCATCTGGACACCTGGACGCAGGCGCGAAAACGCCACGCCATTCAAGCTTTTGCCAGTCAGATTCACGCCGACCCGCAGGCTGACTTGCCACCCGTATTGCCTGCCTGCGCCGTGGAGCGCTTGCAGCAGCCGTTCGAGTTGATCTTTGTTTGAGGGGCGCGTTATGAGCGTGGCGGATAGCTACTTTGAAGGCCTTTTCCGCGCCGATGCCGACCCGTGGGCCATGCGCACACGCTGGTATGAACGGCGCAAACGCAATCTCACCCTCTCGGCCCTGCCCCATCACCGCTACCGCAGCGTGTTGGAGCTGGGCTGCGCCAACGGCGAGCTGAGCGCGCGGCTGGCTAACCGCAGCGGCCAACTGCTGTGCTGCGACACCTCGACCACCGCTTTGGAGATCGCCCGGGCCCGGCTCGGGCAGCGCCATAACGTGCAGTTCTGGCAGGGCCGACTGCCCAAGGAATGGCCGCCCGGCAAATTCGACCTGATCGTGTTCAGCGAGCTAGGTTACTACCTCGACAGCACCGACCTCACCCAACTGATTTTCACCATGCGCTACGCCCTGGCACCGGGCGGCACGCTGGTCGCCTGCCATTGGCGGCACCCCATCGACGGTTGCCCGCACACCGGCGATGAAGTGCACAACGAATTGCACAAACTGCTGCGCATGCCGCGCCTGGTCTGGCACCAGGAAACGGATTTTTTGATGGAGGTGTGGTGCGAAAACCCCGCCTCCGTCGCTGAGCAAGAAGGCCTGATCAGGAGAGAAACATGATTGGAGTAATCATCCCGGTACACAACGAAGAGGCCCTGCTGGGTAACTGCCTGGAAGCCGTGCAACGCGCCGCCGCGCACCCGGAGCTGAACGGCGAGACCGTGCACGTTCTGGTGGTGCTCGACAGCTGCACCGACGCCTCGGCACACATCGCGCTGCAATACGACGTGGCGACCCTGGCGGTCGACGCGCGCAACGTCGGCGAGGCGCGCCTGCAAGGTATCCGCCTGATGCTCGACCAAGGCGCCCGCTGGCTGGCGTGTACCGACGCCGACAGCGAAGTGGCCGAAGATTGGTTAGTTGCGCAACTGCGTCAGGGCACGGATGTGGTGTGCGGCACCGTGCAGATCGCCGACTGGGGCGATATCCCCGACGAGGCCCAAGCGCTGTACCGGGCTCGCTATCACAACGGCGACGGGCATCGGCACATCCACGGCGCAAACCTGGGCTTCAGTGCGCTGGCGTACACCCGCGCCGGTGGCTTCGAACCGTTGGTAGTCAATGAAGATGTGGCGTTGATCGGCCGCTTCCAAGCGACCGGCGCGAGCATTGCCTGGTCGGCCCTGCCGCAAGTGACCACCAGCGCACGGTTGGATGTACGCATGGCCGGCGGTTTTGCCGATTATTTGCGCGGTTTGGCGTATGAGCAGCAAGCCGCTTAGCTAAAAAACGGACCGCCGCCCGCTCGCCCTGACAATGGGCGGTTTCCCGACTGTGGAAGCGGCCGGGCGGCGATCCGCTTGAGTCGCCATTGCTGCAACCATGCTTCAACCCCTAAGCCCCCACCCGCTTAGCCACCATCTCGCCAAACTCCGCCACCGGTCCCTGCAAATTGCCGAGGAACCGCGGGTGCACCAGCCACAAATCGATCACGGGTTTGAAATCGCTCACCGGCACAATTTCCAGGCGCTGGCGGTGGCTGCTGTTTTCCAGCAGCGGCATCGGCACCAGACCGTAGCCGAGGCCGTTGGCGATCAAGCCCAGTTGCAGCTCGGTGCCAAAGGTTTCCAGGTTCACTTTCAGTGACAGCCCCTCCGCACTCAGCGCCCGTTGCAGGCCGGCGCGAAAGCCGCAGCCGTCGGGGTTGAGCACCCAGCCACGTTGGTAGCAGTCGGCGAGTTTGTAGCTGCGTTTGCGCACGTCGCCTTTGGCCGCGACTACCACCAGGTTCATGCGCGCCAGCGAGCGGCCGACCATCGCTTCCGGGAACACTTTGCCGGCGGGAAACAGCGCGGCCACGGCGTCCAGTTCACCGTTCTCGATTTTGCCGAGAAGATGACTGCCCCAGCCCGTCGAGACTTGCGCCTGCAGGTCGGGATACAGCGTTTTCAGTTGGCTGAGGGCATCGAGCAGCACTACGTCGCCGATGGTTTGCGGCACGCCCAGGCGCAGGGTGCCGGTGGGTGCGGCGTCGCTTAATACCAACTCGCGCAAGGCGCCCATTTCGCGCTGCACGTTCAAGCACTGCTCATACACGCGCATGCCCAGCGAGGTCGGCTTCAGCGGTTTGGTGTTGCGGTCGAGCAGGTTGGCGCCCAGGTCGTCTTCGAAGTTCTGCACGCGCCGGGTAATCGCCGGCTGAGTCAGTTGCAGGGTTTCGGCGGCCTGGCTGATGGACTGACTTCGGATGACGGCCACGAAGGCATCAATATCGTCTATCTTCATTCTTTTTTCACATAATAAAGTAGTGGAAAAATACCAGTTAAGAATAATACCTTTCGCCTGCAGAGGGATAGCTTGATCCCTAACGGATTAATCCAGGCGGAGGGAACCATGGCACAAAACAGCAACGTTGCTCGCTTGCGGGGGTTTATCGGCGGCTTTGCCGACCTGCTCGACGCGCGCCCACAGGAAGAGGTGTTGATCGAACGCGGAGCGCAGCTGCTGGGTGACTTGGTCAGTATCGACGATTGGCTGCCGGCCGCCTTCGCTCAGCCCAGTGCCGAGCGTTATCAGCAATACCTGTTGCACCTCGATTCGGCGCAGCGCTTTAGCGTGGTCAGCTTTGTCTGGGGGCCAGGGCAGGAAACGCCAGTGCATGACCACCGCGTCTGGGGCCTGATTGGCATGTTGCGCGGCGCTGAAGATGCCCAGGGGTTCAGCCGCGCCAGCAACGGTGCCTTGCAGCCCAGCGGCCCGGCGCAGCGATTGACGCCCGGCCAGGTGGACGCTGTGTCGCCGCGCATCGGCGATATCCACCAGGTGCGCAACGCGTTCAGCGACCGTACCTCCATCAGCATTCACGTCTACGGCGGCAACATCGGCGCAGTGAAGCGCGCGGTGTACCTCGCTGACGGCAGCGAAAAGCCGTTTATCTCCGGTTATGCCAACGACCACTTGCCCAACATCTGGGACCTGTCCAAAGAGAACCCTGCGCCATGAGTGACTTTGCCCAACGTCAGTACGCCGACATTCGCACCGCCCTGCTCGCCCGCCAGGAATTGGCGCTGCTGGACGTGCGTGAAGAAGCGCCCTTCGCCGAAGCCCATCCGCTGTTCGCGGCCAATGTGCCGTTGTCCAAGTTGGAGGTGGAAATATTTGCGCGGGTGCCACACCGCCATACGCCGGTTACCGTTTACGACGACGGCGAAGGCCTGGCCGAGCGGGCGGCTGAACGTTTAATCGCGCTGGGGTACCGCGACGTGGCGTTGCTGCAAGGTGGCCTGAGCGGTTGGCGCGAGGCCGGTGGCGAGCTGTTTCGCGACGTTAACGTGCCGAGCAAAGCCTTCGGCGAACTGGTGGAAAGCCGTCAACACACGCCCTCGTTAGCGGCCGAAGAGGTGCAGGCGCTGTTAAGCGAAAAGGCCAATGTGGTGGTGCTCGATGCGCGGCGGTTCGACGAATACCAGACCATGAACATTCCCGGCTCCATCAGCGTGCCGGGGGCCGAACTGGTGCTGCGGGTGCGCGAGTTGGCGCCAGATCCCAGCACCCAAGTCATCGTCAATTGCGCCGGCCGCACGCGCAGCATCATTGGCACCCAGTCGCTGGTAAACGCCGGCATTCCCAACAAGGTGGCAGCGCTGCGCAACGGCACCATCGGCTGGACGCTCGCCGGCCAGACGCTGGAACACGGCCAGGCGCGGCGCTTCAACCTCGACACGCCAACGCACTTGCCGGCGGCGCGCGACAGCGCCCGTCAGGTCGCCGAACAAGCCGGCGTGCGCGAAGCCACGCTGGAGCAATTAAGCGCCTGGCAAGCCGACGAGCGCCGCACCACTTACCTTTTCGATGTGCGCACGGCCGAGGAATACGAAGCTGGGCATTTGCCCGGCACGCGGTGGGTTGAAGGCGGCCAACTGGTGCAGGAAACCGACCACGTCGCCAGCGTGCGTGGCGCCCGCCTGGTGCTGGTCGACAATGACGGCGTGCGCGCGCCCATGAGTGCGTCGTGGCTGGCGCAAATGGGTTGGGAAACGTGGGTACTGGCGCCACAGCCTGTGCAGTCATTCAGCGCCACCGGCCCGTGGCAAGCGCCTCTGCCCGCCTTGCCAACGGTGGCTAGCATCACAGCGCAAACCCTCAGCCAATGGCAGCAAACGGCCGGCACCGTAGTGCTCGATTTCACTAGCAGCGCCAACTACGTCAAACGCCACATCCCCGGCGCTTACTGGCTGTTGCGCGCGAACCTGCAAGAAGCCCTTGAGCGGTTGCCGGTAGCGCAACGCTATGTGCTGACGTGCGGCAGCAGCTTGTTGGCGCGCTTTGCAGCGGCTGATTTGCAAGCCCTAACGAGCGTGCCGGTGAGCGTATTGGAAGGCGGCACCGCCGCGTGGATTGCAGCCGGCTTGCCGCTGGAGACAGGCGAAACCCACTTGGTTTCGCCACGTATTGACCGCTATCGCCGCCCTTATGAAGGCACCGACAACGCAGTGGCGGCGATGCAAGGGTATCTGGATTGGGAATACGGCTTGGTGGCGCAGCTGGAACGCGACGCCACCCATGGTTTTTTCGTGATCTGATGGCCTGTACCAGCCAGGGCACCAATGCGCCCTGGCACACCAATCAGGCAAATTTGAACTGCCGAACCAACTGGCTGAGGTCCACCGCCAGGTACGAAAGCTCGCCGCTGGCAATGGTGGTTTGCTGCGCGCCTTCATTGGATTGCGACGCCAGGTCGCGGATGCTGATCAGGCTGCGGTCCACCTCATAGGCCACATGGGTTTGCTGCTCGGCAGCGGTGGCGATCATCAGGCTGCGCTCGTTGATCTGCTCAATCGCCTGGTTGATCTGCACCAGCGCCGCGCCGGCCGCAGTCGACAACGCTTGCGTGCGCCCGGCCTGTTCGCTGGTCAGCGCCATGGCTTCAAGCGCGGCGCCGCTGCGGGTGTGGATGCCGGTGACCATGGTTTCGATGTCCTGGGTAGCAGACTGAGTGCGCCGTGCCAACGCCCGCACTTCATCGGCCACCACGGCAAAGCCGCGACCCGCCTCGCCGGCGCGCGCCGCTTCAATGGCGGCATTCAATGCCAGCAAGTTGGTTTGCTCAGCGACCGAGCGGATCACCGCCAGCACCTTGTTGATATCCGTGGCAACGCCGGCCAGTTCTTCGACGCTGCTTGAGGTGTCTTGCACGCTTTCCACCATCTGCGCGATGGCGGCGAGGGTTTCGTCCACACGTTCGCAGCCATGGTTGGCCGCCACGCTGGTTTGTGTAGCCACTTCCAGCGCACCGGCGGCGTTGCGGGCAACTTCTTCGATGGCCGCGCTCATTTGCGTAACCGCCGTAGCCGCCAGTTCCACTTCCGACGCCTGGCGTTCCAGCCCTTGTGACGCGCCTTCGGTGATGCAGTGCATCTGTTCCGAGGTGGCGGCCAGTTGCGCGGAGGAATCGCTGATTTTGCCCAGTGCCTGGCACAGGTTGTTTTGCATGGTGGCCAACGCTTTAAGCAGGCGTGCCATTTCGTCATTGCCATCGACAATCACGGCGCCGCTCAAATCGTTGTCAGCAATCCGCTCAGCGATGGCCAGCGCTTGGCGCACTGGCTTGAGCACGCTGCCGGTGTACAGCCAGGCCATGCCGATGCACACCAGAACGGCGAACACGTTGTAGCCGATTACCCATGCGAAGGTGTCGTCGTAGGCGCGCTTGGCCTGGGCACTGTAGGCGGCGGCCAGTTCGTTTTTGGCTGCGGCGAAGTCCTTGATCTGCGTTTGAAACGCGGCGCTGCTGCCACGCAATGTGGCTTCGTTGAAAGCGGCAGCGCCAGCCACGTCGCCCGCATCGATCAGGCGCAAATACTGTTCCTGATTGCGGTCGAACAGCACGACCGCTGCGCGCAAGGTGGCCAGCGCAGTCTGCTCATCAGCACTTAACGGCAGCGCGGCGATACGGTCGAGGTTGGCGTCGATCTTGGCGCGCCAGCGCTGAATCTCGGCGGCGGCCGCCTTGCGTGAATCCTGGGTTTCCACGGCGTTGCGCAAGATGCTGTCGGCGGCATTGATTTTGGAAAAATTGCTGTCCAGATCACCCAGCTCCTTAACGGCCGGCACGATCTGCATCTGGAAGTAGGTGCTGACATTGTTCAGCGTGCTGGCTTGGCGCAGCGCGGCGAAACCGAGCCCGGCAATCACCACACAAAACAGGCCGAAGCACAGGGTTGAGCGAAAGCCGAGGTTAATCCGTCGAAGCATCATGAAAGTCGTCCGGTGAGGTGGGAAACCACATCGCACCGAAAGCAAGAAGCAGCTTCAGATAGGTGCGAAGCACAGGACTGAATTAGGCTCGAGAAAGGGTCTGCGGATTAATGCGAAACGGATTACACCCGTGTAGGGCGATACGACAAAGCCCCCCCCTGAACCAGGCTGCCCCTTTCACCTTACCGGCGCATACCGCGCCATCAGCTCCACCACCCACTCAATAAACACCCGCAGCTTCAAACTCACATGCCGGTTCGGTGGATACGCCAGGTACAGCGGCATCGGCTCCATCTGCCAGTCCTCAAACAGCGGCACCAACTGCCCCGCCGCCACCGGCGCTGTGGCCATATAAGCGGGCAGCCACAACATGCCCAAGCCGGCAATACCGGCGGCCAGGTACGCATTGCCATCGTCCACCGCCAGCGCGTAACGGCCACGCAAATGCACGGCGTCGTCTGCCTTGCGCAAGGTGTACGGCAAGGTTTTGCCAGTTCGCGCCCACAGGTAGCCGACCACGCGGTGCGCCGACTCTTCCAGGTCGCGCGGGTGAGCCGGGGTGCCGAAGCGCCGCAGATAGTCCGGCGCGGCGTACACGCCCAACTGCAAATCGCCGACCTTGCGCGCCATCAGCGATTGGTCAAGCAACTCGCCGCCGCGCACCACGCAATCCACCTTCTCGCCAATCAGGTCGATCATGCGGTCGCTCACGCCCATATCAATCTGAATATCCGGATAGCGCGCGTAAAACTCAGGCAACGCCGGTATCAGCAAGGTGGTCGCCAGCGGACTGGGCACATCAACCCGCAACCGGCCGCGCGGCGCCGTGGCGGCACTCGACAGACTGGTTTCGGCATCGTCCAGCTCGCCCAGCAAGCGCACCACGCGCTCGTAATACACGGCGCCATCGGCGGTGAGGTTGAGCTTGCGCGTGGTGCGGTTCAGCAGCTTGACCCGCAGCCGGGCTTCCAACTGCTGAATAAGCTGAGTCACCGTGGTTTTGCTCATGTGCAAGGTGTCGGCGGCCTTGGTGAAACTGCCCGCCTCCACCACACGGGAGAAGGCCAGCATTGCGTCGAAACGGTCCATGGGCGGGTTCCTTGGCAGCTTGATTGTTTGGAAAGCACAAACAGTGCTGGCCAAGGTTGCGCGTTTATTGGCTGCAGGCCAAGACCTAGAGTGGCCTCACATCCACTGATACGAGGCTTTGCCATGAACAACCGCGACGTCGTTTTCCCCGAAGGCCGCCAGGCGCTGTACGACATCAACCGCTACTCACCGGCCGTTCGCTCCAACGGTTTTCTGTTCGTTTCCGGCCAGGTCGGCAGCCGCGAAGACGGCTCACCGGAACCGGACCTGCTCACCCAGGTGCACACCGCCTTTCGTAACCTCAACGCGGTGCTCGCCGCAGCCGACTGCACCTTTGATGATGTAGTGGACGTAACGGTGTTCATCGTCGACCCACAGGAAAAATTCGAAGCCATTTGGACCGTGGTGCCCGAGTTCTGGGGCGAAGCGCCGTTCCCCAACATCACCTGCGTGGGCGTTACCTGGCTGTACGGTTTCGACTTTGAAATCAAAGTCATCGCCAAACTGCCGAACGGCGCCTGAGCATCATCAAGTCGTCATAAAGCCGGTTCACCCTACTTCCACGCAGCTTATTGCGTGTGTGCTCGATAATTTGCCGACCCTGGGTTGGCATTTTTTTTGACCGGCTGAAACCCAGCCGCAGGAGGCGAACATGGACATCGCAGTACAAAAGCAGACGACCGCTAACCGTGAAACCTGGATGGTCACCACCGGCAACATGGCCATTTCCTTTTCCGACCAGGATTCGGCCATGCACTTCGCCGACAAACTCAAAGAACGCGTAGAAGCGCCGCATCCGCTTTTGGGCGAGGTGCTGTTGTCCACTTATGCCGGGCTTGGCGAGGCCGCGCAGTAAGGCAAGCACAGCGGCGATTTATTCTTGCAACCAAAGCTCAAGCGCCTGGGTCAATGAGGCAACAGCTGGCGGATAACGGCGCAAAACCGTCGTCGGCCAGCCATCAAATCGCAACATCGCCGCCCTACAGTGCAGCCTCGAATTCAGGAGTAAGGCTTGTGAATCGCAGCATCCGTAACCTGTGCAAAACCCTCGACCACGTTGCCGCCAACAACCAAACCGCCGCCATCGCCATGATGCGGGCCGCCGAGGCGAGCAACGATCAATTGCTTAAACAGCAGTTGCTCAACGTCATTCACCGTCTGAACGTCGACGCCGAATTGCTCCAGGCTGCCCGCCACGAAATTGCCAGCGAAGGCCTGAAACGCGCCTGACTGCGGCGCCGCAGCGCCTGCAACGGGCGCTGCGGGCTGATATTGAACTTGCAGTTTGCAACCAGGCACCCGCCTAACCATGCAGTCTGCAAATACTACGGTGATATCAGCGAACGCTAACTAATTGATTTTTATAGAATTACCACCCAGATAAAGATTGGCACGGCGCCTGCTCTCTTGTTTGCATCTCAAACAAAAATCGGAGAGCACAAACAATGCAACTGGCGATCAACTACCTCTTCCAATCCTTCCCAGACCAACAAGTGGCCGTGACCCCTCGCCCGGACGGTACGCTGCTGCTGAATTTGCAGTGCGGCGAGCAACAGATCACCAAGGTGATTGCCAGCGAAGCGGTATTCAACGAAGCCAAAATCAAAGACGTGGTGCGCGACATCCAGCGCGACATGAAGCTGGCCTCTGGCGAGCTGTGCTGGAAAGGTGCCGGCGCTCACTGGGTGTGGCAACGCCTGCCCACCTATGAAGGCCCGATCCACGTCACCAAGGCCAAGCGCCTGTCCCAGCGTCCATTGGCTCACATGCGTCCGCATCTCAATGCGGCCATGTCGGCTTAAGCAGCACGATTTCCCTCAGCGATAGACTTGCCCGGCTCCGTAAGGCGCCGGGATTTTTTTTGCCCAGCATCAGGAGACCTTTCCCATGCGCGCACTGACCTATCATGGAAGCCATAACGTCAAGGTCGACAACGTACCCGACCCGGTTATTCAAGAGCCGGACGACATCATTCTGCGGGTGACCGCCACGGCCATCTGCGGCTCAGACTTGCACCTGTATCGCGGCAAGATTCCGGCCGTTAAACACGGCGATATTTTTGGCCATGAGTTCATGGGCATCGTCGAAGAAGTTGGCAGCGCGGTGACCGCCGTGGCCAAAGGCGACCGCGTGATCGTGCCGTTTGTTATTGCCTGCGGCAGCTGCTTCTTCTGCGAAATGAACCTGCACGCGGCCTGCGAAACCACCAACCCGGACCGTGGCGCCATCCTCAATAAAAAGCAGATTCCCTCGGGCGCGGCGTTGTTCGGCTACAGCCATTTGTATGGCGGCATGCCGGGCGGTCAGGCCGAACTGGTGCGCGTGCCGAAGGCCAACGCCGGGCCGTTCAAAGTGCCGGATGAACTCGACGACGAGCGCGTGCTGTTCCTCACCGACATTCTGCCCACCGGCTACCAGGCCGCCGTAAACGCGGGCATAAAACCGGGCAGCAGCGTCGCCATTTACGGCGCCGGGCCGGTCGGTTTGATGTCGGCGGCTTGCGCGCGACTGCTCGGCGCCGAGCAGATTTTCATTGTCGACCAGCACCCCTATCGCCTCGACTACGCCATGCGCACCTACGGCGCGATACCCATCAACTTCCGCGACGTCGACGACCCGGCGGCCGCCATCATCGAGCAAACGGCCGGCCACCGTGGCGTGGACGCAGTGATCGACGCCGTGGGCTTCGAAGCCAAGGGCAGCACCACCGAAACCGTGCTCTCCACCCTGAAAATAGAAGGCAGCAGCGGCAAGGCGTTACGTCAATGCATCGCCGCTGTTCGCCGTGGCGGCACGGTGAGTGTGCCGGGCGTATATGCCGGCTTTATTCACGGTTTCCTGTTTGGCGATGCCTTCGACAAAGGGCTCACCTTCAAAATGGGCCAGACCCATGTGCATGGCACCCTGCCGACGCTGCTCGAACACATTCAACGCGGCGAGCTGCACCCGGAAATCATCATCAGCCACCGCATGAACCTGTCCGATGCGGCCGAGGGCTACAAGATCTTCGACAAAGCCGACGACGAATGCCGCAAGGTGATTTTGCGGCCCTGATCCACCGGGTAAAAACGAGACCTTATGGCCAAGAAATCCGCCGCCGCCGACACGCTGCGCATCGCCACCTTCAACGTCAACGGCATCAACACACGCCTGTCGGCATTGCTGGCCTGGCTGCAGCGCGAGGCGCCCGACATCGTTTGCTTGCAAGAGCTGAAAGCCGCGCAGCAAAAGTTTCCCGCCAGCGCGATACGCGAAGCCGGTTACGGCGTGATCTGGAAAGGCCAGCCCGCCTGGAACGGCGTGGCGATTCTGGCCAAGGGCATGGAGCCGTTGGAAATCCGCAACGAGCTGCCCGGCGACCCGGACGACACCCAGAGCCGTTACCTGGAAGCGGCGGCTCATGGCGTGGTGGTCGGCTGCTTGTACTTGCCCAACGGCAACCCGCAACCGGGGCCCAAGTTCGACTACAAGCTGGCGTGGTTCGAGCGTTTGATCACCCATGCCGAAGGCTTGGTCGACAACGGTCACCCCGTGGTGCTGGCCGGCGACTTCAATGTGGTGCCCACCGACTTCGATATCTACAACCCCAAATCCTGGCGCAAGGACGCGTTGCTGCAGCCGGAAAGTCGCGAGTGTTACCAACGCCTGCTCGCTCAGGGTTGGACCGACTCGCTGCGCGAGCGCCACCCCGATGAGCCGATCTACACCTTCTGGGATTACTTCCGGCAACACTGGCAACGCAACAGCGGTTTGCGTATCGACCACCTGCTGTTGAGCAAGCCGCTGGCCAAGCGTTTGGTCGACGCCAACGTCGACCGCTGGGTGCGCGATCAAGAACACGCCAGCGACCACGCCCCCACCTGGATCACGCTCAAGCGCTGACGACCCGCGACGAAACGCAACGAACTCCAGCCAACCGGGGCAGGTCATCTGCTTAGCAAGCAATCCACTACCACCCGCAGCGGAGAACCCCATGGCAGGCACGTTGGTATCGCTGGGCAGCATTAACGCGGACTTCCAATTGCGCGTGAACGACGCCCTGAGCGACGTCGAAACGCAACTGGCCACCGGCTTTGCGCGGCGTCCGGGCGGCAAGGCCGCCAACACGGCGTACATCGGCGCCCTGTTCGGTCATCGCAGCGTGTTACTGGGCCGGGTGGGCAGCGATGATCTGGCCGAACAAGCGTTGGCGCCGCTGCGTGCGGCAGGGGTCGAGCTGAGCGGCGTCAGCCGTTCCCATACAGAACCGACCGCCGTATCGATGATTGTGGTGCCGCCCGATGGCAAGAAGCAGATCGTGCTGGCCGCCAATGCCAATGATGAATGGGACCCGGCCGCCCTCGACGTGGCACTCGAGCCGCTCAATGGGCTGACGGCGCCTGCGTGTCTGGTGGTCGATTGCGAAGTGCCCACTTGGGTGGTCGAGCACGTGGTGCAGCAGGCGCACCGCCTGCACATTCCGGTAATCCTCGACCCGTCATTCCCCGACCGTGTGCCGCCTGCCCTGCTCCACGGCCTGACCGCCATCACGCCCAATTGCGAAGAAGTGGCGGCGCTGTTGAACGTGCCCGCGGACACCCTGAACGACCTCGACGCCCTCGCCCACGCCGCCCGTGAACTGTGTGCACGAGGCGTGAAACTGGCGTGCATCAAGCTCGCCGATGGCGGCGCGGTCATGGCCCACGAGCAGCGCGTGTTTTATGTGCCGGCCGGCGAGGTCAGGGTCGTTGACAGCACGGGCGCGGGCGACGCCTTTACCGCCGTGCTGGCCATCACTTTGCTTGAAGGTCTGGCGCCGTTGGAAACCGTGGCGTGGGCCGTGGCCGCCGCGCAACAGGCCGTCACCGGTTATGGCTCGCAGGAAGCCTACGCCGACCGTGAACACCTCGAAGCCCTGGCCGGGCAGCGGTTTTTTCAGGCGCGGGAACTGCTCAATGATTGACCACTGTGGCGGCGCGATGCTCGCCTTCGCCGGGTTCGACCCCCACGATGAACGTCGCCGCGAAGCGCTGTTCACCCTTGGCAACGGCGTGCTGACCTGGCGCGCCAGTGCGCCGGAAGCGGCCTTCGGCGGCGCGCCGGGCATGCGTTACGCCGCCCTGTACCGTGCCGGTTGGTACGACGCGGCGCCCCGTTCGGTCAATGGCGTAACGCAAACCCTGGAAGCGCTGGTCAACCTGCCCGATCCCTTTGGGCTGAGCGTTTCACTGGACGGCGAACAGTGGTTCAACGGCGAGGCGCAGGCGTATCACCAGCACCTGGACCTCAACGCCGCGCAGCTCAATCGCACGTTAAGTTTTCGTCTGGGCGAGCGACACATTCAGCTGCATGAAGAACGCCTGGTGAGCATGGCCGAGCCGACGCTGGCCTTGCTGCGCTGGACGCTCAGCAGCGACCAAGCGCTGCCGGCGTTGCACGTTCGTTCGCTGCTAGACAGCGGCGTCAGCAACAGCCTGGTCAGCGGCAGTCATCCGTACGAAGGCTCGCGCTTGCGACCGGGCACCTTTAGCCACCGCGCCGATGGCCATGCGCAGGTGCGCGCCCGGTTAATTTCCGCTATCGGCGAGGTGCTGGTGGCCTGCCAACTGCGCAGCGACGAGCCGCTGAATTGGCGCAGCGAACTCCAAGCGCAGCGGCTTATCCAGCACACCGTGATCGAGCAACCCGGCACCCGCGTCACCCTGGAAAAACGCGTTCGGGTGCTGGTGGATGACGAGATTCCGGCTCGCACGGCGGAACTGCCCACCGCACCGTTCGCCAGCTTGCGCTCAGCGCATCAGCGCGCCTGGGAAACACTCTGGCGCGCCGCCGATGTGCAGCTCGACGACACCGTACTCGATACGCCGCTGCGCCTGGGCGCCTGGCATGTGCTGCAAGCCGCCTCGCCACTGAGTGCCGAGCGCGACCAGAGCTTTCCGTCCCGGGGTTGGCACGAGGGCTATTTCGGGCAGATTTTCTGGGACGAATTGTTCGCCTATTCGTTTCTTTCGAGCCGCCTGCCCGCCATCACGCTGAGCATGTTGCGCTACCGCTATCGGCGCCTCGATGCCGCCCGCGAAAACGCGCGCCAAGCCGGCCTAGAAGGCGCCCTGTTCCCCTGGCGCAGCGCCCGCAGCGGCCGCGAACAAACGCCACCGTTCAACTACAACCCGCTGTCGGGACGCTGGATGGCCGACCACACTTACCTGCAACGGCACATCGGTGCTGCCGTGGTGTACGGCGTTTGGCAGCACTATCAAATCAGCGGCGAGAAAGAGTTTTTGGCCGACTGGGGCGGCGAAATGGTGCTGGAGATCGCCCGCTGCTGGGCCAGCCTGGTCAGCTACGACGAAACCCTGGAGCGCTTTGTCATCAATGGTGTGATGGGTCCCGATGAATACCACACGGGCTACCCGCACACCGGCCAGCCGGGTTTGAACAACAACGCTTACACCAACCTCATGGCTGCCTGGGTGCTGCACCGGGCCGTGGATTTATTGCACTGTCTGCCAGCCGACCTGGAAGCAACATTGCGCAGCCGCCTTCAGCTCAAAGACAGCGAAGTGGCGCATTGGCGGCATATCGGTTCACGGATGTATCTGCCCTTTCTACCCGACGGCGTGCTCAACCAGTTCGACGGCTACGAGCACCTGCAACCGGTGCCGAGGGAATGGATGACCACCGAGCACCCGCGTCTGGACTGGATGCTCGAAGCCCGCAACGACTGCTGCGAGTGCTACCAAGTCAGCAAGCAGGCGGACGTGCTCGCCTTGTTCCATCTATTCCCGCCAGCCGAGCTGAGCGAGCTGTGTGAGCGCCTTGGCTATCACTTCGACGTGCCCGCCATGCGCCGCACCGCCGACTACCACCTGGCGCGACTGAGCCACGAATCGAGCCTGTCGAAACTGGTGTGCGCCGGCGCGCTGGCTCACTTGAACCCGCAAGCCTCGTGGGACAGTTGGTGCGATTGCCTGCGCACCGACCTCGACGCGCCAGCCGACAGCGGCACCCTTGAAGGCGTGCACTTGGGCGCCATGGCCGGTTCGCTGGATGTGTTGCAGCGTCATTACCTGGGCCTGCACCCGACCGCCGAATGCCTGCGCATATTCCCCGCCGTGCCGCCCGCGCTCGACGGCGTGCACATGGGCTTCACCTTTCAAGGCCGCTACCTGCGCGTGCAACTGCGCGACAAGGTGCTGAGCCTGCACCTGGCGGAAAACGCCGAGCCATTGGACGTCTGTCACCCCGGCGGTAGCGAAACGCTGACCCCCGGCGCGGTGCTGCGTCTGGACTGCCACGCGCCAGCGGCGCACTGAAAAGAGGATTGGCTAATGAACACACTGAGCGGACAAATCGTTATCGTCACCGGCTCGGACTCGGGCATGGGCCGCGCCATGGCCCTGGCCTTCGCAAGAGAAGGCGCTGATGTGGTGATCACCTACCACAGCGACCAAGAAGGCGCGCAGTCGACCCTTGACGAGGTGAAACGACGCGGCAATCGTGCGCTGATGCGCCAGGTGGATGTCGGCGATGAAAGCAGCGTGGTAGAGCTGTTCAACGCCGTCACCGCCGAGCTCGGCACGCCGACCGTTTTGGTCAACAACGCTGGCATTGGCATGAGCAAAGCCTTTATCGAGCTGACCGCCGAGGACTTCGATAAAACCATCCGCACCGACCTGCGCGGGCCGTTCCTGTGCAGCCGCGAATTTGTCCGTCTGCGGGACAAAGCCGGTGGTGGCGGGAAAATCCTCAACATCACCTCGGTGCACGATTCCATCCCCAGCCCCGGCAACGTGCCCTATGGCGCCGCCAAAGGCGGCCTGCTGACAATGACCCGCAGCCTGGCGCTGGAACTGGCACCGATGGGCATCAACGTGAACGCCGTGGCGCCCGGCATGATCGACACGCCGATGACCCACAAACGCCTGGAAGACCCGCAAACCCGCGCCAAAGAGCTGCCGAATATTCCCTTCAAACGTCCCGGCCGCCCGGAGGAAATCGCCGAGATGGCGTTGTTTCTGATCGGCCCGGATTCGGCGTATATCACCGGGCAGAATTTCGTCGTGGATGGCGGCTTAGAAATGAATTGGGGACAGGGGGCGTAATCAGCGGGAGCGCTGGGCTTCGCTTGAAACGAAGCCCAACGAGCCAGCGTTACAAAATTGGCTTACCGCCCGTTATGCCATAGCGCGTGCCGGAGATGTAACTGCCTTCATCCGAGGCCAACAGCACATAAATCGGCGCCACTTCCACGGGCTGCCCCGGACGGCCCAGCGGTGTTTGCGAGCCGAAACTGGTGATGTCTTCTTCGGTCATGGTCGAGACAATCAACGGCGTCCAGATCGGCCCCGGCGCCACCGAATTCACGCGAATACCCTTCTCGCCCAACAGCTGCGCCAGGCCAGCAGTGAAGTTGGCGATGGCGCCTTTGGTGGTGGCATAGGCGAGCAAGGTCGGCTTCGGTGTGTCGGAATTGACCGAGCTGGTGTTGATGATCGAGCTGCCTGGCGCCATGTGCGGCACGGCCGCTTTGCAGATGCGAAACATCGCCGTGATGTTGATATCGAAAGTGCGCACCCACTCTTCATCGGGGATATCGGCCAAGTCGCTGTGGGTCATCTGGAACGCGGCGTTGTTGACCAACACGTCGATGCGGCCAAAGGTTTCCACCGTCTTGGCCACCAATTGTTCGCACACGTTTTTGTCGGCGATATCACCGGGCAGCAACAGGCACTGACGCCCAGCCTGCTCGACCCAACGCGCGGTTTCCTTGGCGTCTTCGTGCTCGTCCAGGTAAGCGATGGCCACGTCCGCGCCCTCACGGGCGAAGGCGATGGCGACGGCGCGGCCGATGCCGCTGTCGGCACCGGTAATCAGCGCAATTTTGTTCGCCAGCCGATGGTGGCCGGTGTAGCTCTGCTCGCCGCAATCGGGGTACGGCTCCATGCGCGTCTGGCTGCCTGGCACAGCTTGTTTTTGCGAAGGGAATGGGGGCGTTGGGTACTCTTTCATCGGTTCGCTCCAGTCAGTTGATCGAGTAGGGTCGACTGACGGCGCGCGATGGCCGTTCAACTTTTACGATGAGGTGTGTCCTGGTAATCGGAATGCCGCTTAGCCGAGCTAACAGGGACACGCCTCCTGTGGGAGCGGCTGGGCGGCATTCCGATTAGCCGCGATGCTTTTCAAGACTCCACTGGAATGATGGAAATCTTGCCGTTCTTCTCCACTATCGCAAACTTGATCTGCTGCAAGCTCACCAGCCCCTGTTTCTCGCGGGCGGCTTCGAGAATGTCTTCCTCACGCAAGTGCATGGCGCGCAGGCGGCTCTGTAGCGGTACGCCGTTTTCTACGACGATGGTGGGAGAGCCCTCCATCCACACATCAAACGACGGCCAGCGGTATTTCAGCCGCGACAACACCACGTCGATGGTCACCAGCGTGACGATCACCAGGGCGGCGTTGGTGAAGGAAAAGTCGTCGCCCAGCAGCGCCTGCTGGGTGGCTTCGCTGATGATCAGCAGCAAGATGAAATCGAAAATAGTCAGTTCCGACAACGAACGACGCCCGGCAAAGCGCAGGATGATCAGCAGCGCAAAGTAGATACCAGCGGCGCGTAAGACAGCGTCCATAAAGGCCTCGAATCAGGGGTAGATAAACTGGTTGAGCGTCACGCTGCCGCCCGGCCCACGCACCACCGAGCGATAGGCGCCGACGCCGTCAGAGCGCACGGCCAAGTGCACCCGTACCTGGCCGCCAGCGTCGGCGCGAAGCGCCAGCTGCATGCCGGTTTTGTCGAAAGTGGCGGCGTTTTTCGCCGGTGGCGTGATGCTCTCCACGGTCAGGCCGTCGAGCAATTCGCCCTCGATACGCAGCGCCACGTCGGCGTTCGGCGCGCCGCGCAGGTCGACAACAATCACGGACGTGGCGCCGTTGCGCAGAAAGCGTTCGTAACTCACGGCCAGCTGATCCTGGCCCGTGCTGGCCTGGCTGCTGCTCAACAGGCCTTTGGAAAACAGGCCCAACAATGTCAGCAGCACCAGCACGGTCATGCCCACCAGCCCGAGGCGTTCGAGCAGCCACAAGCGCCGCTGTACCGCCATGTTTTCGCGCACCGGCGTGAGGCGGCTGCGCGCATCGTGTTCAGTCAGTTTTACCCGGATCATGCCCATGGTTCGGCTCCTCCATAAAAAATGGACTGAGCCGGTCCGGCAATGGTTCGAGGTGTTTGCTACGGTGAGGCGCGGCACTGAAACCAAGCGAACCTATCGGCCGGTGTGCCCCTCTTAACTGAACCGAAACCGCCAAGGTGCCTGCATGGAGCTGGTGATAGCTCGACCCGAAGGCCTGTATTGCCCACCCGGTGATTTTTATATCGACCCGTGGCGCCCCGTGGAGCGCTCGGTCATCACCCACGCCCACGGCGACCACGCGCGCACCGGCAACCAGCGCTACCTGGCGGCGGCGCCGGGCGAAGGCATTTTGCGTTCGCGCCTGGGGCAAGACATCAACCTGCAAACGCTGCCCTACGGCGAGCGCCTCAATCACCACGGCGTGACCCTGAGTTTTCACCCGGCCGGCCATGTGTTGGGTTCCGCGCAGGTGCGGTTGGAATACCAGGGCGAAGTGTGGGTGGCCTCCGGCGACTACAAGGTCGAGGCCGACGGCACCTGCACGCCATTCGAGCCGGTGCGCTGCCATACGTTTATCACCGAGTCGACCTTTGGCCTGCCGATCTATCGCTGGCAGCCGCAGCGCGAGATTTTCGCCGGCATCGACAGCTGGTGGCGGGACAACGTCGCCGCCGGACGCGCCAGCGTGTTGTTCGCTTATTCGTTCGGCAAGGCGCAGCGGATTCTGCATGGCATCGACGACAGCATCGGGCCGATTCTCGTGCACGGTGCGGTCGAGCCGCTGAATGCGGTTTATCGCGAAGCCGGCGTGCGTATTCCCACCACGTTGTATGCCGGCGACATCGCCAAGAACGACCCGCTTTTGCGCCAGGCGCTGATTCTGGCGCCGCCCTCCGCCGCCGGCAGCACGTGGATGCGCCGCTTCGGCGAATACAGCGACGCCTTTGCCAGCGGCTGGATGTTGCTGCGCGGCACACGCAGGCGCCGAGGCGTAGACCGAGGCTTTGTGCTCTCCGACCATGCCGACTGGCCTGGCCTGCTGTGGGCCATCGAGCAAACCGGCGCCGAACGGGTGATGGTTACCCACGGCCAGGTGAATGTGCTGGTCCGGCATTTGCGCGAACAGGGCCTCGACGCGCGCGGTTTCAAAACCGAATACGGCGATGAAGACGACACCGAGGCGCCCGCATGAAAGCCTTCGCCGAACTGTACGCGCGCCTCGACGCCACAACATCGAGCAACGCCAAGTTGCAAGCCATGCAGGATTACTTCGCCCTGGCCGAGCCAGGCGACGCGGCTTGGGCCACGTATTTCCTCGCCGGCGGCCGACCACGGCAAGTGGTGCCCACCCGCGTGCTACGCGAGTTGGCCAGTCGCTTGGCGGGCTTGCCCGATTGGCTGTTTGAGGAAAGCTACCAAGCGGTCGGCGACCTGGCCGAAACCATTTCCCTGCTGCTGCCCGAAGCCGAGCACAGCAGCGACCACGGCCTGGCCTGGTGGTTGGAAGAACACCTGCTACCGCTGCGCGGCTTGCCGCCGGAAACCCTGGCCGACCGCCTGCCGCCGCTGTGGGCGCAACTGGATCGGCAGAGCTTGATGGTCAGCCTGAAACTGCTCACGGGTTCGTTTCGCGTCGGCGTCTCCAAGCTCTTGGTCACCCGCGCCTTGGCGGCCCTGGCGGGCATCGACGCCAAGCGCGTGGCGCAGCGGTTGGTGGGCTACACCGATTTGTCGCACCGCCCCACTGCCGCGCGTTACCTGGCGCTGATCGCCGCCGAGTCCGACGACGAACACGCCCAGCGCGGCGGCCAGCCCTACCCGTTTTTTCTCGCCCATCCGCTGCAACAGGAACTCGACAACTTCGACACGGTGCTCGGCCCGGTCGAGGACTGGTTGGTGGAATGGAAGTGGGATGGTATTCGCGCACAGCTGGTTAAACGTGAAGGTCGCCTGTGGATTTGGTCACGCGGCGAAGAGCTGGTGACCGAGCGCTTTCCCGAGCTGCACGAATTGGGCGAGGCGCTGCCCGACGGCACCGTGGTCGACGGCGAATTGGTGGTGTGGAAACACGACAGCGACAAAGCCTTCGGCATCCAGCCATTCGCCCTGCTGCAACAACGCATCGGGCGTAAAACCCTGAGCAAGAAACTGCTCGATGACGTGCCCGTGGTGCTGCTTGCCTACGACCTGCTGGAATGGCGCGGCGAAGACTGGCGCAGCCGCCCGCAGGATGAACGCCGGGCGCGCTTGGAACTGCTGGTGGCAGAGATGGGCGACGAACGTTTGCGCCTGTCGCCCGAGGTGCGTGGCAGCGACTGGGCCGACCTGGCCCGCCAGCGCGAAGCCTCTCGCGAGCTGGGCGTGGAAGGCATGATGCTCAAGCGCCGCGACTCGCTCTACGGCGTCGGCCGCACCAAGGACATGGGCCTGTGGTGGAAGTGGAAAATCGACCCGTTCAGCATCGACGCCGTGCTCATCTACGCACAACGCGGCCATGGCCGGCGCGCCAGTTTGTACAGCGACTACACCTTCGCCGTGTGGGACGACGCCAGCCCCGGCGAGCGCGTACTGGTGCCGTTCGCCAAAGCCTATTCCGGGCTCACCGATGAAGAAATGCGCAAAGTGGACGCCATCATCCGCAAAACCACCGTGGAGAAATTCGGCCCGGTACGCAGCGTCACGCCCAGCCTGGTCTTCGAGCTGGGCTTCGAGGGCATCGCCCTGTCCAAGCGTCACAAGAGCGGCATCGCTGTGCGTTTTCCGCGCATGTTGCGCTGGCGCACCGACAAAACCGTGGACCAAGCCGACACCCTCGCCACCCTGCAGGGCCTGCTATGACCAGCCCCGCCAGCGCCTGGTTTGCGCTGCGTCAGTGGAAACCCTTCCCCTTTCAAAAAGAGGTGTGGGCCGCCGTGAAAGGCGGCGAGTCCGGCTTGCTGCACGCCACCACCGGCGCGGGGAAAACCTATGCCGTGTGGTTCGCCGCGCTCAATCGCTTCGCCAAGATTGCCACTGCACCCGCGCCCACCGCGCGCCCTCGAAAACCGACAGTGGCGCCGCTGACCGTGTTGTGGATTACCCCCATGCGCGCCCTGGCCGCCGACACCGCGCGCGCTTTGCAGGCGCCGCTGGATGATTTGCACATTCACTGGAGCGTTGGCCTGCGCACCGGCGACACCGGCAGCGCCGAGCGCGCGCGGCAAAGTCGCAAGCTGCCCAGCGCGCTGATCACCACACCGGAAAGCCTGACGCTGCTGCTCACCGGCGCCAAAGCCCGCGACACCTTCGCCAGCGTGCGCATGGTGATCGTCGATGAGTGGCACGAACTGCTCGGCAACAAGCGCGGCGTGCAGCTGCAATTGGCGCTGGCGCGCCTGCGGCAATGGACGCCGGAACTGATGGTCTGGGGCTTGTCTGCCACCCTCGGCAACCAACCGCACGCCATGGAAGTGCTGATGCCGACCGGGCGTTTGGTGCAAGGCAAAATGGCCAAAACCTTGCGCGTCGATACCCTGCTGCCGCCCGGCATCGAACGCTTTCCGTGGGCCGGCCATCTGGGTTTGCGCATGTTGCCGCAAGTGGTTGAAGAGCTGGAAAGCAGCAGCACCACACTGGTATTCACCAATACGCGCTCGCAGGCGGAAATCTGGTACCAGGCGCTGCTCGAAGCGCGTCCCGACTGGGCGGGTTTGCTGGCCTTGCACCACGGCTCGTTGTCGCGCGAGGTGCGCGACTGGGTGGAACTGGCGCTCAAGCAAGGCTCGCTAAAAGCCGTGGTGTGCACCTCCAGCCTCGACTTGGGCGTGGACTTTCTGCCGGTGGAGCGCGTGCTGCAAATCGGCTCACCGAAAGGCGTGGCGCGCCTGATGCAGCGTGCAGGGCGCAGCGGCCATTCGCCGGGGCGGCCTTCGCGCGTCACGCTGGTGCCGACCCATAGCCTGGAACTCTTGGAATCGGCAGCGGCGCAAACGGCCGTGGCCGAACGGCGAATCGAGGCCCGCCAGTCGCCTGAAAAACCCCTCGACGTGTTGGTTCAGCATCTGGTCAGCATGGCCTTGGGCGGCGGTTTTATGAGCGCGGCCATGCTCGCCGAAGTGCGCAGCGCCTGGGCTTACCGCCAGCTCACCGACGAGGAATGGGACTGGGCCTTGGCGTTTATTCGCCATGGCGGCCACTCGCTCACCGCCTACCCCGACTACCGCCGCGCCGAACCCGACGCCGACGGCCGCTGGCGCGTGCCCGACGCGCGCTTGGCGCGGCGGCACCGCATGAGCATCGGCACCATCGTCAGCGATGCCAGCTTGAGCGTGAAATATTGGACCAAGGGCGGCAGCGGCGGCTCATTGGGCAGCGTTGAAGAAGGCTTTATCGCCCGCCTGCGCCCCGGCGACGGCTTCCTGTTCGCCGGGCGCCTGCTGGAACTGGTGCGGGTGGAAAACATGACCGCCTACGTGCGCCGCGCCACCGGCAAAAAAGCCGCGGTGCCGCGCTGGAATGGTGGGCGTATGCCGCTGTCCAGCGAGCTGGCCGACGCCGTGGTCGACAAACTCGGTGCCGCCGCCGAGGGCGAATACGCCAGCGATGAAATGCGTCTGCTGCGCCCATTGCTCGCGGTGCAGGAGAGCTGGTCAGCGCTGCCAACGGCGCACACCTTGCTTGCCGAAGTGGTGAAATCACGCGAAGGCTGGCACCTGTTTCTGTACCCGTTCGCCGGACGCTCCGTGCACCTGGGGCTGGCCAGCTTGCTCGCCTGGCGCCTGGCCGAAGGGCAACCGCTGAGCTTTTCCATCGCCGTTAACGACTATGGCCTGGAACTGCTGTGCGCCAGTCCCATCGACTACGCCCAGCACCTTGCGCCGGCGCTGTTCAGCACCGAGCACCTGTTGCGCGACGTGCTCGCCAGCCTGAACGCCGGTGAGCTGGCACGTCGCCGCTTTCGCGAAATCGCCCGCATTGCCGGGCTGGTGTTTTCCGGCTACCCGGGCGCCGCCAAAAGCGCCCGACAACTGCAAGCCTCCAGCGCCTTGTTCTTCGACGTCTTCCAACAATACGACCCGAGCAACCTGCTGCTCACCCAGGCGCAACAAGAAGTGCTGCGCCAGGAGCTGGAAGTTCAGCGCCTGCAACAAACCCTTGAGCGCCTGCAAACACGGCGCCTGGACGTACACGTGATCAAACGCGCCACGCCCCTGGCCTTTCCGCTGCTGGTGGAACGCTTTCGGGAAAGCCTCAGCTCGGAAAAACTGGCCGACCGCATCAAACGCATGGTGCAAGACCTGGAAAAAGCCGCCGGCCCCGGCGGTTACGAAGCCGAAACCGACGCACGTTTCTCCATCGACAACGAGCGCCCTGCCCCACGCAAAGGCCGCGCCCCGCGTCAAGGCAAAGACGGCCGACCACGTCCCGTTAAGGAGCGTCCTTGAGCGAACATCTGCCCGTGCAACTGGCTGGCACCGAACTCTGGCTACTCGCCGACAAAGCCATCTGGTGGCCCGACTATCAGGCGCTGCTGATCGCCGACCTGCACCTGGGCAAGGCCGCCACCTACCGCCAACTGGGCCAACCTGTGCCCCACGGCACAACCGCTGAAAACTTCCAACGCCTCGACCAGTTGCTGCACCGCTACCCCAGCCGGCGCCTGATCGTACTTGGCGACTTTCTCCACGCCCGCCAAGCCAAAAACCCCGCCACTTTGGCCGCCCTACAGCAATGGCGCAGTGGCCATGTGGCCATGGACATCACCCTCATCCGCGGCAACCACGACCGCAACGCTGGCGATCCCCCGGCAGGGCTGGGCATTGAAACCGTTTCCGAACCGCTGCTGGTGGGGCCGCTGGCCCTGCAACATGAACCGGAAGCCCACGCCACCCACCATGTTCTGGCCGGGCATGTGCATCCTGCGTATCGCCTGCGAGGAAAAGGTCGGCAGAGCTTGCGACTGCCGTGCTTTTTGATTGGCGAACGGGTGAGCCTGATGCCCGCGTTTGGGAGTTTTACCGGCGCGATGGGCGTGTTGCCTGAGGATGGGGAGCGGGTTTTTGTGGTGGGGGATGGTGGGGTTTGGCGGGTGGTTTAGGAAGGAATCGCCTTGAGCAGGGATGTTAATGAATACCTTCGCCCATCTACCGAGTAAGGCTCGAAATACTGGATCCCGAATCGTCGGACCGCCGCGTTCGCGAGGATGACGGGGTTTTGATCACGGGCGCGTAAGGCGTGAAACATTCAGCGCATGCGGGAATGGATGCCTTCGCCGAGGTGCCGAGTACGGCTTGAGATTCTGGATTCCGAATCGTCGGACCGCCGCCTGCGCGGGAATGACGAGGTTTTTTCCAACACCACCGTCATTCCCGCGAACGCGGGAATCCAGAGTTTCGGAGCGAAGTGCGGTGGCGGGTTCGCGAGGATGACGGAGGCGCCGTTACCGGCCTCAACCAAACCCCAACGGAACAACCCCCACTCCCCACCGGTCTCTAGCCATACACCCAGCCCGCAAAAAACCCCGACCTGCATCGCCCTGTGACATCCCCCCTCCCACACGGCAAACTACCCCCACACCGGAGCCGGAGTGCTCCTGTCCACCGCTCCTCTTTATGGAAAACAGAATGCGCCACAGACAAGTCATCAACGCCTCCGTCAGCCCCAAAGGCAGCCTGGAAACATTGTCCCAACGCGAAGTGCAACAACTCAGCGAAGCCGGTTCCGGCAGCATCTACGACCTATTCCGCCAGTGCGCCCTGGCCATTCTCAATACCGGCGCCCATATCGATAACGCCAAGACCATCCTCGACGCCTATAAAGATTTCGAAGTGCGCATCCACCAGCAAGACCGTGGCGTGCGCCTGGAGTTGTTGAATGCGCCGGCCGACGCGTTCGTCGATGGCGAAATGATCGCCAGCACGCGCGAGATGTTGTTCAGCGCCCTGCGCGACATCGTTTACACCGAGAACGAACTCGACAGCCAACGCATCGACCTGGACACATCACAGGGCATCACCGATTACGTGTTCCACCTGCTGCGCAACGCCCGCACCCTGCGCCCCGGCGTGGAGCCGAAAATCGTCGTGTGCTGGGGCGGTCACTCCATCAGCACCGAGGAATACAAGTACACCAAGAAGGTCGGCCACGAGCTGGGCCTGCGTAGCCTCGATGTGTGCACCGGCTGCGGCCCTGGCGTAATGAAAGGGCCGATGAAGGGCGCGACCATCAGCCATGCCAAACAGCGCATCACCGGCAGCCGCTACCTGGGCCTGACCGAGCCGGGCATCATCGCCGCCGAGGCACCGAACCCGATCGTCAACGAGTTGGTGATTCTGCCGGACATCGAAAAACGCCTGGAGGCGTTTGTGCGGGTCGGTCACGGCATCATTATTTTCCCGGGCGGCGCCGGTACGGCCGAAGAATTCTTGTACCTGCTGGGCATTCTGATGCACCCGGACAACCAGGACCTGCCTTTCCCCGTCATCCTTACCGGACCGAGAAGCGCCAAGGCGTATTTCGAGCAGCTGCACGCGTTTATTGGGGCGACGCTGGGGGAATCGGCGCAGGCGCATTATCAGATCATTGTCGATGACCCCGCTGAAGTGGCGCGGCAGATGACGCTCGGGCTGAAGCAGGTGAAACAGTTCCGCCGCGAGCGCAACGACGCGTTCCACTTCAACTGGCTGCTGAAAATCGATGAAGGCTTCCAACGCCCGTTCGAGCCGACCCACGCCAACATGGCCGCGCTGAAACTCAACCGCAGCATTGCCCCACACGAGCTGGCGGCGAATTTGCGTCGGGCGTTTTCCGGCATTGTGGCCGGCAACGTGAAGGCGACCGGCATTCGTCTGATCGAAGAGTTCGGCCCTTATGAAATTCATGGCGACCCCGCCGTGATGGAGCCGCTGGACAAACTGCTGCAAGCCTTCGTTGAGCAGCACCGCATGAAACTGCCAGGTGGCGCGGCGTATGTGCCGTGCTACCGCGTTATTAACGGTTAACCCCCCTACCTGTGGGAGCGGCTTTAGCCGCGATGTTTTTAACAGCATCGCGGCTACTCGCAATGCCGCCCAACCCCTCCCACAGAGAGCACTTGAGGTCTCCGATGCGTGAATTCCATTTCTACGAACCCAAACTCGGCCACGGCCTGAAACACGATCCGCTCAATTCAATCGTCGCCCCACGGCCGATTGGCTGGATCTCGTCGCAAAGCCCTGACGGCGTGCTCAATTTGGCGCCGTACAGTTTCTTCAATGCCTTCAACTACACGCCGCCGATCATTGGCTTTTCCAGCATCGGCTGGAAAGACAGCGTACGAAACATTGCGGCCAGCAAAGAGTTTGTCTGGAACCTCGCCAGCCGCCCGCTGGCGGAGCAGATGAATGCCTCGTCGGCGCTGGTGGCGCCCGAGGTCAACGAGTTCGAGCTGGCGGGCCTCGACACCGCGCCCTCGCGCCTGGTGAAACCGCCACGGGTGCTGGCCAGTCCGGTGTCGTTCGAGTGCCGGTTGAGCGACATCGTGCAGCTGCAGAAGGCCGACGGGGGGCTGATCGATACCTGGCTTGTGTTGGGCGAAGTGGTGGCCGTGCACATCGACACGGCGGTGTTGGAAGACGGCGTGTACAACACGGTGTTGGCACAACCGATCATGCGCGGCGGCGGCCCCACGGACTATTTCGCCATTGAAGAAAGCCAGCGTTTCCACATGCATCGCCCAGTGGTCGACAAATAGCCGCAGCGCCGTCAATGCGGGTTTCGCGGTCCTGACGAAACCCGCGTCGGCCGCTTGAAAATATCCCTCGAACCTTCCAGCCGCTGCGCCCTTCTTACTTAACACCGCAGCTTCTTTACAGGATGTAACTCATCATGCTGGAACCCCTTCTTCTCGCCGCTACGCGCGTGTCCACGTATGACTTGGACCGCCCACTCACCAACGCCAGTGGCTTTTTTTTCCAGCGCGACCAACGCCTGTTTCTGGTCACCAGCCGCCACGTAGTGGTCGACGCACCGACCGAGCATCACCCCAGCCGTCTGGAAATCGAGTTGCACACCAATAAGGACAACCTGGCGGAGTCCATCGGTTTTTCCATTCCGTTGTTTAAAGACGGTAAAAGCCTGTGGCGTCAGGGCACCGATTCGGGCGGTGAAATTGACATCGCCGTGGTGGAAATCGAACGCAGCGCGCTGCCGCCAACCACCGCGTACTTGGCCTTCACACCCGAGCACCTGGCCGATCTGACCAAGCCCATCGAAATCGGCAGCCCTTTGCTGGTGGTCGGCTTTCCGCTGGGTTTTCACGACACCTTGCACCACATGCCCGTAGCGCGGCAGGCAAGCATTGCCTCGGCGTTTGGCCTGCGTTTCAAGGGCGAAGGTTATTTCCTCACCGACGCGCGCACGCACCGTGGCTCTAGCGGCGCACCGATTGTGATGCGCATGGCCGCCGACGATAACCGCGAGCTTCCGTGGCTGCTGCTAGGCGTGCATTCATCGCGTCTGGACGTTAACCGCGATCAGGAACTGGACGAAGCGCTGGGCCTTAATTGCGCCTGGTATTCCGATGTGCTGATGACCCTAACCGAGTAAATCGCGGGTGGCGGTATCGGTTTTCGTTGTGTAAGGTTGCCGGCGGGTGTCACGGCTGCGGTTCTGCAGCCGGGCAGGTTTTTTGTGTTGGTCGGGCCGCCGCACAGTCTGAAAAAGTGAGCGACCATGAACCGACCCCTTCCCCCAAAGGCTCTTCCGGCTGCGCGCCGCGTAGCCGACAAAGCGTTTAGCGCCCTCGAGCATTTCCTTCATATCGAAGCCGTCAGCGGCATCGTTTTGATGCTCGCCGCTGCCATCGCCCTGATCTGGGCAAACTCTTCAGCAGCCGACAGTTACCACCACCTCTGGCACATGCCCGTCAGCCTTGGTTTAGGCGATTGGCAGCTTTCACAGTCGCTGCACTTCTGGATCAACGACGGTTTGATGACCGTGTTCTTTCTGGTGGTCGGCCTGGAAATTCGCCGCGAAATTCACGAAGGCGCCCTCGCCACGCTCAAGCTGGCGACCCTGCCGATGGCCGCCGCGCTCGGCGGCGTCGTGGTGCCAGCGCTGATCTACGTCGCCCTTAACGTCGACCCAAACCTGCGCGCCGGCTGGGCCGTGCCCACGGCCACCGATATCGCTTTTGCCATGGGCGTGCTGGCCTTGCTGGGCAAATCGATTCCGCCGTCCGTGCGGGTATTTCTGCTGGCGTTGGCCATCATCGATGACATTGCCGCCGTGCTGATCATTGCCGTGTTCTACTCCGGCGGCCTGGAGCCCATTGGTTTCCTCATCGCCGCTGCCGGCATCGCGTTGGTGTTGATCTTTCAGCAAATCGGCATTGGCTCCGCGTTTGCCTATGTGCTGCCCGGCGCCATTTTGTGGTTCGGCCTGTTGAAAACCGGCGCCCATCCCACCCTGGCCGGCGTGGTGTTGGGGCTGATGACGCCAGTGTTTTCCCGCCCCGATACCGAGGGGCCGCTGGACAAGGCCAGGGGCGCCCTGCACAACCTGACGCACCGTGCCGAGGAAGACACCGGCGAGGTCTTGCATTCGGTCAAACAGCTGCGCACCGCACAGCGCGAACTGCTGCCGCCGGTGATTCGCGTGCAGGCAGCGCTGCATCCGTGGGTGGCCTATGGCGTGATGCCGCTGTTCGCCCTGGCCAACGCCGGCGTGAGCCTCGGCGGTGTCGACCTCAACAATTCAGCCTCGCTGACGGTGATGTTCGGCGTGCTGTGTGCGCTGGTGATTGGCAAGCCGATTGGCGTGATGTTCAGCACCTGGCTGCTGGTGCGCCTGGGCTGGTGCGTGCTGCCGCCGGGCATGACCTGGTCGTGGCTGGGCTTGATCGGCTGCCTGGCGGGCATCGGCTTCACCATGTCGATATTCATTGCCTCGCTGGCCTTTACCGATGAAGGCTTGCTCAGCGCGGCCAAGCTCGGCGTGCTGCTGGCCTCGGCTATCGCGGCAACGCTAGGCCTGGTGATCGGCGCCATCGTGGTTCGCCGCGCCAAGGCGAATCCAGCCTAGACCGGCCCAAACCACGGTGTCTGTGGGAGAGGCTTTAGCCTCGATGATTTTTGAGCGTTAAAAGCAGGCCGTGGCGGCTAACGATAAGCCGCCACCCTCGCCTGCCACGCTTCGTCGTCGTCCAGCGCCTCGATGGCCTTGTTCAGCGCTGGCACTAAGCGTGCGTAGGCAGTGGGCACCAACAGGTGACGCTGATAGCGACTCAGCGGCTCGGCGACAAATAACTCGGCCTGCAAGGCCGGTCGCTCAGACCAGAAAAACTCCAGGGTGTGTTTGCCCACTACCGTGGCGTCGATCCAACCGCGTTGCAGGCGTTCGACGTTCACGCGCTCATCCACACCGTCTTGTCGACTGACCGATCCACTCGTCAGCAGCGGCGTCAGCTCCGGGTAGTGATGCCCGGCCACCAAGCCCAAGCGATGCCCCTGCAGCGTGGCAAGCGTGAGCCGCGAGACCTCGCCGCTGTTGCGCGACACCAGCAAATTGACGTCATCGATAAACGGTTCAGTCAGCGTAAAAGCAGGCGAATTGGCGAACCATGCTGGGCTCACGCCGAGCACCAGCCCCGGCAGCCGACCCTCGTGCAACTGACGATCCAGACGCCGGCGAGGAATCTCGCGCACGGCAAAGTGGTAATCCGGCATCAGCGCCTCTAGGCGCTGCGCCAGGTCGAAATACAGGCCTCGCTGAGCGGCGTAATCCACCACGTAGGGCGGTTTGTTCTGGTAGCAAAACAAGGTGATGTCTTCGGCGGCCGATAACGCCGCACTGTGCACAAGCCAAAACACGGCCCATAACATTGCTCTCACCGCTCACTCCTGTTTTGCCCAAACCTCACCCGTTGACTATAGATCAGGAGGCGCGTGCGACATGCCGCACTGCCTATCAGCGTTTTCACCTTCGGCTTGGATGCCGGGGTGTAGGACGGTATAAGGAACGCCACGAAAAAGACGTGTTTGATTGGCTACGGATGGGGACAGATGGCGCAGTGGCTCAAAGGTGACGAGCAGATGGTGGAGCGGATACGAGCCTACGACTGGGCCTCGTCGCCGCTGGGGCCGATTGAGGATTGGCCTGATGTTTTAAAGACCACGGTTGCCCTGAGTCTCGGTTCAAGCTTCCCGCAAGCCATTGTTTGGGGCGACAGCCTCACGACCCTGCACAACCAGGCCTTCAATCAGATTCTCGGCAATAAACCCTCTGCGTTGGGCCGTTCGTTCAGCGACGTGTGGAGCGAAGCATGGCGCGATATCAGCGCCTTCGCCGACGCCGCTTTTGCCGGCCAGGCCACCTACCTGGAAGACTTCCCGCTGCTGATCGAGCGCGGCGGCGCGCCGGAGCAGGCGTATTTCACCTTCTGCTACAGCCCCATACGCGACCACACCGGCAAGGTCGTTGGCATCCTCGACACCGTGGCTGAAACCACGGCCACGGTGGTCGCCAACCAGCGCCTGGCCTTTCTCGATGGGCTGGGGCGCGCGGTAGCCACGGCCACCAGCGCTGACGTGATTCTGGCCGCCACCACGCGCATGTTGGCCCAGCAGTTGGGGCTGTCGAACTGCGCCTACGCAGACATGCATGCCGACGAGGACGGCTTCACCATTCGCGGCGATTGGGCAGCGCCCGGCTCGCCGCATATTCTGGGTATCTACCGCCTGGCCGACTTCGGCGAACTGGCCGTGCGCAACCTAAACGCCGGCTTGCCGTTGATCATCCACGACAACCTCAGCGAGCTGCCCAGCCACGAATCGGCGGCGTTTCAGGCCCTGGGCATCACGGCGACCATTTGCATGCCGCTGATCAAAGACGGCCGCCTCACGGCATTGATGGCTATTCACGACAACGTGCCCCGGCAGTGGACCGACGCAGACCTGGGCCTGCTTCGCGAAGTGACCGAGCGTTCGTGGGCGCACATCGAGCGGGTGCGCGCCGACGCCGAACTACGTGAAGCCGTGAACGCCCTGGCCACGCTCAACAGCACCCTCGAACAACGGGTGCAGGAGCGCACGGCGCAGCTGGTCGAAACCGAAGCCGAGCTGCGCCAGGCGCAGAAATTGGAGGCCATCGGCCAACTCACGGGCGGCGTGGCCCATGACTTCAATAATCTGCTGACCATCATTCGCTCCTCGATCCACTTCTTGCGCCGCACCGATCTGCCGCTGGAACGCCGCAACCGTTACATCGACACCATTTCCAACACCATCGAGCGCGGCGCCAAGCTCACCGGCCAACTGCTGGCCTTTGCCCGCCGCCAACCGCTGCATCCGCAAGTGTTCGAAGTGGGCCAACGCCTGGAGGCCTTGCACGACATGCTCGACTCGGCCGCCGGCGCGCGCATTCAGGTGGTCTTGGAATTGCCGAGGCAGCCCTGTTTTGTTCGGGCCGACCTCAGTCAGTTGGAAACCGCGCTGATCAACATGGCCATCAACGCCCGCGATGCCATGGGCGGCGAAGGGCAACTGACGGTCCGCCTGACGTGCAACCAGCGCATGCCGTCTGCCACTGAATCTGCGGCCGACGCCGGCTTGCTGGCCGCCATTGCCGTTACCGACACCGGTGCCGGTATTGCTCCGGCGGTGTTGTCGCGAATTTTCGAACCCTTCTTCACCACCAAGGAAATCGGCCAGGGCACCGGTCTTGGCCTGTCCCAGGTGTTTGGCTTCGCCAAGCAATCGGGCGGCGATGTCGACGTGCATTCCGTGCCGGGGCAAGGCACCACGTTCACCTTGTTTCTGCCGCAGGTCGAAGCGCAAGCCGGGCTTACTGAACCTGCCCCGCCACCGATGCTGCAAACCCTGCATGGGGCGCGGCAGCGGGTGCTGGTGGTGGAAGACAACCGAGAGATCGGCAGCTTTGCCGCCGACATGCTGCAAGACCTGGGCTACGACGTGACCTGGGCCAGCACTGCCGAAGAAGCCCTGCAACGCATGGGCCCTGAGGCGCTGGAATTCGATGCCGTGTTTTCTGACGTGATGATGCCCGGCATTGGCGGCCTGAACCTGGCCACCGAACTGCGCCGCCGCCGCCCCGGTCTGCCCATTATTCTCACCTCCGGTTACAGCCAGACGTTGTCCGCCGGAGGCTTTCAGGGTTTCGCCTTCCTGCGCAAACCGTACTCGGCTGAACAGGTGGCGCAGATGTTGAGTGCGGCGCTGAATCGTAAGGATTAGTGCACGTGCTACGGCCGCGTCGTCAAAATCGGCGTTCGGCATGCAAGCCTGGATCCCGAATCGTCGGACCGCCGCCTTCGCGGGGATGACGGTGGTCTTTAATGCAACGCCGTCATTCCCGCGCAGGTGGCGGTCAGACGACCCGGGATCCAGGCTTGAACAAAGCTATCTAAAAAAACCACCGTCATTCCCGCGCAGGCGGGAATCCAGGCTCGTTCATGTATCGGTACTCGTCTAAACCCCTCTAACGTGCATGCGCTTAAAAACCAAAAAAAACCTACCCCAACTCACCCCACCGTACCGCTCAGCAAATAATCGAAACCTTCCGCCAAACCCACCCGTCCACTAATTAGCGACGACCCGTTCGCGTCACAGTGGAGAAAGATGGAATGAACACTACCCCGCTCAAACACTTCGGTCTGGCTTGCGTTCTCAGCTTCAGCGCCCTGGCAAGTGCCGTGGCCGCCGAGTCCAATTCCTTCGTCGAAAACGCCACCCAAGGCGGCATCCTGGAAATTGAAGCGGCCAAGCTGGCGCTGCAAAAAAGCAAAAGCAGCGACGTGCGCGAATTCGCCACCACCATGCAGGCGGACCACACCAAGGTGAACCAAGAACTCACCGCCCTGGCGAAGAAGCAGAACATCGAAGTGCCAGACGAAGCGTCGATGATCGACAAAGCCAAAAAGCTGCTGCTGGAAATGCGCGACGAGTCGTTCGATAAGGGCTACGCCGGCAACCAGGTAGCCGCCCACGAACAGACCATTGAGCTGTTCAAGAAACAAGCCGAGTCCAAAGAAAACCCAGAGCTGCAAGCCTTCGCCAAAGAGAAGCTGCCCGCCCTGGAACATCACCTGGAAATGGCCAAACAGTTGAAAGCCAAGCACGACCACTAAGCTCAGCGGAGGTTGTATGAACGCTCAACACACCGCGCCGCCGGATCGTGACGGCGCCACGCTCGACGCCGAGCAGTGGCCCGCTCAGGACACGCCGGCCGATACCCGGGGGCTTCCCGGGTATCCGCGTCAGCAAGCCGGCAAGCAGATCGATTCCGAAGCGGACTTCGACCCTGACTCGCCGGACCTTGCCGATCCGCAAATCGACCCGCGGCATCCCCCGCGCATCCCAGACGATGCGCCGGATCCGCGGGCCGAGAAGCGCGCGCCAAGCGATGAGTACCCGCCCTACGAAAAACCCTGAGGTCGTTAACGCTTGCGTTAGCCCCTGTCGTTCACGTTAAGGAAAGCTGTCCATGCCACTGCACTATGTCGCCTGCTTGGCAGACTTGCCCGACGGCCGGATTGGCCAGGGCAAGATCGGTGAGCAATCGTTGATCTTGTTGCGAACCGGCGACACGGTGCAGGCGTTTCAGGGCAATTGTCCGCACGCCGGCGCACCGTTGGCCGAGGGCGCGGTGTGCAATGGACGCCTGATATGCCCGTGGCACAAAGGCACATTCCGCCTCAGCGATGGGCACGTGTGCGAACCGCCAGCGCTGGAAGATTTGCAGCGCTATGCGGTGACCATTCGCGACGGCCAGGTGTATGTGGACGATCAACCGCTGCCTGCCTCAACCGACAAATCCCAATCACCAGACGAGCGTTTATTCGCCATCGTCGGCGGCGGCGCTGCGGGTACGGCAGCGGCTTCGGCATTGCGCGAGCACGGCTTTGCCGGCCGCCTTCTGCTAATCGACCGTGAAGAAGCACCGGGCTTTGATCGCACGGTGTTAAGCAAATTTGTCATCGCTGGCGAGATGGCGCCGGCGCAGATTCCCGATCTTAAAAACGATGACTATTACCGCGAACAGCGCATTGAGCGCGTCCATGGCCATGTCAATCGCATGGACGCCCAGCGACGCGAAATCGAACTAAGCGATGGTCGCCTGTACCGATACGACTCGGCGCTACTGGCCACCGGCGCCAAGCCGAAAACCCTCGACCTGCCCGGCGCGCAGTTGCACAACGTGCATGTGCTGCGCTCGCGTGCGCATGCCGCGGACATCCTGCACGCCACGCTACCGGGTGATCGGGCGGTCATCATCGGCGACAGCTTTATCGGCCTGGAGGCGGCCAGTTCGTTGCGCAAACGTGGCCTCGGCGTCACCGTAATCGCCCGCCACGAAGTGCCGTTCGCCAAGCAGTTCGGCATTGAAGTGGGCCGCGCCATCCGCCTGCTGCACGAGAGCAACGGCGTGGTGTTTCGCGTGGGAGAAGAAGCCGTGAGCTTCGAGGCCGACGAAGCCAATGAAGACCAACATGTGAAGGCGGTGCGCCTGGCCTGCGGCGAGCGCATCGCCGCCGACCTGGTGCTGGTCGGCGTGGGCGTGAGCCCGGCGACAGACCTGTTGCAAGGCCTGCGCTTATGCGACGACGGCGCGCTGGTGGTTGACCAACATATGCGCGCCGCGCCCGGGCTGTGGGCGGCTGGCGACATCGCGCGCTTTCCCTTGGCCGATGAGCACCTGCGCATCGAGCATTGGCGCGTAGCCCAGCAGCACGCGCGCATTGCGGCGCAGAACATGCTCGGCGGCGAAGTGGCCTACGACAGCGTGCCGTTCTTCTGGACCCAGCATTTCGGCAAGCGTTTCGACTACCTTGGCCACGCAAAAGACTGGCAGGAAACCGTTATTGAAGGAGATCTGGTGAACCTGCACTTTATCGCCCTGCTCTGCAGCCATGGCCAGGTGGAAGGCGTGGTGGCGTGCCAACGACAGGCGGCGACGGCATTATTGGCTGAACGTATGCGTGAACCGCTGTCGGTCGAGCAAGCGCTGAGCTTGGTCCGCCAATGCGACGGTGAGACGGGTTAAACCTCGTGGGCAGGCCCGCCTAGACGGGCTCACCAGGTTGCTCGCCAGGTTGATTGGATCGGCCGGCTATTTGGGGAAAATGCCGGTGATGGTAATGCCGTAGTCCTTTAGCAATTTCAGCGGCAGCTCGGTCGCCTCTTCCTGCGGATCACCGAATTCGCCCTTCTCCACATTCTGCTCGGCCCATTCCCATACGTATTCCACCGCTTGCTCGACGCTCGGCTTTTCGTCCTGCTCGACATCCAGAACGGAGGTGTTTTGGTCCCGGTTGTAACTGATCACCCAATGGGTCATACGCTGATCTCCGCGTTAAATGTGTCGGTGTCTTAGCTGCTGACTGGCGCAACGCCAGATCGGTTCAGGGAGGTTTGTAACCGCATCCATTCGTGGTCGAAATTCGCCGTCTACGTCGTTATCTGCTTGAAAACTTGAACTTTCCGACCTGTGGCTTCCTCTCAAGCCCATGCACGACATGGCGTTCGCCGCCGTCTTAAAGGAATAGGAGTTTTCCAATGCCGGAACAGGCATGGCCTGAGCGCAAGCCGTCGACCGTCGCGATTCTGCTGGCCATTGCCGCCTGCCTGGCGCTCGCTGGCTGTAACGACAAACAGCAATCGCCGCCCCACACCCGCGTGCTGGTGCAGAGCGTAAAACCCGGCGATTTCAGCGACCAAGTGGAGCTGACCGGCGACATTCAGGCGCGCGTCGAAGCGCAGCAGTCTTTCCGCGTCGGCGGCAAGATCATCGAGCGCATGGTCGAAGTCGGCGACCGGGTGAAGGCCGATCAAGTGCTGGCGCGCCTCGACCCACAAGAACAGCAAACCAACGTCGATAACGCCCGCGCCGCCCTGCAAGCGCAAGAGGCGCAACTGCGTCTGGCTGAAGTCAGTTTTAAACGTCAGCAACAGCTGCTGCCCAAGGGCTACACCAGCAAAAGCGAATTTGACCAAGCGCAGGCGCAGTTGCGCTCCAGCCGTAGTTCGTACAGCGCCGCTCAGGCGCAGTTGGCCAACGCCCGCGACCTGCTCACCTACACCGAACTGCGCGCCTCCGCCGATGGCGTAATCACCCAGCGTCAGGCGGAGGCCGGGCAAGTGGTGCAAGCCACGGTGCCGATTTTCACCCTGGCCCGCGCGGGCGAGCGCGACGCGGTTTTCGATGTGTACGAATCGCTGTTCAACGCTGAGCTGGCCGAACAACCGGTGACCGTCAGCCTGCTGAATCGCCCCGCCGTCACCGCCCAAGGCAAGGTCCGCGAAATAACCCCGACCATCGACGCGCAAAGCGGCACGGTGAAGGTCAAGGTGGCGCTGGAAAATGCACCCGAGGAAATGAACCTGGGCGCCGTGGTCACCGCCACCGTGCGCCCGAAAACCAGCAACCGCGTGGTATTGCCGTGGTCGGCGCTGTTTAAAAGCCAAAATCAGCCGGCCGTGTGGCTGGTGGATGAGCAGCAGAAAGTCACCCTGCAACCGGTCAGCGACGTGGCGTATGGCAGCGGCACGGTGATGATTGGCAAAGGGCTGGCAGCAGGCCAACACGTGGTTGTCGCCGGTGGGCAGTTGCTCCACCCGGGACAAGTGGTGGAAATCGCCACGCCGGACAAAGCCGCCGAACCCGAAAAAGCGAAAATCGCCGCGCCGCCACCGGCTGATAAACAGCAGGAGGGCGCGCGATGAACCGTTGCTTGCCACTCGCTGTGTCGCTATTGCTAGCCCTCGGCTTAACCGCCTGCTCAGACGAAGAACCGCCAAAACCGGCGCCGCGTCCGGTGCTCTACAGCGTGGTCAGTACCCAGCAGCAAGCCACGGTGGGCCGCTACGCCGGGACCATCGAAGCGCGTTACGAAACCACCGTCGGTTTTCGCACAAACGGCCGCATCGCCTCGCGCGCCGTGAACGTCGGCGACAAAGTGGACAAAGGCACCCTCCTCGCCACCCTTGACCCTAGCGATCAGGAAAATCAGCTGCGCGCCCGCGAAGGTCAGATGGCCAGCGCTAACGCCCAGTGGATTGATGCGCAAGCCAACGCGCGTCGCCAGCAGGAACTGTTCGATCGCGGCGTGGGCGCCAAAGCCAACCTGGACGACGCGCAAACCCGCTTGAAAACGGCGCGCGCGAGCCTCGACCAAATGGCCGCCGATGTGCAAAACGCCAAGGACCAGGTGGAGTACACCCGCTTGCTTAGCGACTTCCCTGGTGTGGTCACCGCCTGGCGCGCAGAAACCGGCCAAGTAGTCGCGGCCGGCCAGGAAGTGCTGACCCTGGCCCGCCCCGACGTACGCGAAGCGGTGTTCGACCTGCCTGACGAACAAGTAGCGCAGTTGCCCGCTGACGCGCGCTTTACCGTGCGCTCGCAATTGCAGCCAGACGTTCAGGCCCAGGCACAGGTTCGCGAAATGGCACCGCAGGCCGACCCCACCACACGCTCGCGACGCGTGCGCCTGAGCTTGATCGACAGCCCGGAAGAACTGCGCCTGGGCACCACCGTCAACATCGAGCTGAGCAGCCAGACGTCGGCTCACAGCACATTGCCGGCCAGCGTATTGATTGCGGACCGGGTCGAAAACGGCCGCGCGCACGTGTGGGTCATTGACCCTACGAGCCTCGCGGTGAATCAGCGGGCCGTGCAGGTGTTAAGTCGTGAAGGCGACTCGGTGGTAATTGGCGAAGGCCTACGCGACGGAGAGCACGTGGTGCGCGCCGGCGTGAATAGTTTGCAACCCGGACAAGTCGTCAAGCTGGACCCAGGAGCAGTGCAATGAGTCGGGAAACGGGCGGTTTCAACCTGTCGGACTGGGCCCTGCGCCATCAATCATTAGTCTGGTATCTGATGGCTGTTTCCCTGGTCATGGGGATTTTTTCCTACTTCGAATTGGGCCGCGAGGAAGACCCCTCCTTCACCATCAAAACCATGGTTATTCAGACCCGCTGGCCGGGCGCGACGGTGAACGACACCCTTTACCAAGTCACCGATCGCATCGAAAAGAAACTCGAAGAACTGGACACCCTGGACTACGTGAAAAGCTACACGCGGCCCGGCGAGTCGACCGTGTTCGTGTACCTGAAAGACACCACCAACGGCAAAGACATCCCCGACATCTGGTACCAGGTGCGTAAGAAAATCACCGACATCCAGGGCGAATTTCCCCAAGGGTTACAGGGACCGTTCTTCAACGATGAATTCGGCGACGTGTTCGGCAGCATCTACGCCTTCACCGGCGACGGGCTGAGTTACCGGCAACTGCGCGATTATGTGGAACAGGTGCGCCTGGATATCCGCAGCGTCGACAACCTGGGCAAGGTGCAGTTGATCGGCGAACAAAACGAAGTGCTGTACCTGAATTTTTCCACCCGCAAGCTGGCGGCGCTGGGCTTGGACCAAAGCCAGGTGGTGCAAAGCCTGCAAGCACAGAACAGCGTGACGCCCTCGGGCGTGATCGAGGCCGGCCCCGAGCGAATTTCGGTGCGCACGTCCGGCGAATTCCGCTCGCAGGAAGACTTGCAGGCGGTGAACTTGCGGGTGAACGACCAGTTCTATCGCCTGGCCGACCTGGCCACCATCGAGCACCGTTTTCAGGATCCGCCGGAGTCGTTGTTCCGCTTCAATGGCCAGCCGGCCATTGGCCTGGCCGTGGCCATGCGCGACGGTGGGAACATTCAGACCTTCGGCCAGCAATTGCACCAGCGCATGGAAGAAATAACCGCAGAGCTGCCCGTCGGCGTTGGCGTGCATCAAGTGTCGAACCAAGCCGAAGTGGTGAACAAAGCCGTAGGCGGTTTCACCAGCGCGCTGTTTGAGGCGGTCATCATTGTGTTGGTGGTGAGCTTTATCAGCTTGGGCGTGCGCGCCGGTCTGGTGGTGGCGTGCTCCATTCCGCTGGTATTGGCCATGGTGTTCGTGTTCATGGAATACAGCGGCATCACCATGCAGCGGATTTCCCTCGGCGCCTTGATCATCGCCCTCGGCCTGCTGGTGGATGACGCGATGATTACCGTGGAAATGATGGTCACGCGCTTGGAAGCAGGCGACACCCGCGCCCAGGCCGCCACCTACGCCTATACCTCCACGGCATTCCCGATGCTCACTGGCACCTTGGTGACCGTCGCGGGCTTTGTGCCGATTGGCCTGAATGCCAGCTCGGCAGGCGAATACACCTTCACCCTGTTCGCAGTGATTGCTGTGGCGCTGCTGGTGTCGTGGCTGGTGGCGGTATTGTTCGCGCCGGTTATCGCCGTCCATGTTTTACCGAAATCGCTGAGCCACAAAAAAGACAAAGAACCCGGCCGCCTGACCCGAGGCATGGACCGTGGTTTGAAATGGGCGATGCGCCATCGCTGGCTAAGCATCGGCCTCACTGTGGCGCTCTTCGTCACGTCGATAGTGCTGATGCAATTCGTCCAGCAGCAATTCTTCCCCTCCTCCGACCGCCCGGAGTTGCTAGTGGACCTTAACCTGCCGCAAAACAGCAGCCTGGAGGAAACCCGCCAAGTCGTGGACCGTTTGGAAGCGACCATCAAGGACAGCCCCGACATTCAGCGCTGGAGCACCTACATCGGCGAAGGCGCCGCGCGTTTTTATCTACCCCTCGACCAGCAACTGCAAAACCCCTTCTATGCACAACTGGTGATCGTCAGCAAAGACCTGGAAGCGCGCCAACGCCTGGCCGCCGAACTGAAGGCCCGTTTGCGTGAGGACTTCGTTGGCATCAGCAGCCTGGTTCAACCGTTGGAAATGGGCCCGCCTGTAGGACGGCCGATTCAGTACCGCATCAGCGGACCCAACATCGAACAAGTGCGCGAATACGCCATGCAAGTGGCCGGTTTGCTCGACGGCAACGCCGATATCGGCGACATGATCTATGACTGGAACGAGCCTGGCCGGGTGCTGAAAATCGACGTGGCGCAAGACAAAGCCCGGCAGTTGGGGCTGTCGTCACAAGACGTGGCGCAGACCATGAACAGCGTGGTGACCGGTGCGAATGTCACGCAGGTTCGCGACAGCATCTATCTGATTAACGTGGTCGGCCGTTCCGAGGAAGGCGAACGACGTTCTCCTGAAACCTTGGAAAACCTGCAAATCACAACGCCGCGTGGCACCTCGATACCCTTGCGCGCATTCGCCACGGTCAGCTACGAGCTAGAGCAGCCACTCGTTTGGCGCCGTGATCGCAAACCCACCATCACGCTCAAGGCGAGCGTCCACGGCGATAAGCAGCCCACCGATGTAATGGCCGAATTGCAGCCGAAGATCGACGAGTTCGCCGCGAAGCTGCCAGCCTCGTATCGGATCAAACCGGGCGGCACCGTGGAAGAAAGTGGCAAGGCGCAAGGACCGATTGGCAAAGTCATACCGCTGATGCTGTTTTTGATGGCGACCTTTCTGATGATTCAGCTGCAAAGCGTGAAGAAGCTGTTTCTCGTTGCCAGCGTCGCGCCACTGGGCTTGATCGGCGTGGTCGCGGCGCTGCTGCCCACCGGCACACCGCTGGGCTTTGTGGCAATTCTTGGCGTGCTCGCGCTTATCGGCATCATCATTCGCAACTCGGTGATTCTGGTGACGCAAATTGACGAATTCCGCGAGGCAGGTTCAGACGCGTGGGATGCCGTAATTGAAGCGACTCACCACCGAACCCGCCCCATTCTGCTCACCGCTGCAGCGGCGAGCCTGGGCATGATTCCCATCGCACGCGAAGTGTTTTGGGGGCCGATGGCCTTTGCGATGATCGGCGGCATCATCAGCGCCACCCTCCTGACCCTGCTGTTCTTGCCGGCGTTGTACGTCGCTTCATACCGCATTCAAGAACCAGCGCGGGAAAGCGCCCAAAGCGGCGGCGAACCTTCCGAGGTGCGTTAGCCGGACAACAATGCGTCGTGCGGAAAAGGGAACCGAACGGCGCATTCTTCCTTCTCACGTTATGCCCGTCCGCGCAGCCCGCGGGACGATGCTCAACGACAGAGAGCCCGGATGAACACAAAACGCGCCGTCGCACTGCTGACCCTCGACACGCCACTGGCCGACCATGAGCGCGCGGTTCAGCAGGTACTGGCAGAGAAAATCGGCGACCTGCTCGGTCTGCCCGTACAGACGTCTTCCGAAAACAACAGCGCCTGTTATTGGATCCCCAGCGAAACGGTGACGGGCGCCCAGCAGATGAAAGCGCTCGGGATCGCCAGCGCCGAGGATTTCTTCGGCGGCGCCGTGCGGTTCCCCTTCATGGCGACCAAAGCCATTAGCCACCCCTTGATCGAGCAGCCGACCGTGACGCCCGAAGGCTGGACCGCGCAGTTTCACCAACAGGCGGCCGATGCGGTATTGCGCGGCACCACGGTGTTTGACCTCAGCGATGCCGAGCGGGCCGGATCGGCCCTGCTGGCGCATGGGCCCGTGCGGGTGAAAGCCGTGCGAGGCAAAGCCGGTCGAGGTCAGACGTTGGTCGAAAACGCCGCTGAACTCAGCGCGTGTTTGCGCCAGGCGGATGCTCAGGAAATCTCGGAATGGGGTTTGGTACTGGAGGAACACCTGAAGGAGGTGGTGACGTTTAGCGTGGGACAAATCCAAGTCGCCGGGCTCGTCGCCAGCTATTACGGCTCGCAACGCTTAACCCAAGACGACAGCGGCGCGCAGGTGTACGGCGGCTCTGATTTGATGATCGTGCGCGGCGGCTATGAAGAGCTTGATGCGCTGCCGTTATCCACGCACGCCCGTTTGGCGATTAAGCAGGCCGTTACGTATGAACAGGCCGCGTTCGATTGCCTGGGCCTGATCGCCTCGCGTCGCAACTACGACATTGCCCAGGGCATTGACGCCCTGGGGGAAGAACGCTCTGGCGTCTTGGAACAGTCGTGGCGCATCGGTGGCGCCAGTCCTGCTGAAGTCTTCGCGCTGGAAGCCTTGCAGCAACACCCCGAAATCCTGTGCCTGAAGGCAAGCACCTACGAAACATATGGCGATGACGCCCCAGCGGGTGCGACGCGCCTGTTCCAAGGCGAGGTTGCGCCCCACGGCACTATCAGTAAATTCGTAAAGGTTGACCTCAATGCCTGCCCATAGCCAGACCATAGACATTCAAGTTGATAACGAAACAATCGCCGGAACCCTGATGTCCCCGGAACAGAAAGTGCCGGGCATTCTTTTCGTACATGGTTGGGGTGGTAGCCAACAGAGGGACCTGGCACGCGCCAAAGGCATCGCCGGATTCGGCTGTGTATGCCTGACCTTCGACCTGCGCGGCCACGAGCGCACGTCAGGCAGTAAACAGACGGTGACACGGGAACAGAACCTGGCGGACATCGTTGCAGCTTACGACCAATTGGCGAGCCATCCGGCAATCGATCCGGACAAAATCGCGGTGATCGGCAGTAGTTATGGGGGATATCTGGCGACGTTTCTTACCGACATGCGTCCGGTACGGTGGCTCGCATTGCGCGTGCCCGCGTTGTACTGGGACGAAGAATGGACGGTGCCCAAACAGCTTCTGGACCGCGAGCGCCTGGCGCGTTACCGGCGCACGCTGTGCTTGCCAGAACAGAATCGCGCCCTGGCCTGCTGCGCAAAATTCAAAGGGGACGTGCTGTTAGTGGAGTCGGAGCACGACGACTATGTGCCCCACACCACGCTGATGAGCTACCGCGCTGCTTTCGAAAAGGCTCACTCGCTTACCCATCGCATCGTCGACGGCGCCGATCATGCGCTCAGCCAGGACAGCGATCAAAAAGCCTACACCTCGATTCTCAACAGTTGGATTGGGGAAATGATCATGGGCGCGAGAACGGCAGACTATCCCCACCATTCGGCCATTTATTCGTAAATGTGGCGAGTCAGTGCAAGGTGTACGACGGCTCCAGGCCGTTATCGTGGCAGGTGGTCTCGCTGCAAAGCGGATCGGCAAGGCGGTCAAATTGAAAACCGCTGCGGTAGATCACCACGTTACGAAAGCCGCTCAGCGTTTTGAGAGCGTCGGTGTATTCATGCCCTAGAAGACGACGGTTAATCAGCACTCGGTCAAACGGCTTACCGCCAAAGTCGATTAACGAACGCAGCTCCTCCAGCGTGCCGACCGAAGCAATGCCGAAACAGCCGGCGTTATTCATGAGTTTTTCGACATTGGCGCGAACCAGCGGGTCGGCGTCGGCAATCAGGATGCGCATGTGCTTGGCTAACATGGTCAAGGCTCGTAAGGAATGAGCCGGCAAGTGTCCTTAGGGTGACCAATCCATTGAATTCGATGTTTCCTCAAAGACCGTAGGACATTACCTCTCGAGGCGTTCCAACCCGTCAGCAACAATGGTTAATTCCTTCACGAGCGCCTGCAACTGGCCTTCCAGTTTCGCCTGCGACGTTTGCTCCTGACACGCGCGATTCAATGCTGCTGCCGCACGCTGCGCGCCAAAAGCCCCGATGTTTCCGGCAGTGCCCTGCAGCGTATGAGCGAGGCGCGTAGCCAACACGGTGTCATTCGCCTCGACGGCGGCATGGAACTCCGCCGAGAAGTCCTGCGCTTGTTGGCGAAACATCTTCAACAACTTGGTGTAAAGCGCCGCGTTGTTCATGCAAACGGACAGACCCGCTTCAACATCTACACCGGGAAGCGCCCCAAATGTTTCGGAAGCCGGTGAGGGCTCGGTCGGAGCTTGCGCAGTGGATGAAATAGGAAGCGGTTTAATCCACTTGGCGATTGTGGTGAACATGCTCAAGACATCAAGCGGCTTGGTGATGTAATCATCCATGCCCGCCGCTAACGCTTTCTCACGGTCGCCCTTCATGGCGCTGGCCGTCATGGCAATAATCGGTATTGCCTGTGTATTCAGATCAGCGCGTATGTGCTGCGTGGCGGTATATCCGTCCATCACCGGCATCTGGCAGTCCATCAAAATGAGACTGTACGAGCGGTCTTTGGCGAGAAAATCCAGCGCACGCTGGCCATTGCCAGCCACTACAACCTCGGCGCCAGCCTGGGCCAGCAAAGCAACCGCCAGCTCCTGATTCATCTCATTATCTTCAACCAGAAGAATGCGATGGCCGGCCAAGCGCGAACGAAGATCAATGGATACGTTGTCGTCTCGAAGCTTCCGGGCAGGCAGCGGCTTGGAATGGCTTAGGGCCTCGCTGAGCGAGCCCGCCAATTTGGCGGCGGTCAGCGGTTTCACCATCACGGCGTTGAACGCTTCAGCGTCTTGCACCTGAGCACCACCCTCACCGCCAGCAGAGCCGATCAGAATAGCCCGGACGTCGTGATGGCTTGGCCGCTGCCGAATGAGCCGCAAGCAGTGCGCGCCGCCCATGATAGGCATGTGTTCGTCGAGCAAAATGAGATCGTACCGCCCCCCCGACCGCTCGATTTTATCGATGGCAATCAGTGCCTCGATGCCGTTGGCCACTTGATCAACTTGCATTCCCAACGACAGTCCCATCGTTGCAACAATTTCACGAGCCGACGCATTGTCATCAACCAGCAGCGCGCGGATATCGCTCAATGGATTCGCAGTCGACGACAGTACGGCGCCCGGCGCTTCGACGCAGTCGAGATCGACGTGAACATGGAAGATCGAGCCCTCGCCGTACTGGGATTCCACCCAAATTCGGCCGTCCATCAGCTCCACCAATTGCTTGCAGATAACAAGCCCCAGGCCACTGCCACCGTACCGCCGAGTAGTAGAGGAATCCGCCTGGGTGAAACTATTAAACAGCTTGGCCCTTTGCTCCTCGGTAAGCCCTATCCCGGTGTCTTTAACCCAAAAATGCAACGTGACCCGTTTTTCGACAGCCTCTACCAGTTCGACCCCAACGATGACTTCACCCCGCTCGGTAAATTTCACCGCGTTGTTGCCCAGGTTAATCAGTACCTGCGCCAGACGAAGTCGGTCCCCTATTAACAGAGCTGGAACACTGGCAGATATATCAAAGAGCAACTCGATGTTCTTCTGATTGGCCCGAAGACTGATAGCGTTTGAAAGATCCTCAAAGGCATCTTCCAAGCGGAACTCTTCGTGCTCAATTTCCATCTTCGCCGACTCGAGTTTACTGAAGTCTAAAATATCGTTTATCAAATCCAGCAACGAGTTAGCGGCCTGGTGCACTTTCTCGATGTAATTACGTTGCAGGGGATCCAAATCCCCCCGCAGCGCCAATAAGGACATTCCCATAATGGCGTTCATTGGCGTGCGGATTTCATGGCTCATGTTGGCCAGGAATTCACCCTTTATTTTATTGGCAGACTCCGCGGCGCTCATCGCCGTAGACATTTCCCGTTCGGCTACTTTCTGCGCCGTAATATCGATAAGCCATCCAAGCGTGCCGGTCTCACCCAAAAAATCGATGCGCAGAAAGTTAACTAAGACGTCGCGAATTTGATGATTGTTGTCATATACCTGCGTTTCATGCTGTTCCACCACGCCTTCACGGCGCAACATGTCGCGCAACTTTTCGCGCTCATCAGCGCGGACATATAGACGCGGCATGGGCACATCAACCCGAACATCGAACGTATTGGTGAACAGAGGATTGGCGAATCTGACAATGCCGGTAGTCCCGATCTGAAGATCATCGGCAATAATGCACACCGCGACGGGAGCGTTATCCAAGATCAATTGAAGGCGTTGATGTTGCCGGGCAATTTCTAACGAATCGCTGCGGCGGATACGCATATCCGCCAGCCGCCGAAGGAAAAACCACATTAATAAACCGCACGAGCCGGCGGTTAAAAATGAAATCCAGAATCCTTCCTTAAAGCTGTAAACCGGCGCAAGCGCGCTGATTGTGACGAGCTTCCATTTACCGCTGGGATCATTCCAATCGACCGGAGCTGACGAAACAGCGTAACGCTCCCCTTCGATGGTTACGGTATCTTCAGACAGGTTGAAAGGTAGCGCTCTGACCTTGCTTTCATCGTCAAAATAAGCGCCGAACTGCTTGGTTTCCGCGATTTCCTTTATTTGCGCTGAAGTTTTCGGCTCTATGGTGCGCAGGCTCCACTCCAAGCGCCCGGAGGTGAACACAATGCCTTGGGGAGAAATCACTAAACCGATGCGAGAACCGTCATCTTTGACGAAATCTCCTAATTCACTAGCTTCGAATCGCCCGACCACAGCGCCCGTCACCTCATCCGACGCAGCCTCCAAATACACCGGCGCCGCCACGTAATAAACAAGCCGGCCGGACGTTGGGCTGACACCGCCGCTTACGCTTGGCAGCCCCTTCATCGCCTGTTGGAAATAGGGACGATTGCGGACGTCCACCCCGATTGGCGATAGGTTTTCACCGCTCCAATCACTTTTAATCACGCCCTCCCCATCGACGACAAAGGCGAGACTAGCCCCCACGCGCTTAGCGATCACCTTCAGCGCCGGCTGAGCGATATTAAATTGTCGAGCGTGGCGGATGTCCGGCTCAAGTGAAGCGGTCCTAACCGACGAGTTAATTAACCCCGCCAACAGCAGTGCTCCCATCCCTTTGCCGTTTAACGTAACGCCTTCAAGGCTGAACGCATTTTCTCGGATCAGTGCCCGCTCCGCGTCGCGAAACCGCCCCTCTACCATTAGCCGATAAGCTTCAGTGGCCGCGAAACCAAGCACACACGATAACGACAAAGCCCCCACAAGAACCGGAACACGGTAAGCCCCAATCCACTCAGAAATTTTATTCACCTGGATACTCGTAAAGTTAAAGAAGCGACAAGCAAAGAATTGGTTGGCCATCATGGCTTAAAACTGTAGCACCACAATTCAACAGACGTGGCGAAAAAAACTATAAATCGATTTGAGCGGCGTGCAGCAAAATAGCGGATATAGGGATTTTCCTACAGATCAGGAAGAGTCGTTGTACATCGCCAAAGTTAAGCGGGTGCGATATTTCGGCCACTTAACTCGCGTAGGAACACACTCAATGTCCCAGCCGAAAATCCTTATCTCCGAAAGCCATCCCCTTGCGCAACAAGCTTTAGTAAGCGTTTTAAAATCGCTCGGGCACACAAACCTTCATGTTGCACTTACGAATGACATTGCAGAAAAACTCATCCTGGAAGAAAAGTCATTCGACATACTATTTTTCTCATTAAGCTCAGCGAATTGTTCCGCTTTGACCTTTTTACGGCAGGCAAATCACACCGGAGCCATTCGAACAGTAATCTTCGTGACCGATGTGACGGCAGATATCTATACCGCGCTATGCAACCTCGCGAAGTTTTCGGGCATCCGCGTAGCTGGACGTCTAGGCAAGAAATACACAAGAATTGAATTACAAGCGGCATTAGAAAGCGCATCCGTGCGAAAAACGCAATCAAGACCTACTTTGCGTAGCAAGATGCCACCAGCAAAAGCGGTAGCAGCAGCCGCACTAAATGATGAATTCGTTCCATTCTTCCAACCAAAAATAGACCTCGCCTCCATGAAAATAGTTGGAGCCGAAATACTTATGCGCTGGAAGCACCCGAAATTTGGGATTATCGGCCCACAAACGTTCATTGATTTAGCGAAGCGCTTCGGCCATCTGGATATGATGACGTTTTCAATTTTCCAGAGCGCGCTAGAATTTCTAAACCATGAAGAATTAGACAAAAACTTTAAGCTCTCTATAAACATAGATGCCACCCAACTCACTAGACCCGATTTCAGTTCAAAAGTATTGAAGATCTTGAAGGCCAACCATGTACGGCCCGGTGCCGTGATTTTAGAAATTACCGAAACTGGACTTCTTAAATCACCAGCCGAGTGCTACACGAATTTAATTCATTTACGGACGATTGGTTGCGGTATATCCATCGACGATTTTGGAACAGGATATTCTTCGCTACAGCGAATCTGCGAGATACCCTGCACAGAAATCAAACTAGACATGAGCTTCGTGAAAAATATCGATCTAAATAAGCGAACTCAATTAGCCGTAGCGAGTATGGCTCATCTCAGCCAGCAGATGGGGGTATCACTCGTAGCTGAGGGCATCGAAACAGTTGAGCAGCTAAAACTTCTTCAGAGCCTAAATTGCCAGTTCGGACAGGGCTACATATTTTCGCCCCCTATATCAGGCGAAAGCTTAATTCAATGGATGTCGAGCCATAAAACGGAGGAACAGCTTCTTTTACTTTGATCATGCAATCTTGGACCAGCCCCTCCATAAGTATGAAATGCCTTTGTAAATTCAAGGAAAATCAAAAGATATTTGAGCGCGAGCGCTGATGGCGACGAGGCATCACGTCCAGAAGTGGCAGCTAGAACGATGAACGCCCAACAAGACACACAACTAAGCCGGGAAAAAGAAACCTCCTACATAGTTTAAAGAAAACAAATTAATGAACCTGGACTAAACTCGACCGAGGAATTGCCGTTAATGGGGAACATAATGGACCGTAAAGACGCGCTGCATGGTATTTCGGAATCAGAAAAACCTTCAAATCAGGAAGCAAACGGAAGCGTTGAGCAATCATCGAATTTTCCTACCCCTAGAACGGACCCCGCCCACTGCAAAAAGACTTCATTAAATGTTCTATTAGTGGACGACCACCCAGCCAACCTGATGATACTAGAACAACAGCTAATCTTTCTGGGACATACAACCCAAAGCGCAGAAAACGGAGCTCAGGCGTTAATGCTTACGAGCCAAACGAAATTCGATCTGATCATTACCGATTGCAGAATGCCGGTAATGGATGGATTCGAGTTAACCAAGCAACTCCGAGCGCAGGAAAAAACCCTAGCTCAGTCGCTTTACTGGATCATAGGCGTAACTGCAAGTACGGACGACGATGAACGCGACCTCTGCATTCAGGCTGGAATGGAGGATTGTCTTTTCAAGCCTGTAGGCGCACGCGAACTGGAACATTGCATTAAAAACCTGCAGGGACTTGTTAACCAATCCCAATCACGGGAGCCGAAGCATATCTCCCAGCTGGTTGATGATAAAAGCATCCACGCACTGACAAACGGCGACGATGACTTAAAGGCTCTTTTCCTGCAGCAGCTGCACACCACCAACCAAGTTGATTTGGACAAGCTCCACGGAAATTTAAAATTGTTGGACTGGGAGGGGTTCTCATTTATGGCGCATCGTGTGAAAGGCGTGGCTAGGCTAATTAACGCCAAGTCACTAGTTGAATCGATTGAGAAATACGAGAAAGCGATGAATCTCGAAAATAAACCGTCGAACATTGAATCCATCGCTACCGAAGTATGTTGTGCAATAGAAGACCTACAGCGATCGCTTGAAATTGAAATTGGCGCTTCGCAATCATAAACCACTAGAAGTTAATAACGGAAATACAATGGGAAAAGTACTCATCGTCGACGACCACCCCGTAGTGCGGTTGGCTGTCAAGCTTTTATTAGAGCGCGAAGGTCATACATTACTAGGCGAGACGGATAATGGTGTAGACGCTTTGACCGTGATTCGCAATCAAAGGCCTGACTTGATTATTTTGGACATCGGCATTCCAAAAATCGACGGATTGGAGGTTCTCGCCCGAATCAGTACATTAAAACCGAGGCCCCGAGTGCTTATTCTGACCTCTCAGCCGGCAGACCTATTGGCATTTCGCTGCATGAAAGCCGGGGCAGCAGGTTTCGTAACGAAAGGAGACAACCTTGAGGAACTGCAGCGCGCCGTTTGGGCGGCCCTTTCCGGATATAGCTTTTTTCCGACAGATATTCTCAGCACTGTAAACCCTACTATCACCGACAGCAGCGAGCAATCAATGCTTAACAGCCTGTCAGATCGGGAAATAATGGTGTTGCAAATGCTCGCTCAAGGGAAGTCAAACAAAGAGATTGGTGATTCTCTGCTGCTAAGCAACAAGACGATCAGCACGTACAAGACTCGCCTCCAGCTTAAGCTCAACGCCTTCAACCTTGTTGCACTCGTCGATTTCGCTAAGCGCAACGGATTGGGTTAATTGGCGAAATTTTAACTCTTAACAAATCACATCGGCTTCTTGCGCTTCGGAACCCTCCTGCATCTATTCAACCGGGTTCACCTTAATCTCACTAATTACATAGATGGTTAAGGGAGCGCAGGAAGCGCATGCTCAGTATTTTATTAGCTAGCGATCGAAATACGGTACGGAAGCATTTTCAAAAAATCTGCGGGACTTCTGAGCTACTTGTCTGCGGCGAAGCGCTGAGTTTGGAAGAGACGTTAGCGAAAAGCGCGCTGCATTCACCGGATGTCGTCATCTTTGGATTCCGTTGCTCGGTACTGCGCCAAACAGAAACGATTCTGGAAATGTCCCGCCACTCCGAACAGACCAAAGTCCTCGTATGCACCTCCCGCGACTCCTATCGATCGACGCAAGCTTTTATCAGCGCGGGAGCGGCTGCGCTGGTTCCTCGCCAGTGCACCAGCGCAGAGTTTCTAAAGATACTTTCAGGAGCCACCGCAGGTTTCAGCATGGTGCCGATCAGGTCTTTGCAGCACGCTAAGGTAAAAATTGCATACCGCACCGCCGAGTCACTTGCGAAGGTGAACTTGGTGGAACCTTAGCGTCTGCCGCCTCGGCCACGTAGTTCGATAGTACGGGTCCAGTCAGACCGCTTATCCAGTTTTCAGAACACCTGAACGTAGCATAGGCCCAATTCATATCACCTTCGATGAGGGATTTTATGATGAATAGGCTCGCCTACGTTTTGCTCTTGTTGGCTGGATTGCTAATGAACGGTCCTAGCAGCCTAGCGGCCGACATTATCGACAGTACCGGCCCGACCTCCAGTCCAGGCCCAACGAACCCTACTCCTCCAACACTTCCCACTCCGGGTACCGGCAACAGTGACGGCAACGGTCCTACAACTGATATTGAGGGTCCTGACAGCGCTCCACGGCCAGGTACAGACGGAACCGGGATAGAGGACGCTCCTCATCGCGTTTTGAAGAGTTCTCCAAACGAACCCGGCAGTAAACCTGAGCGCAACACCGACAATAAGTAAGCGGTCGAGCAAAACGCTTGCCGCAACGTCTCTATTCCTGCTCTTGCCGAGTGGCTTGCCGCTCGGCGATCGGCGTGTCCCGGCTAGAACTTTTTTAGAACCTTATGTATCAGACCTATAACCTGATATTAGGCGAGAGTTCCTTGTTATCTCCGCCTAGCCCCGCTGAGCAGCGCAACACGGTCCCTCGCCGCTGGCGCTGCGAGAGGAATAAGAATGACAAGCCCCCTGCTTCAGCGTTATTTGAAGGTTCGCCGGCATAGCGAATCGTTGGTCGCAACACTCACCGATGAAGACATGGTCGCGCAATCCATGCCTGATGCCAGCCCCGCCAAATGGCATCTAGCCCACACGACCTGGTTCTTCGAGACCTTCGTGCTGATGGCTCATGAACCCGGATACAAACCTTTCGACCCCGCCTACGCGTATCTTTTCAACTCCTACTACGAGTCCCTTGGCCCGCGGCAACCGCGCCCCCAACGGGGGGTGTTAACGCGACCGGCTATGACAGAAATTCGCCGCTATCGTTACTACGTAGATGAGCACATCCAAGCGCTAATGGGAGAAGACGCGCCGGCTGATCTGACGGGCCTGCTTGAATTGGGTCTTGCGCACGAACAGCAGCATCAAGAGTTGCTGTTGATGGATATCCTCCATCTGTTCAGCCTCTCGCCCTTGAAACCCGTGTATAGCGAAGCGTGGCGCATGCCGCAAAATGACCGTCCAGGCCAGTTTCAGCTCATGGCCGGCGGCATGGTCGAACTCGGCCACATTGGAGACGAGTTCTCTTTCGATAATGAAAGCCCGCGCCACGCCACGTGGCTTCAACCCTTCGAAATTTCCGATCGACTGGTGACCAACCGCGAATGGCTCGCCTTTATGGCTGATGGCGGCTATGCCCGAGCCGAATTCTGGCTCGCTGATGGTTGGAGCAAGGTTCAGGCTGAAAGCTGGCAAGCCCCGCTCTACTGGCAGCGACTCGAAGGCGATTGGCAGCAGATGAGCCTGGCGGGCGCGCAAAAGATTTTTCTCGACGCCCCGGTGATGCACATCAGTTATTTCGAAGCGTGCGCCTACGCCAGCTGGGCAAATGCTCGACTTCCAACCGAAACGGAGTGGGAAATCGCGGCTCGCTCAGGGCTATTGGAGCAAATTGATGATTGCGCCTGGCAATGGACCCAGAGTGCCTATACGCCCTACCCCGGATTTAGACCTGCGGCGAGTGCTGTCGGCGAGTACAACGGAAAATTTATGGTGAGCCAATTGGTGCTTCGAGGCGGCTCCTGTGCAACGCCTAGCGGGCATTCGCGCCTCAGCTACCGAAACTTTTTCTACCCGGGCCAGCGTTGGATGTTCTCCGGTTTGCGCTTAGCCCGCGACTTGGCGTCGCATCAAAACCAAACCGAGGCTGACGAGCATCAACACAGTAGTGACTTCGCCAAAGACGTGCGCCTAGGACTTTCTGCTGAGTCAAAAAACCTGGCGCCCAAGTATTTTTACGATGCCATCGGCTCGGAATTATTCGAGGCGATCTGCCAGACGCAGGAGTATTACCCCACCCGCGCAGAAACCGCCCTGTTGAAAGATATCGCTCACGAGCTATCCACCTTTATACCTGATGGAGCCGCGTTAATTGAGTTTGGCAGCGGCGCCAGCGTTAAAACACGACTGCTGCTCGAGGCCTCTCCACAGCTCGACGTCTACATTCCACTGGATATCAGCGCGTCGGCGTTGCACAAAGCAACGGAGCAACTTCAGCATGCCTATCCGGCGCTGTGGGTCGCTCCTGAAATTGGCGATTTCTGCCATCTAAAAGATCTGCCCGCCGCTGCACGAACACGTCCTCGAGTAGGATTTTTCCCAGGCTCAACGCTCGGCAACTTTTGCAAACGCGACTCCGTGGACTTCCTACGCAACGTGCGGCGTTTTTTGGGTGAAGGCGCACGGTTGATTCTCGGTCTGGATATGCTCAAAGACATCGCCACACTCGAAGCGGCGTACGACGACGCCGACGGCATCACCGCTCAATTCAACAAAAACCTGCTGGCCCGCATCAATCGAGAGCTGGACGGCAATTTTGAACTGGAACAATTCCTTCATCTGGCGCAATGGAACCCCCAGCAAAGCTGCATGGAGATGTTCCTAGTGAGCACGCAGGACCAAGACGTTTACGCTGCAGGCAAAACATTCCACTTTGCCGAAGGTGAGCGCTTACACACCGAGTGCTCGCACAAGTACACCCCGGACTCAGTAGCGCGCTTGGCTGAATCTGCAGGTTGGACCTTAGAACGCCAATGGCTAAGCCCCGCGCCGCAGGTGGGCATCTTCCTGCTACAGGGCTGAGCCTAAAAAGCAAAAAGCCCCGAAAACTTCGCAGTTTTCGGGGCCTTAGGCGTTTCAATATGGCGGTGAAGGAGAGATTCGAATTCTATTTTCTTCGTTCCGCTGCGTCGCAAACCCACTCAATCAGGGGATCGACGCCCCTTTCCCGCTCACTGTGTAGCTATTCGGCCCAGTAATTTCGACACTTTTTCGACTCAAACACACTACAACTAAGCAATCAGCACTTCCGCGTTCAACCTATATAAACAGGAAAATTTTGCTCATGATGGAACACTCGTCCACTGGTATCGAGTACAGAAACAAACATGTAGTGCAGGCCGATAAAAGCAGTTGGTTCGGTGTTGCTTGCACGATAGCGCCCATCGTCCCCTTTTACTGCCAAAACTTCCGTCGAATGGTTAGCAAAGTCCTTTTCTGCTGACGCTTGCTTCCCATGATTCTCAACTCTAAAACGAACCTTTACCTCACTAACTCCCCACCCAGGAATTTGAAATTCCGCAGTAAATTTTATATGCACATTAGATGAAGCGCTTCTTGAGCATTTATGCAAAGCTTCGTTACGCTCGACAACCTCGCTTGTTATTATTATCGGAACATCTCTATCCTCTGGCCTCGGCAGCATGTTTAAGTATTTTTCATGCTGGATAACATATTGCTTGTAATTTTTTGGCCGCCCATCCTTTCCGGTATAGTTAGGAGTTACATACTTATCAGGCTCTCCCGCAGAGATTTTCAGCGCAATAACGTCATTATGAAGATCAAGCAACTCGACTAACTCTTCACCAACCATAACTCTATTCTTGCTTGCCTTTTGCTGCAGCTTAGCCGCGACATCAACATGGTAAGAGGTTGCGGTAACCTCGGAGCTACCTGAATACCCATACATCCCCCACAAGACCTTATCGTGTTTTCCATAATCGATGCCAACTCGAATACCCACATCATCTTCCACGCCAAAGCTCTTCATTCGCGGGGATACCACCGACCGCATGAACTCGACTAAGTACGTACCGCAATTTATTGCATTAATTGCACTATCTCTAGGGGACACATTATTGCCACGAAAGAATGCCAACACTGCATCACCCATAATCCTATGTACATGTCCGTCAAACGCAAGCACGGTCTCTATAGCACATTTTATTATTTGATTCTTTATCCAAAAAACTTCCTCCGGACTGTATACAACCCCCAATTTTGTCGAGCCTTTAATATCAACAAATAGCGACACGACATACCCACGCTCTTGCCTGCCATTGTCTTCCAAATGATTAAAGTCAGGATGACCGCCTATTGAAGCAGCTTTATGGCCTTTTTTACCAAACAAAGACCTTATATTCTCCTGCACTTTAAAATCATTAGCACCGTCCGCCCGGGGCATAACTTCAGTTGAAGCAGACTCCATAGCCGCATCAAAAAAACGCTCTTTAGAATCTTGCGCATAGCTCTTATGAATCGGACGTTCCAAAGAAAATCCGCCATAAATCTCATTCATCCCTGACATATTTTAAACCCTGACGTCTCATAAATAAAAACAAGCACCAGAAAACCTAACAATACCAAATTAACCACCGCAATTCGGCTCGCCTCTGAAATCTTCTTTATCTTTTCATTAGTTATAACTGCGACTTCGTGAACCTGACGGGATAAATCAGCCTCAAGCTCTTCAAAGGTCACACCCTTAATTTTTTCTATATATTTTTCAGCTGTGAAATTCTGCGCCACCGAAGCGAAGAAAAATATTGACGGCTCCCCTCCACCTGCAGTGCTACTGCTTGAAAGTTTCGGCCATATGCTTTTCATAACCCAATAAATACTAAACAACGATACCAAGCCGACAGCCATTAAATTCATTAGAACAATGACTTTAGAAAGCCCAGCGAACGATGAAAGAATTTCACTAGACTTCAATATTACACCAGCAAATACAGCACTATTAAAAGTCGCTAACAGACCACTTTTAAAGTTCACTGTAGAAATATAGCCATCAAATCTTTTAAGGCTATCCCACAAAGCGCTGATTTTAATTTTCTGATAATCGCTTGGTTTGTAGTCTTCCATTATACCCTCGCTTAATTCAGCAGCTTAAGCGCCGCAGCTTTTCATTTCTTTCTTAACCTTTAGCAGCTTTGTTGTTTCTTTAGCACTCTGACGCGATAGCCAGTTAAGGCGCCTGGTATGATCGAAGTTAATGATTTCGATCCGCTCGATCCAACTTTCACCAAGTCTTCTCTCTGTACCCTCGAACACACTCCTGCACATCATCATCAATAACGTTTCCAGGCTTAATACATTCTTTGACAGTTCGCCGTACACCTCGCGTCTCTTCTTTCTCAGCGAGGTCTCTTTGTCTGAGGTCTTTTTCGGCGGCTTCGGCCATTGGGCCTTTGCCATTGGCGAGGGACCGCATCATGCGTTTCTGAAGCTGCTCCGCCATAGGCATGACTACGTTATCGGTGATGCCTTTAGCAGCATCATCGACCACGTCTGCTGTGCAGATTGAGGATGTGAGTAGAGCCAATGCAGCGATGAGTCCTTTCATTCTGTCCCCTTCCTTTGGGCAAACCAGCGCCTAGCTACTTCTTGCGTAATCGCTATCCCGCGTTCTGATTGGGCAAGTTTGAATGGGCTGCTTCGTAATCAGGGCTCGTTTGTCCGCAATCAGGATGAATTTCGCCGCTGACAATCCACAGCGCAAACTGTGGGTACAGCTTAACCACCGCCTCAATCTCTTCCGCCTTGATCTCGCGGCTTTTTGCGGGGTTTTTCAAATTGCTCCATGTGTACCGGCTTATACCGGTCAGTTCCTCAAGCTGCGGGAGCTTTAGTCCGCAATGCTTCAAGACGGTTATTACACGCTCTTTGATCATTCCAAATTCATCTATTGTGACTCTATCCAAAATGACTTTATCCGCATAAGATTCAATTCAACTCTAGTCAAATCGGATAGAGCAATAACACAGAATGTGTAAATCCACACGAATAGTGACGGAACGAGCATGGAACTGGAAGAGCTAGCCCCATCAACGTTAGTAGGTCCACAGCAGGACGTAGAACCCATTGCCAAATGGGCCGACCGAAACGGCGTATCTGTCGGCACTGCACGTGCTTGGGTCTATCGCGGTGTGCTGCCTTCTATAAAGCTCGGCAAGCTGCGCATGGTGAACAGCGCAATGCTCCGCAACTGGCTTCTAGAACAGGAATGGACAGCATGAGCCATGCACAAGTACTTGCATCTGCCCCACTCCGTGGATTGTGGCTGCTCTGTCTGCTGGTCAAAGGCCGCGATGGTGAGCGTCGTTTCCTCCCCATCCACACGATGCGAGCACTGCCGCCCCGCATCAGCACGCCCGATACGCCCCTTAAAGATGGGCCTGGTAGCTGGCGTTTGGAAAGTCTTGCTGTCGGAGTGGGAAGTAACGCCGGCCTTTATCTGCGAGAAACATTCGCCACCGCGCCGGCCCCCGAAGTATTGGAACGTTGTGTACGACACCGGCAAGCCAACGCCCTACGTTCCCCGGTACGACCTGTTCGAGCTGGAGAGTTGAGCTGATGGCAATGAATCAATGGGCTCTTCTCGGAGCGGTTCTGAATTTCCCGCTGTTGGCCTATCTGCTGATTCGGTGGTGGTTCATTAAGCACTTTCGGTATGTACCAATCGAAAACACCGGGCAAACCAAATCGCCGGCCGTGTCCGGGTCTGGTTTACCAGACGCGGGCACGGGTGGCGAAACGGGATAACAAGGGCATGGCCCTTGGTTTTAAAGCTTCAAGCGGCCACGTAGGCCGGTAACCAAAACCCCAGCAATCCGATTCACCCCAGCGGCTTTGAAATTTCAAAGTTCATCCGCTCGGGATCGCTCGGCCTGCTGAAAGGCAAAACCGCGCAATAACGCGCAACTAAGCGAGGAAATACAAGATGGCTCGTTCGACTATGGAAGTGGCATTTCTCGGCACTCAGCGCTTCGACGGTGAAGGCGGCACCAAGTACATCAAGGTGTTTTATGGCGATGAACCGGACGGCAAAACCGAACACGGTCTGTCGATTATCGGCATGGCTGCTGACGATGACGCCGCCGAAGAAATCTTCGCTGCCGGTGCTCACTTCTCGCCGTTGGAAACCGTGCGCATCACCTTCGACGTCGCCCGTGGCGGTCAGAACAAAGGCAAAAATCTTGCCCTGCACATTGAGTCGGTAAAGCCCCGCGTTGCCACTCAATCGCCCCAACAAGCTCCAAGCAAACCCACCACCGAAGCACCCAAGGCGTAACGGCTAAACGGGAGGGTTTGCCATGCATCGCTATTTGTTCATCGCCGCTTTAGCCGGTATCGGCGGCTACCTGTGGGGCCTCTCTGACGGCCTCGCCATTGCCGATTCGGTGGTAGCGCAGGTGCAAGCGTTCGGCGGCCTCCCTCTGGTGGGTAACTACTGATGGTCGTTGCTGTTCAGGTTTGCATGGAGTGGGTCACTAACGCTGATGCGTCTATCAGCTGCTCCCAACTTGGATGGCAGCAGGCCTATCTGATTCCGCCTGAGGCCGCTGGCTATGTAGACATTCTGGTCTCAGGTGGTTTTTCACCAAAAGCCTTCGCCGTTGGTTTTGGCGGTGTGCTGCTGGTGTTCGTAATCGGGCTATCTGGTGGATGGATAGCCTCAATCCTTCGACGTATGAGGTAACAATCAATGAAACATCTGCAACTGCGTAACAAGTTCTCCGCTCTGGGTCTGGCTGCTGGCCTGGCTGTTTTCTCTGCTGGTCAGGCCATGGCTGCTGCCATCCCAATCAGCACTGATGGCATCGAAGAGCAAATCACTGCCGGCGCTACTTCCGCTGGCACCGTGGCTGGTTATGTCGCTCTGGCACTGGCCGTTCTGGCTTGCGCTGGCGTCATCTTCGGCATGCTGCGTAAGTCGTAACAGATGCTCTGGTCAGTGTGGCTCGGCGCATTCGTGGCCGGGGCCTTCATCACCGGTTACCGCTGCGGCGAGTTCTTCTGATCTGGAGGGAAAAGGGGCCGAAAGGCTCCTTTTTTATTGCATGAGAAAACAGCTGTCTTTGATTTTAGTTTTTGCTCTCTGGGGCGTGTTGCCGTCAGCATTTGCTGCCGATTACGTTTGGACGGGGCCCGGCGCGTCTTCTTCAAGCCCCGCTGCTGTTTGCTCCATCCTGTTATCCCAAGCAAACGCCGCAACTTCTGTTTATACATACACGACGACAGGCGTTGTTAGGGTTTCAGAAACAAGCTTTAGGTGCCCTTATAAGCAGGTCAAAATAAATGACCCGACCGATGTTCGTGATTCTTGGTGGACACTAACTCGCTCGGGTACTGGTTGCCCCGTTAACACAACATACAACGGTGAGACCGGGGAGTGCGTTGTCCCCTACAACCCCTGTACCGAAAAAACCGGCAGGGCTTCCAACATTGCCGCATCGGTGCCGCTCCCCGGCTCGGCTTGCATCAACGGCTGCTCCGTCGCTTACCATACGAACTCCAACCCGCTAACTACTGGTGGCCGGACCACGTACTACTACGACGGCAACTACACCGGCAATCAATGCACGGCAGCTAACCCAGCGGGCTACACCGAATGCAATCTTGAGTCCGACTGCACCAAGGCTGATACCGCCCCTCAAGTCGAAACCTCGAACAAGTGCGAAGCCGGTCCAGACAGCACAACCGCTGATGGCAAGCCGGTAAAGGTCTACAACTGCACCGAGACCAAAGAGGTTAAGCAAGACGGCGACGAAAACTGCAAGTGGGGCACGGTCAATGGCAATTGGACCTGCGTCATTACACAGCCCAAATCGACCAAGACAAAGACCGACACCGAAACCAAAACGACCTCCAACCCGGATGGCTCGAAAGACACGCAGACCACTACCACCAAAACCGAAACCAAGTGCACCGGCGTAAACAGTTGCACTACGACGACTACGACTACCACCAACAACAACCACACCAACGCGGACGGATCGCCAGGCGACTCTAGCTCTAGCTGTAAGGGTGCCAAGTGCACGCCCGGTAGTGGTGAGGGTGAAGGCGAAGGTGAGGAAGAAGAGGGCGACGACGAAATCGCCGGTCCCACCAAGCAACTTGTCGGCAACGCATCCGAAGGCTTCGGCGAAGAGGAAGCGGAGTGGCAGGCCAAGATAGACGCAGGCCGCCAGCAACTGGATGGCCTGATTAACCAGTACTCGACTCTATTTTCCGGTGTCTTCGACCTGAACATCGGCACGGGTGGCGCAAAGCTGCCCTGTTACGACATCCCCATCCGTAGCCCGTACATCAACACCAATCTCGATTTCTGCCCTGCCGATTTCGAAGACCAGCTCATTTACCTGAAATACATCCTGCTCGCCTGCGCAACGATTTTGGCCGGCTTCATCATCTTGAGGGACTAACCGTGGAATGGATCAGCAGCACCATTGACCAGATTTTCCTGTTTTTCCAATACGTGTGGGACTTCCTCACGACTGGTATTTACGACCTGCTCAAAACCTTCATGGCGATCGCAACCAAGGCCGCGCTGTATTCGTATATCCAGATGCAAATCTTCGCTTTGCAAGTAGCGTATGAAGCCGCCCAAGACGTTGTTAACAGCATTGGCGTAACCCAGCAAATTCGGCAGATGTATTCCGGTTTACCGGGTGAGGTGTTGAGCGGGCTTTCCTTCTTCGGCATCCCGCAAGCGTTGAATATCCTGTTCTCCGCTTTATCCACACGCTTCATGCTCCGCTTCGTGCCGTTCATGGGTCGCTGACGATGGCCATCAAAATTCACCACGGCCCGAACGGCTCTTACAAAACCTCCGGTGCCATCCAAGACGATGCGGTACGCGCGCTAAAAGCTGGCCGCGTAATCATCACCAACATTCGTGGCTTCACCTTGGAAAGAGTCCTGCAGGTGATGCCCGAGGTGCCCCAGTCTGTCGACATCATCAACCTCGACTTAGAAGTCCGGGCTGATATGGAAAAGATGCGCTCCTGGTTCCAATGGGCACCGCGGGGCGCATTCATCATCTTTGACGAAACCCAGCTGGTTTTTCCCAAAGCGTGGCGGGAAAAAGACCTAGCCCAATTCGACTATCCGGGTGGTAGTGAGGCGGCGGCCGCTGCGGATCGCCCCATGGATTGGCTCGACGGCTGGACTCGCCACCGGCATTGGAACTGGGACGTTGTTCTGACGACCCCAAACATCAGCTACATCCGCGACGACATTCGGATGACTAGCGAGATGGCCTACAAGCACTCAAACCTTGCCGTGATCGGCATATCTGGCCGCTACAAGGAGGCCCAGCATGACGCCCAGCTCAACCGCGCGCCAGCCGAAGGCACCATCGTTGAATACAAGCGAATCAAGCCCGACACCTTCCGGCTCTACCAATCCACCGCTACAGGCGTCTCCCAAGACACCACGGCCGGTAAGAGCCTTTTCCGCTCACCTAAATTACTTTTTCTCTTGGCATTTATTGCCAGCGTTTTTGTCGCTGTATTTTCTCTCGGCGGAATTGATTTCGGCCCTGCTGGCGCCCACAAAGAAACTGCTGCTCCCTCCGCTGAAAAAGCTGCTCCGGCTGCTGCTGCGCCTGCTCAAAATATTAGTAACGTGGCTGCTGATGTACTGCCTGTTTCTCTGGGTGGCCGGTCTGGTGCTCCACTGGATCCTGTCTTAGCGCACCCGTTCGATGGTCGGCATATCTATGTTGAGGCCGTAGTCGAAGGCAAACGTGATGGGCAGTTCACCCGCAAAGTGATGTTCCGCGTTGAGGATGAAGAAGGCCGCGTATTTCGGCAGACCGGAACCGAACTGGCTGACATTGGCTACAAGCTTGGCTATCGCGGCCCGTGCTATGTGGTGATCAAGTACAAGGAATGGGAAGGCCAAGCCGTATGCAAGGGCGCAATGCCTGCGCAACAGCTCGCGCGCGGTCAATCCATCCAATCTGCAACACCGCAAACGAACCCCTACCAAACGAACGCTAACGCTCCTGTGAGCGAGATTTCGGGCACCCGTGTGATTGCCATACCGGACAACAGCCGGATGCCTAGGACGCTTCTGAATTGAGGAGCAAGGCGGCGAGCGCGCGGCTAGGTACAGAGCAAGCGAGCCGCCGCGTGACGTCCCTGTAACACGTCAGATAAACCAGTAAGCACAGTTTCGATTCGTAGCTATTCGGAGTGAAAGTAATGAGCGTCAAAGACCAAATTCGTGCAGACCGAAAATTCAAAGAGTCGCCTTTCGGCCGAGTCTTTTTTGACGATAAAACGGCAGTGTTCACTGACCTGTCAGGTGTTCGCTTGCTGCGCTGTGGCGTCGATACCGTGCGCCAGTTGTATAAGGGCATGATTCGCCCGGAAATCATGGCCCTGTTTGAGACCCCTGGTGCCATGGTCGACTTCGCTGGCCAACGCTGGCACTCGGGTCGAGTTGGGAAAGACTCGGGCTATCAGTACAAGCTTCAGAACGCAGACCTTGGTCTGATTTTGCTGGTGAAGAACTTCAACGCCAAAATCGACCAGATTGGTCCGCATCTGAAAATCGAAGTGTCGCCCCACGCCATCGACAATCTATCGCCTGAACGTCTGCAAGCCCGTCTCGACTACTACGCCGACGCCCTCCTCACCCACGTTGAGGTTAACCAATGCGCTGTCCATCTGGCGCTCGATCTACAGGGCTGGGAACCGCCTAAGGATTTGGTCGCCCGCATGCACTGCCGTGCTCGTACTCACCGTGATATTTCGGGCATCAATGAAATTCAGTGGGACATGAAATCGAGCATCTACGGACGTGGCGAAACCTCGATGTTCGGCTCGGCCAGTGGCGTACAGCTCTGCATCTACAACAAGACCGAGCAAGCCCGAGCTACTGACAAACTCGACTATTGGGAAAGCGTTTGGCGTCGCCGAGACTCGTTCGACCACGACGACCAGAACAACTACAACCCCAAGCAAGCCGTGTGGCGCGTCGAACTGCGCTACCACCACTCCATCATCCAGCAGTTCGCCAGTGGCTCCGTAAACCTGCACTCCGGCGCGGTCATCGACACCCGTACGTTTGAGGCTTTCTCTGCGCACTTGGACGGTCTGTGGCGGTATGGCTTGCACCAGTTCAAGTTGCTGTCCCGCCCTGGTCGCTATGAAGCGATTTGGACCCTTATTCGTGATGACGTGAAGGTAGAGATAGAGGCCGATTCCATGCTCGATGACACTGAATACAAGCGCTACTACAAGTCCAGCCGTGGCTTTAGCGGCAAGAACGTCGAATTGTTCGTGGGGAACTTCGTCAGCTTGCTGGCAAGGGAACGGGTGGGCGCAAAAAAGGCGTTTGATAACCTCAAACAGTGGGAATGCTGGCCCGTCATCTGCGACCACTATGCCGCCAAAGACATGAGCGAGCACGACCTCTACAAGCATATCAAAGCACTGCTTGAGGAACGTCACGTACGTTGGGGGCGCGCTGTTTAATGGCTATCGAGCAACAGCCAAACGGCAAATGGAAAGTCGACGTTGAACCCGTTAAAGGCAAGCGGTTTCGTAAGACGGTCAAGACCAAAGCTGAAGCGCTGAGGTTTGAGGCTACCTGTCGAGCGAAGTGCATCGAGACGCCTAGCTGGTCTCCAAAACCCAAGGATCGACGGCGGCTATCTGAGCTAGTTGACCGTTACCACGACCTGCATGGGCACACTCTTGCAGACGGTACGCGCATCAAACAGATACTCACCACGCTGGCCAAGGATCTTGGAGACCCCGTTGGCGTTACCTTCACGGGCAATGCGTATTGTGAAATCCGACGGCAACACATCGAATCGGGCGTACATGGCAAGACGCTGAACAATCGCTTCGGCTACTTCAAGTCGATGTTCAACCAGCTGATACACCTCGACGATATCGACTATCCAAACCCATTGGCCAAGGTTCGCCCGCTTCGCTTGCAGGAACGCCCCCTCTCCTTCCTGTCGTTGCCTCAGATATCCGAGCTCCTAGATGCTCTTGATGGTCGGGACACTACGCCTGGAATTGGCTTGGTTGCTAGGGTTTGTCTTTCGACTGGAGCACGATGGGGGGAGGCTCAGGCTTTGACACCGGCCAGGGTAGCGAATGGTGCGGTGACGTTTGCCAATACGAAATCCCGGCGGACTCGGACGATTCCGATAGATAAGGCTCTGGAAGGGAGTCTGCATGGTCACTTCAAGCGCCATGGCCTGTTCAGCAATTGCATGCTTACTTTCAGCCGGGTGATTGATACGACCTCGATCAAGCTACCTGCTGGCCAAGCCACGCATGTTCTGCGACACACCTTCGCCAGTCACTTCGTGATGCGAGGCGGCAACATACTCACATTGCAGAAGATCCTAGGACACTCAAGCTTGGCTATGACTATGCGTTACGCCCACTTGTCCCCGGACCATTTGCATGACGCGCTAAAATTGAATCCGCTAAGCCCGTTGCGGTAGTTTATAACTGACTTTGGTGCCGTTCTCCTGAACGTACCCCTTGTCTCTCAACGCTTTATAAATGCTGTTGATTTCCGAGACGGGTCGATTTTTTCCTACCTTCGCGTGAATCGTGCTCATCAGAGTTTTAACAGTCCTGGGCTTAGAGGCTTTTCTACTGATCAAGTCCGAAACCACTAGTTTGATCAAGTCAGCTCCGCTTCCTGTGCTCTGAATAGGCACGACGGTAGGTTTTGCAGCCGGCGTAATTTCTAAGGGTTTGAAGCAGGGCATGTCTTCAATCGTTTCAGAGCGAGTAATGGAAATGCCCTGCGTCCTCAGATGTCGAATCAGCGGATCGAAGCCTTTATCGCGAGAAATGATATGGAAATACGCGCTCGCGTCTTTCGCCGTAAGAGTTCCGAGGTAGAAGGTCAGCTGAAAGTCGAGCGCGTTATGTCCAGGGGTGACTAGCTGGAAATACTCGGCTCGAGCGTGAAGTTTTTGAATACCAACTACGAGGTCTGTAGGAAGCTTTGTATTGTTCGGGCCCAAGAACATCAGCAGCCTGAAATGCTCGGCAAGGAGCATATCTACAGAAGATATCTGCAGGTTCTCGTAATCGACCAAGACGTAGTTTGTGCGCATCCTTACTCCGGCAATTCTTCCTTGAGGTGCCTCATTCTATAGCCAGGTTGGTCTGCGTTAGGAAGTGCCGTCGCTCAGTCGTTTCGACACATCTTCGACACCTAGTAATGCCAGAAAGCAAAAAGCCCCGAAAACTTCTCAGTTTTCAGGGCCTTAGGCGTTTCAATATGGCGGTGAAGGAGAGATTCGAACTCTCGATACGATTTCTCGTATACACACTTTCCAGGCGTGCTCCTTAAGCCACTCGGACACTTCACCGTGTCTCGACGACGGGTTAGGTCTGTCGAGGCGCGCTAATCTAGCCGAAGCGTTCGCTAAAGGCAAAGTTTTTTTAACGGATTCATGCGGTTAAGCGAAGGTGGTGCTTGGTGCACGTAGCTCAAGTGCGTCGGTTCGAGCGAAGCCCGGCGCGACCGTACGGTCAGCCTTAGCGCTTTACCTGCCGTCTGCGCCTCGGTAACGTCTGCCCACCTTATATAGCTGCCCGAGCAAGGATTTGTGCCATGAGCGATCTGATCAGTTACCAACTTGATGACGGAATTGCCACCCTGACGCTGAGCAATGGCAAGGTCAATGCCATTTCTCCCGATGTGATAGCGGCGTTGAACGCGGCGCTGGATCGGGCTGAGCAAGACCGCGCGGTGGTGATTATCACGGGCCAGCCGGGCATTTTGTCGGGTGGGTACGATTTGAAGGTGATGACGTCCGGCCCAGAGAACGCCATTAACTTGGTCGCCGCCGGTTCTACCCTCGCCCGCCGCATGTTGTCCCATCCGTTTCCGATCGTCGTGGCCTGCGGCGGCCATGCCGTTGCCAAGGGCGCGTTTATTTTGCTGTCTGCCGATTACCGCATCGGCGTCGAAGGGCCGTTCAGCATCGGCCTGAACGAAGTGCAGATCGGCATGACCATGCACCACGTCGGTATTGAGCTGGCGCGCGATCGCTTGCGTAAGTCGGCGTTCCATCGTTCGGTTATCAATGGTGAGATGTTCAATCCGCTAACGGCGGTCGATGCCGGCTTCCTTGATACCGTGGTCCCCGCCGAGCAGTTGATGGCAACCGCGGTTACCGCCGCGCAGCAGTTGAAGAAAATCAATATGAAGGCGCACAAGAACACCAAGCTCAAGGTTCGCAAGGCGTTGCTGGAAACCCTGGACTGGGCGATTGAAGAAGACAAGAAGCACGCGGTTTAAGCAAAGTCTTGCACACGAGCCCGGCCATCGAGCCGGGCTTTTTTATGGCGCAAAGCCCCGGAACGCCTGGCTTGCAGCTTGTAACAAAACGCCCAACGAACGGTCATTGCTGAAAATAGTGCACATCCGTACACTGCGCGACCTCTTCCGAAACGGGCGTCTCAATGCTTTTCTTTCTGCGCATGTTGCTCATGGGTCTGCACTTTGTTCTGGCAGGCGTGTTGGGCATTTTGATTGGCCTGTGCCGTCCGTTTAACCCTGATAACAGTCGCCTCTGCGCTCGCCTCTATTCACGCCCCGCCTTGTGGATCCTGCGCCTCAAGCTCAAAGCTGAAACCGAAGCGCTGCGCAACCAGTCGGCGTCGTGCGTCTACATTGCCAACCACCAGTCCAACTACGATCTGTTCGTGCTGGGCGCCGTGGTGCCCAAACGCACCGTAAGCATTGGTAAAAAGAGCCTGAAGTGGGTGCCGTTTTTCGGGCAGCTGTACTGGCTCGCGGGCAACGTGCTGATCGACCGTGGCAACGCGGCCAAAGCCAAGCACGCCATGCTGACGACCACCGAGACCCTTCAGCATAAAGACACGTCCATCTGGGTTTTCCCTGAAGGCACACGCAATTTGGGCAACGGCCTGCTGCCGTTCAAGAAAGGCGCGTTCCAGATGGCGATCGCCGCTGGCGTGCCGATTGTTCCCGTGTGCGTGAGCACGTACAGCACGCACATGCAGCTCAATCGTTGGAACAGCGGTTGCGTGACCATCCGTTCGCTGCCAGGCATTTCCACCAAAGGCATGACGGCAGACGACATTCCCGCCCTCATGCAGCAATGCCATGAGCAGATGCAGACGACCATCGCCGAGCTGGATCGCGAGATAGCGGCGCCCGCCTTGGCCACCAGCAAACCTGTGCTGCCTTAAGCACCTGATGCGCGCTAACAAAAGCCCCGCCCTGCGGGTTTTTTATTAACGCTCGCTTACGGCGATGCCGCGTTCAAGCGCTTAAATTTCAGGTTTTGCACGGAGCCGTCTAGTCGCTGCGCTTGTCATAGCCTCAGCGATACACGTCAGCGATACACCATGCGCGCCATGCATTACCCTTGGCGCCAGGCGCCCAGCGCCACTCAAAACCGGAGCGTACGGATAACAACCATGACAAGCGTCGTTGCAGCAGCGGTTTATTCCCAAGGCAAAAAAGTTACCGACATCAAGCTCGACGAGGGCAAAAGCTGGGCGGCCAAGCCCGATCATTTTGTTTGGATCGGGCTGCACGATCCGGGCAGCGCCGAGCTGCTGAACCTGCAGAAGCAATTCAACCTGCATGAATTGGCGATCGAAGACGCCCTGCTGCAGCACACCCGACCCAAGCTGGAAACCTTCGGCGATGCACTATTTATGGTGCTGTACTCGCCGGTTATGGAAGACGACAAGCTGGTGTTCGTCGAAACCCAGCTGTTCGCCGGCAAGGGCTATGTAATCAGCTGCCGCTACGGCAATTCCCCGTCCTATGCGCGCGTCAGACAACGCTGTGAAGCGCAGCCGATAATGCTCGAGCATGGCGAAGATTTCGTGCTGTATGCCCTGCTTAGTTTTGTGATCGAGAACTACCGGCCGCGTCTGGAAGAGTTCAACGCCAAGCTGGAAGATATGGAACAGCATGTGCTGCGCAACCCGCTGAGCCAGGAGGACGTCGAACGCATCCAGCGCATGCGTCGGCACCTGCTGCGCATCCGCCGCTATATCGCGCCAATGGTAGAAATCTGCACAGAGCTGCAGCAGCTTGATTTCCCGTTTATCGACAAGCACATGCGCCCATACTTTCGTGACGTGCAGATTCATGTGCAGCGCTTGATGGAAGACCTCACCGGTCTGCGTGAAATGGCCGATCACGCCATTGAGATCGGGCTGCTGTTGGAGTCATCCCGACAGAGCATTACCCAGCGAAAATTCGCCGCCTGGGCAGCGATTCTGGCTTTTCCCACGGCGATTGCCGGCGTGTACGGCATGAACTTTCAATACATGCCCGAACTCACCTGGCACTACGGTTACGCCGGGGTGATGACGGTCATTACCGTGGGCTGCGTTGGTCTGTTCGCCAACTTCAAACGCATGGATTGGCTCTGAAACAGCGAGGCTGAACCCCTTCTCACCGCCCATATGGCGCTGCAAGAAGGCGGTTCAGCCCCGGTATTCACTCACGCGTTGCGCGCGAGGCGTAGCGCATCAATTGCCCGATTTGATCTTGTTCCACAACCGCGTGCGAATACGGTCGGTGGCCAGCGGCATGGCTTCCAGGGCAAACATCGTTTTCATGGTTTCTTCGCTCGGGTACACCTTGGTGTCAGCTTTAAGCTCCGGGCTCACCAACGCATCGGCCTTTTCGTTGCCGTTGGCGTAGCGCACGTAGTCGCTGATCGGGGCCATCACTTTCGGGTCGAGCAAGTAGTTCATGAACGCGTAGGCGGCTTTCTCGTCTGGCGCATCGGCTGGCATCGAGACCATGTCGAACCACATCGGCGCGCCTTCTTTCGGGATCACGTAGCCGATATCCACGCCGTTTTTGGCTTCTTTCGCACGGTTAGCGGCTTGCATGATGTCGCCGGAGAAACCCACCGCCACGCAAATTTCACCGTTGGCCAGATCGGTCACGTACTTGGACGAGTGGAAATAACGCACGTACGGACGAATCTGCATCAGCGTGGCTTCGGCCTTTTTGTAGTCGGCCGGGTCTTTGCTGTGATGGGGCAAGCCGAGGTAATGCAGGGTAATCGGCAGCACTTCAGGGCCGTTGTCGAGAATCGCCACGCCGCATTCGCTGAGCTTTTTCATGTTCTCGGGCTTGAGAATCAGGTCCCAGGTATTGAGCGGCACGTCGCCCAGCACCGCTTTTACTTTGGCCACGTTGTAGCCGATGCCGGTGCTGCCCCACAGGTAGGGAAAGCCGTACTGGTTGCCCGGGTCGTTGGTTTCCAATGCTTTGAGCAGCAGCGGGTTGAGGTTGCTCCAGTTCGGCAACTGGCTCTTATCGAGTTTCTTCAGCGCGCCGCCCTGAATCTGACGGGCCATGAAGTGGTTGGAGGGGAACACCACGTCGTAACCGGATTTTCCGGTCATCAACTTCCCGTCCAGGGTTTCGTTGCTGTCGTACACGTCATACACCGAGGCGATGCCGGTGGCGGCCTGGAAGTTCTTCAAAGTGTCTGGCGCGATGTAGTCGGACCAGTTGTAGATCTTGACTGTGTCGGCGGCCTGACTGACCGAGGCCACGAGCATGAGCGGAGCGATGAATTTGAGCATGGTGTTATCCAGGTATTTTTGTTTTTAGGGGTTAGCGCGGCTTACTTGAAAATAAGCACGTAGGTTTTCCGCACGGTCTCTTTGATGTCCCAGACGCCAACGGTATTGGCCGGCATCATCAGCGCGTCGCCGGCGCCGATTTCCATGGGCTCACCGCCATCGGGGGTGAAGGTGCAACGTCCGGCGATGATGTGGCAGAACTCCTGCTGCACGATCTGGCGGCGCCACACGCCAGGGGTGCATTCCCAGATGCCGGTTTCCACGCCGTCGTCGCGCTCCACGCAGGTGGTCGAGGCCACGGCCACGACTTCGCTCAGGGGCACGGCGACCGGGAAGGACTCTTCGAGCACGGCAGCGGGGGTATTTTTGAAGTGGGTGATGGTCATGGGTTTACTCATTCTTCGGTTAAACAGTGATCAGTCCCCTCTCCCGCTTGCGGGAAAGGGCTAGGGAGAGGGAGCGGATTCGCGCCGGGCAAAACGTTGCGTAACGCCCTGGCCCTCTCCCCCGGCCCCTCTCCCGCACGCGGGCGAGGGGTGAAAGGCCTTTATTTCATAAACCCTTCCATAAACCCCGCCAGCCCTTGGGCGAAGTGGCGGCGCCAGGGTGCGCTGCCGGGGTCGGCGAGCACTTTGTCTTCGTGGACGAAGCTGCGGATGATGGCGTTGTAGCCCAGCCAGCGGCACGGTTCCGGCTCCCAGGTGCGCAGGCCGTGCTTGATGCTGCTGTCGACTTGCACCCATGGCTGGCGGGTCAAAACGCTGGTTTCGCCGAGGATCAACTGCGCCAGCGTGCGCCCGCCCAGGTTGCTCGCGCCCACGCCTTCGCCGCCGTAGCCACCGGCCAGCGCCACCTGGTTTTTGCGGTCGCAGATCATGTGCGGATGGAAGCGACGCGACATGCCCAGGTTGCCGCCCCACGAATGGGTTATCGGCACTTTCTTCAGCATCGGGAACAGCTCGCCGAACAGGTAGCGGCGCAGCTCGACTTCGTCTGGCGTAAGGCTCGAGTCCTGGCGCAGCTTGCCGCCAAATTGGTAGCCGCCACGGGCGCCGAATACCAGGCGATCGTCCTTGGTGCGCTGCCCGTAAGTGACTTGCCGGCTCGCTTCGCTGAAGGCCTGGCCACGTTCAAGGCCAATTTCCGCCCAGGTCGCGGCCGGCAGCGGCGCGGTGGCGACGATCAGGCTTTGTACGGGCAATTGATAGTTGCCCAGCGGCGGCAACGTCACGGAATAACCTTCCACCGCCGGCACCACCCACTGCGCGCGCACTTCGCCTTGCGCGGTGCGCACCACGCCGGGCTGCCACTGGTTTACGCGGCTTTGCTCAAATATCTGTACGCCCATGCGCTCAACCGTACGGGCCAGGCCGCGTACCAGCTTGGCTGGCTGAATGGTCGCGCAGTGAGGCGTGAAGATGGCGCCGTAAGGCTTGGCGACGCGCAGTTCCTGGTTCAGTTCGTTGACTGACAGCCAGCGGTAGTCGGCTTCGGTGGTGCCGTTAGCGTGCAGGGCGCGCAGTTGGCTCCGCAGCGACGTCTCTTGCTCTGGGTAACGGGCGGCGGTGTAAAGGATGCCGGCCTTGCGGTAGTCGCAGTCGATGCCTTCACGTTCGAGCACCTGGCCCACTTCATCCGGAATGTGATGCAGCAGTTCGAGCGACTCATGCCGAGCGGCCGGCGACAATCCTGCCAGCAGACGGTCCTCGCCGAGAATGTTGCCCATCAGCCAGCCGCCATTGCGCCCGGACGCGCCGAAGCCGGATATTTCGGCATCGACCATCACAATGCGCAGTTCAGGCGCTTGGCGTTTGAGGTAGTAGGCGGTCCACAGGCCCGTGTAACCGGCGCCGATAATCGCCACGTCCGCTTCGACAGTGCCGGTTAATGGCGCTCGCGGAATCAGCGGCTCTTCGAGCTGATCCATCCACAGACTTACGTTGCGCCACGCGCTCATGTACCGCTCCAGAAACTGTTCGCCATCAAGTGGCGCAGAGACTAGAGGCTAGATTCGCGGCGTGTCTTGCGCGCGGGCCCGCGAAGAAATTTGTCAGTTGGTGCGTTGTTTGAGGTAGGCCTTGGGCGTGAGCCCGGTGTGCTGGCGGAAGCAGCTGTAGAACGCCGACAGCGAATTGAAACCGGCGGCAAACGCCAGGTCATCGATGCGCACCGGCCCGACTGCCTTGGCGATAGCGGCCAGCAAGTGCTGCAAACGCGCGTGGTTTACATAGCGGTAAAAGCTCTGTCCAAGCACTTGGTTGAGCAGGTAGGAAATCTGGTTGCGGCTGTAGCCGGTAGCGCTGGCGACATGCTGCAAGTTCAGGTCGGGATCCAGATACGGCTGATGCTGCTGAAAATAATGCTGCAAGTCATCGGCAAGAAACCCGAGCTGGCGTGCCGACAGGCCAAGGCGGCTGATGGCGGGTCGGTTGTCTGCCGCCGCCTTGTCGCTACCGCTGGTTTCATGCATCAGCGAAGCGTATTCGTTCACCTGCCAGATGAGGCCGTCGCGCACCGTTATTGCCTCGCTGGTGCGAAACGACACCAGCCCTTCGCCACCGCGCAGGGTGATGCGGTACTGAATAAACGCCGTGTCGCCGTCCACGCGGATGCGGTCGCTGTGCTCGAGTGCTTCTTCGGGGGCGCGCGGCATGGTGGCGAGCACGTACTCGCGCAGCTCATCCAGCGCCAGCACACGGTTTTGAAAGAAGTCGTGGTACTCGACGTCCGGGTGATACAGCGCCATCACGCCGTCGAGGTCGCGGTATTTCCAGCAGTAGTGATAGCGCAGCACCACGTCGCGGGTGATATCGGTCTGTTCCGGGCTGTCGAAGCGCTCGGTCGGCGATACGGCGAAGTTGGGGCTGCGCGCCATGGCTTACGGCTGAGCCGCGGTCCAGTCGATCAGGCCGAACTGCCAGGTCGCCAGAATCAGCAAGCCGAAGGCAATGCGGTACCAAGCGAACAGCGCATAGCTGTGGTTGGCGATGAACTTCAACAAGCCGCGCACGGCGATCATGGCGAAGATAAACGCGGTGACAAAGCCGATGGCAAACACCGGCAAATCACTTTGCTGGAACAGATCGCGGTACTTGTAGCCTGAATACACCGCCGCGCCGACCATGGTCGGCATCGCCAGAAAGAAGGAAAACTCGGTCGCAGTTTTACGCGACAGGCCGAACAGCAGGCCGCCAATAATCGTGGCGCCAGACCGCGAGGTGCCGGGAATCATGGCCAGGCACTGGGCAAAGCCGACCTTCAAGGCATCTTTCCAAGTCATTTCATCGACGGTTTCGGCGTGCACCACATGTTGGCGGCGCTCGGCCCACAACATGATCACACCGCCAATCACCAGCGCGGCCGCCACGGTGATGGGGTTGAATAGATAGTGGTGAATCAGGTCGGCGAAAATCACGCCCAGGATCACCGCCGGGAAGAAGGCAATCAGCAGGTTGCCGGTAAAACGCTGTGCTTGGCGGTCTTTGGGCAACCCCAGCACCACGTCGAAGATCTTTTTACGGAATTCCCAGACCACCGCCAAAATGGCGCCGAGCTGAATAATGATGTTGAACGCCATGGCCCGTTCACCGCCGAAATTCAGCAGGTCGGCGACGATAATCTGGTGCCCGGTACTGGAAATCGGCAGGAACTCGGTAAGCCCCTCAACAATCCCCAAAATCAACGCCTGCGCAGCGCTCCAAAGATCCATGCAACTTCCCCCATCGGCAGTGCCCCGCACCGCCCTCAAAATTGTTGTCGACGAAAAAGTGTCGGCAGAAAAAACCACGCTAGCAAACGGAGCCAGCGCCAGGCCAAACCCCCTGTCCCGGCGACTGAAAAATGACCTGCAAGCGCTTGGGAATGCCGCTTTGGCGCCGAAATGTAGCAGACAACTCCTACCGATGCTGCTGCCTTTACTTACATTTCCCCTGTACTGTTGCAAAGCCATCACCAGCGCCTACTTTCAAGGCAGCACAACAACAAAAACGGTTGGAGTTCCGCACCATGCAAACCTTGCGCAAACTACCGATTCATCGTCGGCTTTGGCTCATTCTCGCTGTCGCGTTGGTCATGCTGGTCAGCCTTGGCCTGTTGATGCTCAAGCAGATCAACCACGACCTGCACTCGGCCAAGGTTCAAAAGACCCAACATGTTGTGCAAAGTGCCACCGGCGTACTGACTTATTTTTACGGCCTGGAAACCGCCGGCACGCTGACCCGTGAGCAGGCGCAGAAACAGGCGATGGAAGCCGTGCGTGGGTTGCGCTACGCCAAAGATGATTATTTCTGGATCAATGATCTGGGTCCGAAAATGATCATGCATCCCACCAACCCGAAACTCGAAGGGCAAGATCTCAGCGCCCTGAAAGACCCCGACGGCAAATTCCTCTTCAACGAGATGGTCGCCATCGCCAAGGCCAAAGGCTCGGGCATGGTCGAATACCGTTGGCCGAAGCCCGGCGCCAGTGAGCCGGTGCCGAAAATCTCCTATGTGCAGCTGTTCCAGCCGTGGAACTGGATTGTCGGTTCCGGCGTGTACAGCGACGACATGCAGGCCGAATTCCGCGAACAGGCCATGAGCGCCTCCATGCTGGGCTTGGGCATCGCCATCATCATGGCGCTGGTGGTGCTGTACATCAGCCGCAGCATTACCCGACCGCTCAACGAAGTGGTCAGCGCCATGGCCAACATCGCCAGCGGCGAAGGCGACCTGACCCGCTCGCTGACCAGCGATGGCGACGACGAACTGGCAGACCTGGCCAAGCACTTCAATACCTTCACCAACAAACTGCGCACCGTGATCAGCCAGATGCTGCAAGCCGCGACGGCACTCAATCAGTCCGCCGACACCCTGGGCAGCGTCGCCACGCAATCGCAGCAAGATGCGCAGCAACAAGCCATGCAAATGGAACAGGTGGCCACCGCCATCAACGAGGTCACCTATGGCGTGCAGGATGTGGCCAAGAATGCCGAGCAAGCCTCCGGCGAAGTGCAAGGCGCCGAGGCCAATGCCCAGCAAGGCCAGGCCAACATCGAGCGCAGCCTGCAACAGGTGAACAAACTCTCGGGCACCATTAATGAAGCCGTTGAAGTGATCCAATCCTTAGCCCAGGAAACAACCCAGATCGGCGGCGTTCTGGAAGTGATACGCTCCATCGCCGAACAAACCAACCTCCTCGCCCTTAACGCCGCCATCGAAGCCGCGCGGGCGGGTGAGCAAGGTCGGGGGTTCGCGGTAGTTGCCGATGAAGTTCGCTTACTGGCCCAACGCACGCAGAAGTCGACGGCCGAAATCCAAGGGATGATCGAGCGCCTGCAAAGCAACTCGCAGGCGGCGGTAAACGTCATCAACGAAAGCAGCAAAGCCTCGCAACTGACCGTCGACCAAGCGCGCCAGGCCGGGGAAAGCCTTAACCAGATCAGCCAGTCGTTACGCAACCTGACCAGCCTGAACGCCTCGATCGCCAGTGCTACGTTGCAACAGGCGCATGTGGTTGAAGACATCAATCAGAACGTCACCGACGCCGCCAGCCTGGCCCACAACACGGCAATGGCCGCCGAGCAATCGAGCAGCGCCAGCCAACACCTGAATCAACTGGCCGATGAGTTGAACCGGCTACTGCGCCAATTCCGCGTATGAGGACTGCATGACCAGCATGGAACACCAGGAGATCAACCTCCAACAGCCGGAAAACCAGGACCTGATCTGGGATATGGAAAGCATGGCCCGGCGTGAGCTGGCCGAGCGTTTTATCCGGCTGTTCGAGAACCGCTTCTGCGTGTATTCCGAATCGGTGCGCCAGCTCTACACCAACTACACCCTGCACTTCCCCACCGACCTGGGGCGCAAAATGGTGGTGCTGCCCAACGCCTATGCATTCCACGACACGCTGCACGGCATCGACGCGGCGGCCGTGCGCAAAACCGGGCTGTGCGTATTGCCCGGCGTATTGGTCGGCAAACCGGGGCTGCTGCTGAGCACCGAAATGAAAGACGACGGCCGCACGCCGAAGACCATGCCGTTCAAGCCGGCACTGGCGCAGATCATCAACAGCCAAAAGAAGCTCGGCGATGTGTTCCTGCCGATCATGATGAAAGGCGACCTGCGCGAGTTCGACCAGCAGATGCCCTACATCCACCTGCACCGCTTGCAAGTGAACAAGCTCACCCACTTGTCCACCTTCGAGCGCGACGACATCCACCAGACCATCACCCGCAAGATGCTGATGCTGTATCGGCAGGCGGATAGTTTGGTGTGTTGAGGAGCGCGATCAACAACCGCGCCCCCACGCGCCCGAGCCCATCACCCCGGCCACCTGCGTAACCCCGACACCCCCGTCACTCCCGACACCCGTCACCCCCGCGAAGGCGGGGGTCCAGAATTTCGGCTCGGCCGACGATCTACGTTCCAGTCGAGGGCCGAAGAATCGAAAGAAAACCGTCTTTCAGTCCTGACTCACCGCCCCAATCTTGTGAATCGACAAATCCGCCCCGTAATACTCGTCTTCCTGATTCAAGCGAATTCCGCTGGTGGCCTTCAACACGCCATACACCAGCAAACCACCCAGCAGCGCCACCACTACGCCGAGCCCGGTGCCAATTAGCTGACTAACCAAACTCACACCACCCAGCCCGCCCAGCATCTGCTGACCAAAAATGCCGCAAGCGATGCCGCCCCATACGCCGCATAAGCCGTGCAGCGGCCATACCCCGAGCACATCGTCGATGCGCCACTTCACTTGGGTGGCGGTAAACGCCCAAACGAATAAAGCCCCGGCCACCAAGCCGGTTACCAGCGCGCCCACCGGGTGCATCAGGTCCGAGCCAGCGCAAATCGCCACCAAGCCGGCAAGCGGGCCGTTGTGCAGGAAGCCCGGGTCATTGCGGCCGACAAACAGCGCCGCCACGGTGCCGCCGACCATGGCCATCAGCGAGTTCACCGCCACCAGGCCGCTGACGCCCTCCATGGTTTGCGCGCTCATGACGTTAAAGCCGAACCAGCCGACGATGAGAATCCACGAGCCCAACGCCAGAAACGGAATGTTGGACGGCGCGAACGCCACCAGCTTGCCGTCGCGATAGCGCCCGTTACGGCTACCCAGCAACAGCACCGCACCCAGGGCCAGCCAACCGCCCATGGCGTGAACCACCACCGAGCCTGCGAAGTCGTGGAAGCTGGCGCCAAAGCGCTCGGCCAGCCACGCCTGAAAGCCGAAGTTGCCGTTCCAGATCAGCCCTTCGAAAAATGGGTAAATAAACGCCACAATCAGCAAGGTCGCGCACAGCTGCGGGCCGAACTTGGCGCGCTCGGCAATGCCGCCGGAAATGATCGCTGGAATGGCGGCGGCGAAGGTCAACAGGAAAAAGAACTTCACCAACGCGTAGCCGTGGTCGGCAGTCAGCTCAGCCGTCGGCACCAGAAAGGTCACGCCATACGCCACCCAGTAGCCAACAAAGAAATAGGCCAGCGCCGACATGGCGAAGTCGGAGATGATCTTCGACAAGGCGTTCACTTGGTTCTTTTGCCGGACTGTGCCAACTTCCAGGAACGCGAAGCCGGCATGCATGGCCAGCACCATGACGGCGCCAAGCAGAATGAAGACCGTGTTGGAACCGTGGATCAGGGTTTGCACGGCGCTGTTAAGGTTTTCCATCGATGAAGCGACTCCGGCAGCGAAAAAGCACCAAAGCGGCTCAACGCACCACCCGCACGCACCATGATGACGCCACAGCGCACCAGTTCTGCTCAAGCGAGCGAACCGATTTAGAACCAGGGAAACGGGCAGATAACGTGAGCGATCAGTTCTTTTCTTTATTTTTCATTCGGTTGAGCAACACTGTTGCCACCTGGGTTAACGCAGAAAATGCGCGATTACGGCGCAATTGCTGGGCGTTGCGCACCAGCACAATGCAAGCGCTATACCAGCTGCAGAGGCCTGCCAGCGAGCGCGCGGCGGCCGTTATTAGATGGAACCATCCATCGGAGCGGCAACTCGAAACCCAAAGACCTACACTCACCGACCCCACCACGGAGAACCACTATGGTTAGCAAGGCCAATGAACGTGCTCAGGAAGAGCTTGTCGCCGAATTCCAAGCCCTGATCGCAGACACCGAGAAGCTGCTCGAACACACCGCCAGCCTGGCCGGCGCCGAAGCAGACGAATTGCGCTTGAGCATTCACGACAGCCTCAAGCGCGCCCGTGACACCCTGCAACTCACCGAGTACACCGTGCGTGAGCGGGCTGAAGAAGCCTTGGCTTCGACCGAAGCCTACGTTCAGCAAAACCCTTGGCAGGCCGTCGGCATCAGCGCCGGCATCGGCTTCCTGCTTGGCCTGCTGGCTACCCGTCGCTGATCATGAGTGACGGAATGGAATCCCTACCCCCACCTCCGCTGCAAGGCGTCGGCCCATCGCCCAAGCGACTGGGCGCGGCGTTTTTGGGCTTGTTGCACAGCCACGTCGAACTATTCGGCATTGAGCTGCAAGAGCAAAAAAGCCGCAGCCTGAACATGCTGTTGTTCGCCGGCTTGGCCCTGGTTTTCGCCCTGCTGCTATTGCTGGGGTTGTCGGCGCTGGTGCTGATTCTGGTGTGGGACAGCTACCGTCTCACGGGCATTATCGGCTTGTGTGCGTTCTACGCCTTGGCAGCGCTGTTTTGCGGTTTGCGCCTGCGCGCGGCAGTCACCGACGAATCGTCCCCTTTCAGCGCCACGCTCGAAGAGCTGGCCCGTGACCGTGAGCGCCTGATGCCATGAATCCTGCCAAACCTACCCGCCAGGAATTGCGCAAACAGCTGGTTCGTTTGCGCATGGAAATGCACCGCCACGAACTGCGCCACGAAACCCAGCAACTGCTGCACCCGCTGCGCAAAATGCGTGGCACCGCCAGCAGTTGGCAAAGCAGCCTGAGTACTAGCCGTGCGCCGTTGTGGGGCATGGCCGGGGTTTCGTTGCTGGGCTTTTTCGGCGGCAAAAGCAAAAAACTCAGCCGCTGGCTGAAAATCGGCCTGGGCCTTTATCCGCTGGTTGCCGTTGCGCTGAAGAACCGCAAACAGGTCTGATCCGGCCCATGTAGGGCGCTGTCCTACAACTGGCCACTTTCTTGCAAACGCAACGTGATGAACAGCAACGGCGCTGTTCATCGCCTTGCCGTGTGCGGGCTGAACTGCCAACCGCTACTAAGGATGTGACTGTGATCGACGGGCAACCGCTTGCCTGCTTCCAGCCGTTTATAGATACCGCCACCGGGCGTATCGCCGGTATCGAAGCGCTGGGCCGCCTGCAGCAAGACGACGGCCGCCTGGCGTCGGTAGGGCCTTTATTCGCTGACCCCAAATTCCCCATGGCCGCCCTGCGCCGCCTCGACCGTGAAATTCGTGCCGACGCGTTGCAGCGCTTTCATGGCGCCCCGGCTGACTGGTTTCTCAGCATCAATATTTCGCCGCGCTGGATTGGCCGCCTGCGCCCGAACCAGCCGCTGCCCAGCTTGAAGCAACTGGAAAAATACGGCGTCTCCCCCGAGCGCATCGTCTTTGAAATTACCGAACTGGGCGGCGGCAGTTTGCGTCTGCCAGAAGTGGTGGCGCGCTACCGCGAAGCGGGCGCACGTATTGCCATCGACGACTTTGGCGCTGGCTACTCGCAGCTCGACCGCGTGCTGGCCTTGCAGCCCGACATTCTCAAGCTCGACATGCGCCTGTTTCAGGAGGCCGCGCGCGGCGGACCGAGCAGTGAAGTGGTCAAGGCGCTGGCGCAAATGGCGGAAAAAACCGGCTGCTGGATCATCGCCGAAGGCGTGGAAACCGAAGCCGAACTGGACTTCGCCCTGGAATGCGGTTCGCGCTATGTGCAGGGCTATTTGTTCGCCAAGCCCGAGCGCGAGTTCTTTCCCGCCGATGCGTTTGTTGAGCGCTTCGCCGAGCTGCGCAACCGTTACGTGCGCAACAAGTTATCGGAGCGCGCACGCCTGGTTTCCCTGCGCCAACAACTCAGCGGATTAATGAACAGTTTCAAAGCCTGGGCCGAGGCAGATGCGCCCTTGAGCGCCCTGCCCGCACCGGCCGATTACCCATGGCTGCTGCGCGTGTACCAATGCGACCCCAACGGCACCCAACTCACGTCGAACCTGGAATGGACCGGCACTGGCTGGCGCGAAGACGGACGCTACCTCGGCCATAACTGGTCATGGCGCCCTTACTTCTATCAATTGCTGGCCGAAGGCTGGGATGAACGTCGGCTGATTCTGTCATCCACCTACCGCGACGCTACGAGCAACCAGTACTGCCTCACGGCCGGGCAATTTATCGACAACGGCCAGCGGTTGTTGCTGTTGGATATTGATGTGGCGGGTTTGTAAACCGCGCACGCCGCTAGCCCTCTCCCCCAGCCCCTCTCCCGTAAACGGGAGAGGGGAGCCAAACGACGTTCGGTCCCCTCGCCCCTCGGGGAGAGGGTTAGGGAGAGGGGCTGGCCCTCAAGCTCTTCACCATCACTTGCAGCCAACCCCCGGAACCGGGAAGCTAGGCGCCATCAGCCACTGAACGGCGAGGACAGGCCTTGGACTGGCACACACTGCTCAACCGCGAACGACTCGGCAAGCCCACTTACAGCGCCACCGAGTTGGGTCGCAGCCCCTTTCATAAAGATCACGACCGCATCATCTTCTCCGGCGCCTTTCGCCGGCTGGGCCGCAAAACCCAGGTGCATCCGGTGTCCAGCAACGACCACATACACACCCGCCTGACGCACTCGCTGGAGGTCAGCTGCGTGGGCCGCTCGCTGGGTATGCGCGTGGGTGAAATGCTGCGCGATGCCCTGCCGGATTGGTGCGAACCGAACGACCTGGGCATGATCGTGCAGTCGGCGTGCCTGGCCCATGACATCGGCAATCCGCCGTACGGCCACTCCGGTGAAGATGCCATTCGGCACTGGTTCCAACAGGCCGCCGGGCGCGGCTGGCTTGATGGCATGAGCGAGGTTGAACGCCAGGACTTCCTGCATTTCGAAGGCAACGCCCAAGGTTTTCGTGTGCTCACGCAGCTGGAATACCACCAGTTTGACGGCGGCACTCGGCTGACTTACGCCACCCTCGGCACCTACCTCAAATACCCCTGGACCTCGACGCACGCCGAAGCGCTGGGCTACAAAAAACACAAATTCGGTTGCTACCGCAGCGAGTTGCCGTTGCTGGAGCAAATCGCCGCCAAGCTCGGCTTGCCGCAGCTGGAACACGAGCGTTGGGCGCGCCATCCGCTGGTGTATCTGATGGAAGCGGCCGACGACATTTGCTACGGCCTGATCGACCTGGAAGACGGCCTGGAAATGGAGCTGCTTGATTACCCCGAAGTGGAATCGGTGTTGCTTGGCCTGGTCGGCGACGACCTGCCGGAAACCTATCGCCTGCTCGGCCCCCATGACTCGCAGCGGCGCAAGCTGGCGATTCTGCGCGGTAAGGCCATCGAACACCTGACCAACGCCGCCGCCCAGGCTTTCGTCGAGCAGCAAGACGCCCTGCTCGCCGGCACGTTGCACGGCGACTTGGTGGAACACATGCACGGCGCCGCCAAGCGCTGCGTGCTCGGGGCGAAAAACATGGCGCGGGAGAAAATTTTCCAGGACAAGCGCAAAACCCTGCACGAGATCGGCGCGTACACCACGTTGGAAATTCTGCTGAACAATTTCTGCGGTGCGGCCCTCGAACTGCACAGCGGCGAAAGCCTGTCGTTTAAAAACCAACGCATTCTCGACCTGCTGGGTTACAACGCGCCCAAGGCGGACTGGACGCTGCATCGCTCGTTCCTGCGCATGATCGACTTCATCGCCGGCATGACCGACAGCTATGCCACCGAAATGGCAGCGGAAATGACCGGGCGCTCCAGCCCGGTGTAATGGGAATGTTGAACGCTCTGGAATAGAAACGCTTATGCCCACGCTCTTGCGGCAACTGTTCAGTTGGCAATCCGGCCCGCCCGCCTGGGGCCCCGCCATGGTGGCGATGCTCGGCTGCGCGTTGCCGCTGATTCTTGGCTTGTTCAGCGGTCACCCTGGTTTCCTGTGGGCTGCCGTGGGGGCCTTTCAAGCGGCCAAGGCCAACCCGCTGCACCGCTTTGGCATGTTGCGCATGTTGCTGCTGATCGGCCTCGGGGCGTGGAGCGCCGGCCTGGGTTTTTGGGGCGCGGATCACCCCTTCATCAGCCTCGGCTTGTTTGCCCTGTTCGGTTTCTTGCTGGCCTGGCTGCAACGCTTCGGCGCCGAGGCCGGCAAGCTTGGCATCGGTTTGGCCATCTGCCTGTGCCTGGGCCAAGGCCAGCACGGGGTCGGCAACCTGACCAATCCCTACGCCGTCGGCATGCTGTTTATTCTTGGCGGCCTTTGGGTGACCTTGCTGGCCTTCGCCCTGCGTGGCGTGCACGGCCTGCGCATGTGGCCGCGGATGCCGCGCCTGGTCGGCATTTTGAAAGTGCTGCGCCGCCACGCCAAACGTCAACCGCGCCGTCAATGGCTGCTGCACGCCTTCAGTTGCACCCTGGCGTTCGCCCTGGCCGGCCTGACCGTTGAACTGGCCGACCTGCCGCGCGGCTACTGGCTGACCATTACCGTTATCGCCACCTTGCAGCTCGAATTCCAGGGCAGCCTGGTGCGCGCGCTGCAGGCGAGCCTGGCCAGTTTTTGCGCCGCGTCGCTGCTGATTTACTTTGGCCACAGCCTGCAAAGCCCGCCGGTGATGGTGGCGGTGATGCTGCCCTTAATCGCCATGAGTCGTGCCTTTCAGGCCCATCACTACGGGCTGTTCGTGCTGCAAACCACGCTGTGTTTCCTGCTGCTCACTGAAAGCCTTTCCCATGACTGGCACTTGGGTCAGGTGCGGGTGCTCAACACCTTGACCGGCGTGGCAATCGCCCTGTCTGTGGCGTTGCTGATGCATTGGGTTCGGCATTACCTGAACCAATACCTCAACCGCCGTCAGAGCAACCAGCCGGAGCCTGCGCCCGTTACCGTCACGCCCTCTTCGCAAGAGTGACGTACGCACGCTTTTGCCCCGGCAGAAAAGCCATCCGTTCACTATGCTTGCCTCTTGCTTCGGTACGGGGTTGAGCGCAGCGATGCCCGCGAACAATCGGAGCAAGAGATTTCCCTCTGCGCTGTTCAAGGAGTGATGCGCAATGAGTAAGTCCCGCCGCGTGGAACGCCGCTACTCGCTGCACGTGCACATCAGTGTGCTGTTTACCTTTTTACTGCTGATCACCGGCATCGTGCTGGGCCTTTTCAACTACCGGCAAACCACGCAAATCATCTACTCCAGCAGCGCCGAGTTGTTCAGTCGGATTCAGGAAGACGTCCAGCACGACCTGCTCAATACCTACCAGCCGATTCGCCACCTCCTCAGCCTGCTTGCCCTGCAAGAGCAAAACCACGGCACCGACCACTATCAGCGCATGGCGCTGCTGCCCTCGTTTGCACAAGCGCTGCGCGACAACCCGAAACTGGCCTCGCTGTTCCTCGGCTATGACGACGGCGATTTCTTCATGGTGCGCCCGCTGCGCACGCAAGCCTTGAAAGACAAATTCGACGCGCCGCAAAACGCCGCGTACCAGGTGTGGTCCATCGATCGCGTGGGCGAATCCGCGCAAACCGAATCGGCGCAGTCGGAGTCGGCCTACTACGATGCCGAACTGAACCTGATCAGCCGCCGGCAGAATCTCAAAGAACGCTACGACCCCCGCAACCGCAGCTGGTTTGCCAGTGCGTTGAGCCGCAAAGAGCAGATCACCACGGCGCCTTATGTGTTTTTCTCCACCGGCAATGTCGGCACCACCCTGGCCCGTGCCACGGGCGAACATGCGGTGATTGCCGCGGACCTGACGCTGGATGATTTGTCCGCCACGCTGGCCAAACACAAAATCACGCCCTCCACCGAAGTGGTGCTGTACGACGGCAACGGCAATGCCATCGCTTACCCCGACAGCAGCCGCCTGATTGTGCAAAGCGAAAAAGCTCAGTTGGCCAAAGCCCGCGACCTGAATCCGGTGCTGGCCGCCTTGCTGGACCGCGACCCAAACGTAGCCTTGCGCGGCATCCGCCTGGATCAGCGCGACTGGGTGGTCTCGCGCAGCCATTTGATCGAAGGCGGGCCGCAAGGCTTGGAGCTGGCGTTGGTGGTGCCAAAAGACGAATTGCTCGCCGATGCCTACCGTATTCGCTGGCAAGGCGCGCTGGTGACGCTGGCTATTCTGCTGCTGTGCCTGCCGTTGGGCTGGCTCAGCTCGCGGCTGATCATTCGACCACTGCGCGACCTGGTGCGTGAAGCCGAAGCCATCCGCCGCTTCGACTTCAGCCAACCCAGCAGCGGCCACTCGCCGATTCTGGAAATCGACCAACTCGCCACCTCAATGGCGCGCATGAAAGAAACCATCGCCAGCTTTCTGAACATCGCCTCCAGCCTGTCCGCCGAAACTCGCTTCGATACGCTGCTGGCACGCGTGTTGGAAGAAACCGTAGAAATCAGCGGCGCCCAAGGCGGGCTGATTTATCTGATCGATGCCGACACCGGCAGCCTAGAGGCCAAGGGTCTGATCCTGGACAAACAGACCCGCGAGCTGGAGCCCTTTCATCTGGCCAGCTACCCGGCCGCCGCCGACGACCTACCCGATTGGCTCGACGGCCCGGCCAACGGCGGCGCCAGTAGCACGCGCAGCCTAGGCTTCGATCAAGCCGGCGCGTTGCGCGACATCTTCCTGAAACTGGACAGCCCACGGCTGCACTTGGCCGCCACGGGTTTGCACAACCGCCAAGGCCAGACGCTCGGCGTATTGGTGCTGTTGCAGCGCGACACCGGCCACGTCGACGATCAAGCCATGCTGCGGCCCGAGCGCATTGCCTTTGTCGAAGCGGTGTCTGGCGTAGCGGCGCTGTGCATCGAAAGTCAGCGCCTGTTGGAAAGTCAGAAAAAACTGCTGAATGCCTTTATTCAATTGATTGCTGGCGCCATCGACGCCAAAAGCCCGTACACCGGCGGGCACTGCCAACGCGTGCCGGAGCTGACACTGATGCTCGCCCGCGCTGCCGCCAACAGCGACGAGCCAGCCTTTGCCGCCTACCAACCCACCGACGAGCAGTGGGAAGAACTGCACATCGCCGCCTGGCTGCACGACTGCGGCAAAGTCACCACGCCGGAATACGTGGTGGATAAAGCCACCAAACTGGAAACTTTGTACGACCGCATCCATGAAATTCGCACCCGTTTCGAAGTGCTCAAGCGCGACGCCTGGATCAGCTATTGGCAAGGCATAGCCGGTGGCGGCGATGAAGCGCAACTGAGGGCATCGCGTGACGACTTGCTCGCCGCGCTGGACGACGAATTCGCCTTTGTCGCCCGCAGTAACCTGGGCGGTGAAGCCATGGCCGACGCGGACCTGGAGCGCCTGGCCCAGATCGGCATGCGCACCTGGACGCGTACCCTGGACGACCGCCTCGGCGTGTCGTGGGAAGAGAACCAGCGCCAGAGCCGCACCCCGGCGCCCGCCCTGCCAGTCAGCGAACCATTGTTGGCTGACAAACCCGAGCACCTGTTCGAACGCGGGCCAAAAGACAGCGTGCCGGTGGACAACCCGTGGGGCTTCAAACTTAACGAGCCCACCTACAAATTTAATCGCGGCGAGCTGTACAACCTCGGCATCGCGCGCGGCACGCTGACGGCCGAAGAGCGTTACATCATCAACAATCACATGGTGCAGACCATCATGATGCTCAGCCATTTGCCGTTCCCGCCGCACCTGGCCAACGTCACCGAAATCGCCGGCGGGCACCACGAAAAAATGGACGGCACCGGCTACCCCAAACGCTTGCGCCGCGAAGACATGAGCCTGCCGGCGCGGATGATGGCGATTGCCGATATTTTCGAAGCGCTGACCGCCGTGGACCGCCCATACAAACGCGGCAAAACCTTGTCGCAGGCGCTGGGCATCATGGTCGGCATGGCCAACGGCGCGCACATCGACACCGACTTGTTCGCCCTGTTCGTGCGCAGCGGTTTGCACCTGGAATACGCCCAGCGCTTTTTGCAGCCTGAGCAGATCGACGACGTGGATGTGGACGCGTTGCTGGCAAAGGTGGGGTGAGCGCCGCCGTACCCTGTAGGAGCCAGCTTGCTGGCGAACCCTGCAAACGACGATGCGGGGTGTCCCGCGTTTGCCCCCTTCGCGAGCAAGCTCGCTCCTACAAAAGCGCATGGCTTGGGATCAGCGTTTTCAGGAAATCGCGACTAAAGTCGCTCCCACAATGAAAGCAGTCCGTGAGTCGCCAATGCGAATCTGCGAAAACAACAAAGGGGCCCGAAGGCCCCTTTGTTTTACACCTGCTTAAACCGTAACGGCTTAGGCGTGTTCGGCGTTGATTTCGGTCTCTGGGTACCAGACGTCGATCAACGGGCTGGCGGTGTAGTCGGTGACTTCACTGCGGCCCTTCAGCCAGGCTTCAACGGCGGCGCGTTGTTCTTCGCTGACCGAACCGCGTTTGGCCAGGCACACCAGACCGTAGTCTTCGCCGCCAACATAGCCCAGGCCGTTGTCTTTCATGGCCACACGCAGGAATTCGTCGAGGAAAGCGTCGATGTCCGCTTCGCTCAGGTCCGCTTTGAGGTTCAGGTTCAGCTCGAAGCCGAGCTCCTGGAATTCATCCACGCAGAGTTTTTTGCGCAGGCGGCGGGAACGGTTAGTAGCCATGGAACAATCCTCAAAAGTGATAACGCGCGGCACTTTACCAGCAAAGGCTGCGCCGTGCCCGACTCTCTGCCGGGCGCCCGTAATGCAGCGGACAAAATTGCACCACTACTCGGCAAACTGTAGAACGCTTCGGGCATAATGCCGGCACTTTCTCCGCGCATTTGGGAACCTGTGAGCCCGAGCGCTTTCTTCTTTACGCCATCTTTCTTTTTTGGCCCTTGCCTGAAGGGTTTTTGCCAATGATCAAATCGCTTCGCCACCTCATCATCGCCAGCCTTTTGTTACCCGCCGCGCTGCCGGCATTTTCCGCCCCGCTGAACACCACCCTGCCCGCCTCCGTCCAGAAAGCCATGAAAGCCGGCAAGATCGGCAACGACTCGCTCTCCGTGGTCACGCTGCCCATGACCGGCGCCGGCACCCCCACCATCATCAACGCCGATGTCTCGGTGAACCCGGCTTCCACCATGAAGCTGATCACCACGTACGCCGCCCTGGAACTGCTCGGCCCCACTCACCAGTGGAAAACCGAGTTCTACGGCGACGGCCCGCTCAAAGACGGCGTGCTCAACGGCAACCTCTACCTTAAAGGTGGCGGTGACCCGAAGCTGAACATGGAAAAACTCTGGCTGCTGATGCGCGACCTGCGCGCCAACGGTGTGCTGCGGGTAACGGGCGATCTGGTGCTGGACCGGTCATTTTTTGTACAGCCGCAACTGCCGGTCTTCGATGACGACGGCAAGGACGACAACAAGCCCTTCCTGGTGACGCCCGACTCGCTGCTGGTAAACCTCAAAGCCGTGCGCATGATCACCCGCGCCGAGGGCGGCAAGGTGAATGTGATGATGGAGCCGCCGCTGACCAACGTGCGCATCGACAACCGCGTCAAATACGTGGCCAAAGGCAAGTGCGCCGGCGACGTGCGCTACAACCCGGTCACCGAATTCGACGGCACCACCTTGGTGGTCACCGGCCAGCAAAACGAAGGCTGCAACACCCAGTCGTACCTGTCGCTGCTCGACCACGCGGGTTACGCCGCTGGCGCCGTAAGGGCGATCTGGCAGGAACTGGGCGGCACCATCATGGGTAAAGATCGCGTCGACGTCGTGCCCAAAAGCGGCACCTTGCTGGCACGCGCCTTTTCCCCGGATTTGGCCGAAATCATCCGCGACATCAATAAATTCAGTAACAACACCATGGCGCGCCAGCTGTTCCTGAGCCTGGGCGCCGAATTTCGCAACAGCGCCGATGGCGACGACGCCAAGGCGGCGCAACGGGTGATTCGCCAATGGCTGGCGAAAAAAGGCATCACCGCCACCCACTTGGTCATGGAAAACGGCTCGGGTCTTTCCCGTGCTGAGCGGGTCAGCGCCCGGGAAATGGCGGCCATTCTGCAAACCGCCTGGAAGGGCCCGTACGCCGCCGAGTTCATCAGTTCGCTGCCCATCGTCGGCATGGACGGCACCATGCGCAAACGCCTGAAAAACACACCGCTTAATGGCGATGCGCACATCAAGACCGGCACCCTCAACACCGTCCGCGCCATCGCCGGTTTTAGCCGCGACGCCAAGGGCGACACCTGGGCAGTGGTGGCCATCCTCAACGACCCACGCCCCTGGGGCGCTTCGGCGATTCTTGATCAGGTGCTGCTCGACCTGTACCGCCGCGCGGATTGATAAAGCCATCGCGGCTAGAGCCGCTCCTACAACCACCCGCAACCTTGTAGGAGCGGCTTCAGCCGCAATTCCTGAAAACACCATTACCCGACCACTTTAAGCACTCCCCTACAACGCGACGGGAAATTGGCTACAGATGATTTCCCCCGGCAGCAGATTGCCAGTACTCGCCAAACAACCGGCAACCCGGCGGCAAAAATCAGCCGCAAACACCTCAAACACAATCACAACCTATTGTTTTATAACGCATTTATAAGACAAATCCGCACCTGGCACACTATTCGCTATAGGCACCTTGTCGCCGCATTTCGCGCATGAGGTTCCCCCGACATGGTCCCGCCAAGCAAAACAAACACAATCGACTTTGACGCCGCCAAACTGCAGCGCCTGGGCTTTGCCAGCAACCGCACGCAGTCGCTGCGTCCAGTCTCGTTGGCGCAACTGCGGCAGAAGCTGAACCTGCAATTGCAGACCAGCCTGGAAGTCGAGCGGATCCTGGAAATCTTCTTTCGCGAAGTGCAACGCCTGGTGCCGCTGCACGCGGTGGCGTATCAGCAGCCTTCCGCCGACCTGCGTCTGGAGCTTGGCGTGCGTGCCACCCACTCGGCCGGCTACCGCTTGAACCACGACGGCGAATACCTGGGCGAGCTGATTTTTCGCCGCAACCAGCGCTTCTCCGAAGAAGAATTGAGCCAACTGGAATCGCTGCTGGCGTGCATGCTGTTTCCGTTGCGCAACGCCCTGCTCTACCGCAAAGCCGTGCAGTGCGCGCTGCGCGATCCATTGACCGACACCGGCAACCGCATCGCCATGGACCAAGCCTTGCAGCGCGAAGTCGACTTGGCGCGCCGCAACCTGCAACCGTTGTCGGTGCTGATGCTCGACGTCGATCATTTCAAACACATCAACGACACCCACGGCCACAGCACCGGCGACGAAGTGCTGCGCGCCATGGCCGATACGCTGAAAGCACAGCTGCGCAATATCGATATGATTTTCCGCTTTGGCGGCGAAGAGTTTCTGGTGCTGCTGTCCAACACCAGCCGCGAAGGCGCGGCCATGGTCGGCGAGCGCCTGCGCTTCGCGGTGCAAGAGTTGCAATGCACCGCCCAGGGCCAGCACATTGATGTATCGGTCAGCCTCGGCTGCGCCTGCCTGCTGCCGGGCGAATCGGTAGACAGCCTGATGCGCCGCGCGGACAACGCGCTGTACGTGGCCAAACGCGAAGGCCGTAATCGCTTGACCATGGCGGGTTGAACACCCGTTTCCAAGCGCGGGAATGACGGGAGGTTTTTACGGCGGTGAACCTCAACGCGAAAAAAAGGCCAGTCAATCGACTGGCCTTTTTCGTTACAGCGCAACCCGACTTATTGCTCTTCGGGTGCTTCTTCCGGCATTTCTTCCGGGGCTTCTTCGTCGAGAGCGCCAGCGTCTGGCTGCTCTTCGTCCGGCACGTAGCCTTCCGGCTGTTCTTCACCGGCACCGCCGCCCAGGCCACCGGCCTTGGACATCACCAACATGGCGAACTCTTCCACCGACATTTTCTGGTCGTTGAAGGTGACTTCGTTGTTGGCGTAATGCAGGTTCGATTCGAGCTTGTCGCCTTTGAGCACGATCATCTCGGTCGACAGCGCCATGCCGCTGCCCATCTCGGTAAACATGGCGGCTTGGTCGTCGATGGCCTTCTGGTCGGTTTCGCCGGCAATTGCCGCCTGAACACGCACGCCATCACCGATCACGGCTTTGTCGATCGACAGTTTGGCATCGAGCTGCGTCAGCACTTGCTTGGCCATTTCTGGCGGTGGCAGGTCGAAGGATGCCGGCTTGTTGAAGTCCATCGCCAGGCTCACCAGCGCTTCGCCGTGGGCGGTTTTTACGCTGAATTTCTCCAGTGCAACGTGCGGTTTACCGGCCAGCAATTGGCCCACGTCGGCTTTGAGCTTTTCCTCTTCAGCTGGGGTGAACGCCATGTCTGGCGTTTCCTGGCCAAGTGCCTGGGCTTGCTGCACCGGCGCCAGTTTGTCTTTGTAGAGGTTGACCAGCGACTGCACGGCAGCGGCGTCAAAATCCTTCATGCGCCACAGCATGTGCAGACCGGCGATGTCTTTGCCGTCAAAGCTGACCTGTTCAATGTCGTAGGAGACATGACCGGCCAACTTGCCGTCGTTTTCTTCAAAGGTGCCGGCCTGAGCGATATTTTTGATCACTACCGGCGGCTTGCCGGCCACGGCGATCGAGGCAGTGGCCAGCTTGACGCTGCTATCGCCGAGGTAGAACTCGCCGCTGCCCAGCTTTTGATCGCTGTCCAGGGTCAGGTCTTTCAGCTCGATTTTGATGGCTTCGCCATTGGCGTCGGTGCCGCTCAGTACCAGGCTGTCCATGCCGCCGGTCAGGGCCACGTCTTTAGCGTGGGCGCTGGCGTCGACTTCCAATTTCAGGCCGGAGAATTTGACGTTCTGCCCTTCTTGCGGGGCGAAGTCCAGCGGGGTCAGTTCGATGGTGCCGGTGGTGGACTGGTCGTAGCCGAGGCTGACCTGGCCGGTCAGTGGCGACTCGCCCTTGGCGGCGTCGAACCATTTCTGCGTCAGTTCGTTGGGTTCCAGCGCGTAGTTGCTGGTGGCCAGAACCGGCCAAAGGTTGAGCTTTTTCAAGCGCGCGGCAGGCAGCGGGCCGTGTTGGATGTTGTCGACCAGCAGCACTTCCATATGACGGGCCTCGCCTTCTGAGGCGGGCATGTCCAGGGTCAGCTTGTAGTGCGCGGTGCTGGTGAACAGGTGGCTGTCGAGCGACAGCAGTTCCAGCTTGCTGGTGATGCCGGTGCCCAGCAGCGCATCGGCGCCTTTCTGGTTAGCTTCGGCGATGGAGTTCTGCAATACGGTGGGCAATTGGGTGCCGGTGTACCAGGCGCCTGCGGTACTGATGACGCCTACCGCAACGATGATGCCTGCAGCGATTCCTGCTGATTTTTTCATGAGTCGACTCAACGAATGTCCATGTTTATGTATGCGCCTTCCTGGCCGGAGGAGACCCGTGCGCCACAGGCGCCGCACAGCGAAAGCGGCGGCTATGGTAGCACTGTGGCGCGGTTCGAGGCTGTGTCGCTTATCGCTCTTCGAGAATTTTCACCGTGGGCGTGGTTGGGTCGGTCTTGACCCAGTCCGTGAGCAGGCTATACGCCACCGCTAACAAGGTCGGCCCGAGGAACAAGCCCATAAAGCCGAACGCCAACAAGCCGCCAAACACCCCGAGCAGCACCACCACCAGCGGCAGGTTGCCGCCACGGCTGATCAGGTAAGGCTTGAGCACGTTGTCGACGCCACTGACGATAAACGTGCCCCAGATACCGAGGAAAATGGCGAAGCCATATTCCCCTTTCCACGCCAGCCACACGGTGGCGGGAATCCACACCAGCGGCGGCCCCATGGGGATCAGGCTGAACACGAAGGTCAAAATGCCGAGCAGCAAGGCGCCGGGCACGCCGGCGATCCAAAAACCAATCAAGGCCAACACGGCCTGGGCAGCAGCGGTGCCGATCACGCCATTGACCACGCGTTGCACGGTGCCGGCCACCAGGTGCTGGTAATAATCGGCGCGCTCACCGATCAAGCGGTGCAGGCCTTTGCTTACCAGCGCCGCCATGGCCGGGCCGTCGCGGTAGAAGAAGAACACCAACACCAGACTCAGGGTCAGTTCCAACATGCCGCCGCCGATTTTGGCGCTACGGGCCAGCAGCCAGTTGCCCACTTCGCCGAGGTACGGTTTCACGCTGGCGAAAATCGCCGCGCCTTGCTGATCGATGCTCATCCACCAGCCCACCAGGCGCTCGCCCAGCAACGGCACGCGGCCCAGCCACTCGGGCGGCGCCGGCAGGCCTTGTACTTGCAGGTCTTTGACCAAGTTGACGGCATCGCGTATGTGGTCGGCCAGGTTGAAGCCCAACCACACCAGCGGCACCGCCACCAACACCATCCAGCCCAGGGTCAGGATGCCGGCCGCCAACGACACGCGGCCGCCCAGCCAGCGCGTGAGCAGCGGCATCAACGGCCAGCTGGCAAAGGCCAGCACGGCGGCCCAGAACAGCGCCGAGAAGAACGGCGCCAACACCCAGAGCGCGGCGCCCAACAGGGCCAGCAAAAGAATCTGGACCAGCAATCGGTCGTTATTGAGCATGTAGAGCTCCGAAGGGATGGGTAGCGATCTGAACGTGGGAACTTGAGCGAAAACTAGCGCAGCAGCTTAAAGGATAGGCCGTCGGTTTGCGCTGCATCGATTTCCAGGCGCGCCGCCCGCACGCGCTGCGCCACCAACGCATCGCGCCAGGCCTGAGCGTGTTCGCCGGCTAGGCTCACGCGCAACGTGCTGTCCTGATTGAGCGTGCGCCCCAACAGTTCGGCCCACGCCGCCACCGGCTCGCCGTCCAGCGCGGCAAATTCGAGTTCGCCGGTGTTGCGCAATTGCCGCAGCAAGGTCGCCGGTCCTGGCAGCAACTCGCCCAGTTCGGCGCCGTTATCCAACTGCTCCACATGCAGATACGCGCGACGATTGCCGCGCGTGATGCTGTACAGCGCCACCAGCGTGTTCTGCTTTGGCTCGGCCAGACGCAGCAGCAAATAGGCTTGCTGATCGTCGGCGCCCAGCAGCTTGGCGTTTCCAAACACCGAGTTCGCCCACAAGCTGCTGGAGCCACATTCGCGGCTTTCACACCAATACAGCAACTGCGCGCCCTGCTCTTGCAGCGCATCGCGGGCCGCGTTGAACGCTTGGCCGGAGGTATGTTCCGGCGGCAATTCATAGGTGACCGAGCGCATATGGCCGAGGCTGTCGACCTGGCGCTCATAGCGCAACGTGCCGCTGATGCGGCGAATGGAACCCAAGGGATAAATGCGTTCTTGCGCGGCGATGTCGCGGAAGTCGACGATTTCGGCGCGGGGGAAGCGCGGCAGAATGTCCAGGTCCTGACTGCCGGGCAAATCGGCAGCGAAAGTGGCGGAGCTAGCCACAGCAGCCAGGGCAATGGCCAGCAGGCGGTACACGCGCATAAAGGGTCTCGTTGTTCGTGTCAGCAAACGGGGCAGCTCGTTTAGCGCTGCCCAGCGAAGTCGCCCAGACTCCGCAGTTGCCTGGAGCAAGTCAAGAAGCGGAAAAAAACCTATTGAAACAGGCTGCTACCGCTTCGGCTCCGGCTTCGTCATCCAGATGCAAATGATGGCCGCCGGCCAGGCGCTGCACCTCGAATGGCAACCCTTCCAATGCCGACACCACCGTCGGCTGCGCATGCAACATGCCGCCCTCGGCCACTACCAGGCAGGCCGGGCACGCCACGCTGCGCACAAACACATCGGTGTGCGCCTGGGTAAAGCGCAGCGGCGAAGGCAACGTCAGGCGGCTGTCGGTGCGCCAGGTGTAACCGCCAGGCACCGGCATCAACCCGCGCTGTGCCAGCAACTGCGCAGCCTCGAAACTGACGCCGCCGACACCCTTCATGCGCGCCTTCACCGCTTGTTCGACCTTCTCGTACACCGGCTTGCGCTTGCCCGCCAATGCCAACTGCTCACGCAATGCCGAACCCAGCTTGGCCGGCGCCGACTCGGCTTCGCCGGTGAACGGCACCAAGCCGTCGATCAACGCCAAGCGCTCGATTCGCTCCGGCATGGAGGCCGCCAGCAACACCGAAACAATCGCGCCCATCGAGTGCCCCAACAACGAAAACTGCTGCCATCCGAACTGCTCCGCCACCAGCAACACGTCGTAGGCGTAGTCCCACAGCTGATAGTGCGCGCCCGCCGGGCGGTGATCGGAATGGCCGTGGCCGGCAAAATCCAATGCAATGATGCGCAGCCCTTCCAGCTTGGGCGCCAGGCGCGCGAAGCTCATGGCGTTGTCCAGCCAGCCGTGCAAGGCGATAACCGGCTTGCCGTCTTCAGGGCCGAACACATGGGCCGACAGTTCAATGTGCGGCAGGCTCAGGCGCACTTCTTCAAAGGAATAATTCATGCGGACTCCAGGCGGGCTTGCCAGCGGTCAAACAGGGTTTTGAGCAACTCGGCGGTCGCTTGTGGGCGCTCCAGCGGAAACATGTGCCCGCCCGGCAGCGTCAGGTACTGGCAATGCGGCAAACGCCGGATCGAGCGGGTGTGATGAGGCAACACCACGCGGCTGTGGCGGCCACGCACCATCGCCAACGGCACCTGCAACTGCTGCGGACGCCCCGGATTGCTATGGGGCACGCTGCGATAAATGCTGATTTCGGTGGCCGGGTCGAACAACAGTCGCAGGCCTTCGCCGTTGGCTTGCAGGCCGTGCTGCACGTAAGCGTCAAGGCATTCCGGATCGAAGCGGCGAAACAGTGATTTGGCCGAAAAATAATCGCGCGCCTCGGCGATATCGCTGAACTCCTCACGCCGCCCGAGCGTGCGACCGGCCGGGGTAATGCGATCGATAAAACCAAAACGCTTGGCCGCGCGGATAACGATGCGGTCAGCCAGCGTAAGCACCGGCGAATCGAGCATCACCACCCCGCGATACAACTCGGGATGACGCAGCGCCGCGTGGTAATGCAGCACCCCGCCTAGCGAATGCCCCACGCCCCACACCGGCTCTGGCCGTTCGCGCAGGTGATGCACCAGCTCGTCGACAAGGTTTCCCCAGTTGTCATCCACCGGGAAACGCGGGTCATGGCCGTGTTGCGGCAAATGCGAGACCTCGTATTCCGGCGCCAGCGCGGCGAACAGCTTGCCGTACGTGGCTGACGGGAAACCGTTGGCATGGGCGAAAAAAACCGATTGCGGCATACAGGGAAGCTTCCAGGACAAACCTGTGGCGATTGTCCGTAAGCGGTGGCGGCGCGGCAATGACTGTAAGTGCCGGGAATGATGGCGATACGGCCAGGGCGTATGGGCGCGAGGATTCGCATCCCCGGGGATCAAGAGCATCGCGGCTAAAGCCGCTCCTACAGAAGCTCGCAAACTGTGGGAGCGGCTTTAGCCGCGATGCTTTTAACCGGTCACACCGGCGGCGGCATATTCCCCAACGGCACAATCGCCATGGTCAGCCGCGAAATACAGCTCGGCTTCCCCTGCTCATCCGTCAGGCGAATATCCCAAACATGGGTCGTGCGCCCCAAATGAATGGGCCGCGCCACGGCCGTGACGCGCCCACTGCGCACGCCGCGCAGGTGGTTGGCGTTCACTTCCAGGCCCACGCAGTAAAATTTGGAGCTGTCGATACACAGGTAACTGGCGGTGCTGCCAAGGGTTTCGGCGAGCACCACCGAAGCGCCACCGTGCAGCAGACCGTAGGGTTGGTGGGTGCGTGAGTCGACCACGATGCTGGCGGTGATCGACTCCTCATCGAAGGCGTCGAAACGGATGTCCAGCACTTCGCTGATGGTGTTTTTACGCAGGCTGTTCAGGGCCTGCAAATCGGGGGTGGTGCGCCACAGGCTCATGCCGGTTCCTTCTTGTCAGTCATGCCAAACCAGGGCTTCGCGCCGGCCCGACCATTCGGCGAAGCGCGCGGCGTAAGCGTCTTCTACCACGCTGCGTTTGATTTTCAGCGTGGGTGTGAGGAAGCCGTTGTCCACTGCCCACACTTCTTTGAGCAGCACCAGGCCGCTGAGTTGTTCGTGCTTGTCGAGCGCGGCATTAACGTCGGCCAGCAGCGTTTTGAAGCTGCCTTCTAGCGCCGGTCGCGAGCCATTCAGGGCTTCTTCCCGGCCCACGTCGGAGAGCACGCACAAGGCCATCGGCTGTGGCATGCCATCGCCGACTACACAAACCTGCTCGATGCGCGGATGCACGGCCAGCAGGTTTTCAATCGGCGCCGGGGCGACGTATTTGCCTTTGCTGGTTTTGAAGATTTCCTTGATGCGGCCGGTCAGGCGCAGGTAGTGCTCGCTGTCTTGTTCGCCCTTATCGCCGGTGCGCAGAAATCCGTCTTCGGTGATGGTTTCGGCGGTGCGTTCGGGGTCTTTGTAGTAGCCCTGCATGGTCGCCGGACTGCGCACCTGCACTTCGCCGAGCTCGCTGATGCGCACTTCCACGCCGGGGCTGGACTGGCCGATCCAGCCGGGGCGGTTTTTGCCCTTTCGGCAGATGTGCGAATAGCCGCAGTTTTCGGTCATGCCGTACACCTCGAGCACATCCAGGCCCAGGCGCTGGTACCAATGCAGCAACGCTTCAGGCACCGGCGCGGCACCCGACAAGGCGTAACGCACGGCGTCCAGGCCCAGACCGGCGAGCACTTTGTGGCCGACGCGTTTGCCAATGAACGGAATCTTTAGCAGGAAATCCAGGCGTTCGGCGGGCATTTTGCTGTACACGCCCATCTGGAATTTGGTCCAGATGCGCGGCACGCCGAATATCAAGGTGGGACGCGCGCGGCGCAGGTCGACTAGGAAGGTATCGAGGCTTTCGGCGAAGAACACGGTTTCGCCGGCGTACAAGGAATTCAGCTCAACGAACATGCGCTCGGCCACGTGGCACAGCGGCAGGTATGAAAGCAGGCGGTCCTCTTCGGTGGCCTGGAACAGTTCGGTGCCATGGCCGGCGGCGAAGGCGAAATTGCCGAAGTTGTGCATCACGCCTTTGGGCGTGCCGGTGGTGCCGGAGGTGTACACGATGGTGGCGAGTTGGTCGTGGGCGCCGGTGGGGTTGTCGCGGATCGGCGTGCAGGCTTGCAGGTCGCTCCACTGCACGTCGAAGGTGCCTTCGGGGTGCAACGGCAAGGCGATGGTGCGAATGCCTTCAGGAATGCCCGGCGCCATGGTCGGCCAGTCGTCGAGCTTGCCAACAAACACCAGCGCGGCTTCCGAGTGCGTGAGCACCTGGCGCACAGAGTCGGCGGTGAGGTTGGGGTAAAGCGGCACCGATACATGGCCGGCCATCCAGATGGCCAGGTCGGTGATGATCCAGTGCGCGCAGTTTTTCGACACCAGCGCAATGCGGCTCCCCATCGGCAGCTCCTGGGCGCGCAGCCAGTTCGCGGCGCGGCGGGCTTGGTCGCCGACATCCGCCCAGCTCAGTTCCAGCACCTGGCCGCCTGGTAACGGCTGGACCATGTAGCGTTTATCGGGATGGCGAGCTTCGCGTTGGAAGAAAATCTCTAAGGGCAACACAGCAGCATTCGTCACAGGGCCTCCTCCTAATTATTTTTGTGGGGAAACAACATGCGGACTACAACGTGTGAAACGGGAAAACCTTGAAACCAAAACCAGCGAGTCAAAGAAAAACCAAGCACTTGCTTGGTTGGACTATTCCACGGCAAATGCGAATCGCGCAAGGGGAGAAATGTTTAGAACTGTAGCCAAGCCAGGCACGGTCTCTTAACGCCCTGCCCGCGCTCAGCACCTGGCGCACCATGTAGGACTTTTCTGAGGCACAATAGGCGACGCTTTTTTTTATCGCCCGGACCGTTCATGTTCAAATCTTTCCCGCTCCAGTGCGCCGCCCTGGCGCTCGTGCTGGCAGGTGTTGCCGGCTGTTCCTCGAACAACAAAGCCGTTTATGAGCACGAAAACTTTGCCGACTCCGGCACCTTTTCGCGCAACTACGCCGCCAACGACGCTGCTTCCTGCGAAGCCGCGCGCCGTGCCTTGTTGAGCCAGGGCTACATCATCACCAGCGCCGACCCGAAGCAAATCAGCGGGCACAAAAGCTTTCAGCAGTCAGGCGACGACCACCTGGAAATCACTTTTAACGTGGTGTGCACGGACGGCGGCGCCTCGGACCATCACTCGACGATGTTTGCCAACGCGCTGCAAGACCGTTACGCCCTGAAGAAACTCAACAACTCCGCCAGCCTGGGCGTGGGTGTGCTGGGGTCGGTGTCGATGCCGATTGGCTCGACGGATGATTCGCTGGTGAAAGTGGCCAGCGAGACGGTGTCGTCGGCGAAATTTTACGAGCGCTTCTTTGCTCTGGTGGAAGTGTTCCTGCCGCCGCCGGTAAAAGCCGCAGAGCCTGCGCCGGAGCCTGTGCCAGTTCCGCAGCAGCTCGGCGTTCCGGAACCGCAGGCCGCCGCGCCTGCCGCAGCGCCAGTTATTCAGCCAGAAGTAATGCCGGTAACTGAGCCGGCGCCCGCGCCCGCCATTGAACCGCTGGACGAGCCGCCGCTGGAGCCGATGATCATCCTGCAGCCCAGAAGTGAAGTGCCCGCCGCTACGCCCTGACATCGATTCCAGCCCGTAGGAGCCAGCTTGCTGGCGAACCCTGGCAACCTCGGCTCAAGGTGGTGGCGCGGTTCGCGAGCAAGCTCGCTCCTACAGAAAAGGCAACAGCCGCGCCGCTACTCCGGATGGTTCAGCGACACCAGTTCCATCAACCCCGCCGCTGCAAAATCTCCTTCCAGCTCTACCAAGCTCGCGGTGCGCAAGGCCACCGGTTCCTGGCGGTGGCCGTGAATCAACAGCCCGGCAAGTTCGCCCAGGAACGGGTTGTGGCTGACCAGCAGAATCTCGCTTTCTTCGCGTTCATCCAGATACGCCAAGGCGTCGCGCACGCTGCTCTCGGGCGTGGCCCAAGGCGCTGTGCCGACTGCGTTGCGAAAGCCAATGGCCTGACGAACCAGCTCGGCGGTCTGCTGCGCGCGCAAGTACGGGCTGGCAAGAATGGCGCTGATGCTCTGCCCTTTCAGGTGCTCGGCGCTGCGCAGCACTTCGTCGCGACCGTTAGGTGTCAGCGGCCGCCCGGCATCGGTCGGGGCTTGGGGAAAGGCTTCACCGTGGCGCAATAACCACAGGCGCATCAGAGCTTGGGCTCTTCGTCGCGAACCGGATGCGGTGCGGGTGGAATGCTGTGGGCCGCTTCGCCGTCCGCCGCACGGGCAGTGGGCCAATCCGCGAACGGCCAGGGTTTTTCTTCGGTGTTGAAAGTGCCGAACCGGCCGATCTGCGCGAGGTATTGGCTCAGGCTGTCGCCAAAGGCCAGCAACGTGGCGTTCGGTGCGCCGTAAAACAGGCGATAGCCCAATTGCAGCAAAACAACGAAGCCCAGTAGCGTCGCGGCTACCTGCCAGCACAGGGTGAACACCAGCATCCAGAGGATGCGCAAGCCAATCGACTCACGCTCGAGGCTCTTGTTGAGGGGATCGCTCATGGCATGTTCCTTATCAAGAAACGGTCAGAAACCGGTGGTGGAAATAAAGTCGACGTCGGTTTTCGGCTCGGCCAGCATCAGCCGCTCGATCACCTGCGCCAGCGTGCGCCCCTCGAAGAGAATGGCGTGCAAACCGGTCACCAGCGGCATGTAGGTTTGCAGTTCTTCGGACTTCACCTTGAGCACTTTCAGGGTGTTTACACCTTCGGCTACTTCGCCCAAACGGGTCACGGCATCTTCAAGGCTCAAGCCTTCGCCCAAGGCATAGCCAACCTGAAAGTTGCGGCTTTTCGGCGACGAGCAGGTGACGATCAAATCGCCGACCCCGGCCAAGCCCAGGAAGGTCATGGGGTTGGCGCCAAGCTTGACGGCGAAGCGGGTCATCTCCGCCAGGGCGCGGGTAATCAACATGCTCTTGGTGTTCTCGCCCATCTCCAGCGCAGCGGCCATGCCGGCGATGATGGCGTAGACGTTTTTCAGCGCCCCGCCCAATTCCACGCCAAAGCGGTCGGCGCTGGCATACACGCGAAAGGTGCGGCCGTGCAACGCGGCTTGCACGCGCTGGCAGAGCTCGTCGTCTTCGCTGGCCACCACCGTTGCGGTCAGCTCATGGCCGGCGATTTCCTTGGCCAGGTTCGGCCCGGACAACACGCCAAGGCGCGCTTGCGGGGCAATTTCTTCGATGATTTGGCTCATCAGCTTGAAGCTCTGCGCCTCAATGCCCTTGGTCAGGCTGACCAGCATTTTGCCGGCCAGCACCTCGGCAAACGGCTGCAATACGGTACGCAGGGCGCTGGACGGCAAGGCGACGAATACCAGTTGGCAAGCACTGAGCGTGGCGGCGAGGTCGGTGCCGGGGACCACGTTAGGGTGAATTTTCACGCCTTTGAGGTAACGCGGATTCTCGCGGTTGGTGCGAATGGCCTCGGCCTGCTCCGGGTCGCGCATCCATTGGTGCACCGGGTTGCCGTTCTCGGCCAACAAGTTGGCGATGGCGGTGCCAAAGCTGCCGCCGCCCAGAACGGCAATGGCGGGTACTGCGATGGAGTGCTGATCTGTCATAACCAATCCGTAGTGAGCCATCGTGCGTGGCGAGCTGCCGGCATTATTACGGAGCAACCGGGCCGCGGCCAGTGTTGCACGCTACCCTTGGACAGGCCGTGGGCAAAAACCGCTAATGCTGCGCAAAAGGCGCTGCGCCGATGGCGGTTTGAACAGGTAGACTTGCCGACTTTCGAAGAACGCCCCCGCAGCACTAGGCATCGGTACGGTTCTTAGCTGCGACAGGAACGTCGAACGTAGCGAGCGCAGCGTTTTGAAAGGAGAGTTTTGATCCCATGAACCTTCGCCGAGGCTGGGACATCCACACCCGCACACAGCTGATCAGCGTAGGCCCGGCTCTGCTGCTGACGCTGTTGCTGACCGGTTTTTTCACCTTTGTGCGCTTGCAGGATCTGCGTCAGGAGCTGAACCACACCGGCCAACTGATTGCCAACCAACTGGCACCGGCGACTGAATACGGCGTAATTGCCGGCAATATTCAAGTACTCAACACCCTGCTTAAAGCAACCCTTGATACGCCCCATGTGCGCTTTATTGAAGTGCGCGACCGTCAAGACAACATTCTCGCCTACGAAGAACAAGCCTCCCCGCAAGACAAAAGCGCGACCCAGGTGGAAATTTTCCACGCGCCCATTCATTTGCAACGCCTGGCGCTGAGCAAAGACCTGCCCTATTCCGCCAGCGCCGGCGGTAACCATCTGGACAACGACTACCTCGGCCGCGTGGTGGTGGGCATGTCCAACGATGCGTTTAACAGCCAGCAGCAGACCATTCTGCTCAAGGCCACGGTGCTCGCCCTCTTCGCCCTGCTGCTCACCTTCCTGGTGGCGCGGCGCCTGGCGCGGCGGTTATCGCAACCGATCAGCACCATGGCCGATGCGGTGAAGGCGATTCAGGCCGGCAACTACCGCACCGCGTTGCCAGAGGTGGACGACAACGAGCTGGGCGGCCTGGCGCGGCACATCAACAACCTCGCCAGCGCGTTGGAACAAGCCAGCACCGAGCAGCAGCAAAGCATCGCGCAGTTGGTCAAAGCGCGCGAAGAATCGGAGCAGGCCAACCGCGCCAAGTCCGACTTCCTGGCGATGATGAGCCACGAATTGCGCACCCCCATGAACGGCGTGCTGGGCATGCTGCAGTTGCTGGAAACCACGGAAATGACCGACGAGCAGGCCGAATACGCGGCGCTGGCGACGGAGTCCACGGAGCACTTGCTCAAGGTCATCAACGATATTCTCGACTTCTCGCGAATCGAGCGCGGCGCGCTGGAGTTGGAGCGCATCACCTTCAACCTGCTGGAGCTGATCCAGAGTTCCGCCCAGGTGTTTCAGCACAGCGCCAACCAGCGTGGCCTGACGTTGCAGCTGGATACCCAGGCCGGGCTGGAGCAATTGGTGGTCAAAGGCGACCCCACGCGCATTCGGCAGATTCTGGTCAACCTGCTCGGCAACGCGCTGAAGTTCACCGAAGAAGGCACCATTCGTATCGAAACCCGCTGGCAGGCGCTCGACAACGAGGTGCTGTGGTTCAGCTGCGCCGTGCGCGACAGCGGCATCGGCATTTCCCCGCAGCGCTTGGAGCACATGTTTGACGCCTTCCAGCAGGCCGACACTTCCATTTCGCGGCGCTACGGCGGCACGGGCCTCGGGCTGCCCATCGCGCGCACCTTGGCCGAACGCATGGGCGGCACGCTGAACGCGCAGAGCCAGGAAGGCAGTGGTTCGGTGTTCACCCTGGAAATTCCACTGCCGTTCGCCCGTCAAAGCGAACGCCCCGCCGAGCAAAGCGTGGACGACGCCAGCTCCGGCAGCGGCCATAAAGTGCTGCTGGTCGAAGACAACCCGGTGAACCAGACGGTGATCGAAGCCATGCTGCGCAGTTTGGGTTACCAGGTCAGCCTGGTGGGCGACGGCGCCCAGGCGCTCAGTAGCGTGGAGCGCCACGAATTCGCCGCCGTGCTGATGGATTGCCGGCTGCCGGTGATGGACGGTTATGAAGCGACGCGGCAGATCCGCCGCCTGGTTGATCGGGCCGATCTGCCGATCATCGCCCTGACTGCCAATGCATTGCAGGGCGACCGCGAGGCGTGCCTGCAAGCCGGCATGAATGACTATTTGGCCAAACCGTTCAAACGCGCCGACCTGCAACGCATCTTGCAGGCGTGGGTGGCACCCCGACCTTTGGCGAGTAGTCAGAGCAATGCATGAAAACGGAACATGCCGGGCTGTCACATACTCGTAATAGCGTTACAACATTGTGCTCAACAGGGTGAAACCCAGCCGCCGCAGACAGTGGTAGAGTGCGTCGGGCACGGTGTGGGGCATGGCTCTCAACGGCGCACGGAACATTCGGTGTACAACTGTGCTCAGAGCCTGTGACTTTCATTTCAACGCAACAGTCTATGACTACGCTGGTCGCGACAACGCCCTACAGAACGGGCAATGCAGTGATCGTTCGCACCGGCCTAGATGATTCGCTTAGCCCTGCCGCACGGGGATTATTGAGGAGCTCGCATGTCCAAACAGAACGCTTACACTCGGGAAGACTTGCTGCGCTGCAGTCGTGGCGAGCTATTCGGCCCAGGTAACGCGCAACTGCCCGCCCCCAACATGCTGATGGTCGATCGCATCACGCATATCAGCGACACCGGCGGTAAATACGGCAAAGGCGAGTTGGTTGCCGAACTCGATATCAACCCGGACCTGTGGTTCTTCGCCTGCCACTTCGAAGGCGACCCGGTAATGCCAGGCTGCTTGGGCCTGGATGCCATGTGGCAGCTGGTGGGTTTCTACCTCGGCTGGCAGGGCAACCCCGGCCGCGGCCGCGCCCTGGGTTCGGGCGAAGTGAAATTTTTTGGCCAGGTGCTGCCCACGGCCAAGAAAGTCACCTACAACATTCATATCAAACGCACCATCAACCGCTCCCTGGTGTTGGCGATTGCCGACGGCACGGTGAGTGTCGATGGTCGCGAGATCTACAGTGCCGAAGGTTTGCGCGTCGGCCTGTTCACTTCCACTGATAATTTTTAAGGGTTATCCGCATGCGTCGCGTCGTGATCACCGGTTTGGGCATCGTCTCGTGCCTGGGCAATGATAAAGACACCGTCTCCGCCAACCTGCGTGCTGGCCGTGCCGGTATCCGCCACAACCCGTCCTACGCTGAAATGGGGCTTCGCAGCCACGTTTCCGGCTCCGTTGACCTGAACCTTGAAGAGCTGATCGACCGCAAGGTGTTCCGCTTCATGGGCGACGCTGCCGCCTACGCTTACCTGTCGATGGAACAGGCGATCAAAGATTCGGGCCTGACCCCGGAACAGATCTCCAACCCGCGCACCGGCTTGATCGCCGGTTCCGGCGGCGCCTCCACCATCAACCAGATGGAAGCCATCGACACCCTGCGCGAAAAAGGCGTTAAACGCATTGGTCCGTACCGCGTCACCCGCACCATGGGCAGCACCGTGTCGGCCTGCTTGGCCACGCCGTTCCAAATCAAAGGCGTGAACTTCTCGATTTCCTCGGCCTGCGCCACCAGCGCGCACTGCATTGGCCAGGCAATGGAGCAAATTCAGTTGGGCAAGCAGGACGTCGTGTTTGCCGGCGGTGGCGAAGAAGAACACTGGAGCCAAAGTTGCCTGTTCGACGCCATGGGCGCCCTCTCCACCCAATACAACGACACCCCGGAAAAAGCATCCCGTGCTTACGATGCCAAGCGTGACGGCTTCGTGATTGCTGGCGGTGGCGGCATGGTGGTGGTCGAAGAGCTGGAACATGCGCTGGCGCGCGGCGCCAAGATTTACGCCGAAATTGTCGGCTATGGCGCCACCTCCGACGGCTACGACATGGTCGCCCCAAGCGGCGAAGGCGCGATCCGCTGCATGCAGCTGGCGCTGTCCACCGTCGACGGCCCGATCGACTACCTCAACACCCACGGCACCTCGACGCCGGTGGGCGATGTGGCAGAAATCAAAGGCGTGCGCGCGGTGTTTGGCGACAAAGCGCCGCCAATTAGCTCGACCAAAAGCTTGTCCGGTCACTCCCTGGGCGCCGCCGGCGTGCATGAAGCGATCTACTGCATGCTGATGATGGAAGGCAACTTCATTGCCGGCTCGGCCAACGTCGACGAGCTGGACCCGGAAGTGGCCGACATGCCAATCGCCACCAAAACCCAGGAAAACGTCACGCTTAACCACGTGATGAGCAACAGCTTCGGCTTCGGCGGCACCAACGCCACGCTGGTGATGAAGCGCTGGGCGGGTAAGTGATCTGATTTAACGATCACAAAAATCGAGGCTGAAGCGTCTCCCAAAACAGCTGAATTTTGAAGTGCGCCCCAAAAGTTGGACACCCATCCAACCTTTGGGGCTTCTTCCATGAGCAAGTACACAACACAGTTCAAGCTGTCTGTTATCACCGCCTTCTTTGAGCGAGGTCGAGGCTTTCGCTTTATCGCTGAGCAATTCCAGCTAGATCCCACCCTGCTTCGGCGCTGGGTAGAAGCCTATCGGTTGCATGGCGACGCCAGCCTGCAGGCCCGGCCAATCAGCTATAGCGCAGAGTTCAAGCTCGCTGTTCTTCAACAGATGTGGCGCGAAAATCTTTCTTTTCGTCGCGTGGCCGCGGTTTTCAATTTGGGTAATTCAACCCAAGTGGGCATATGGCAGCAGCAGTATTACAGTGGCGGCTTTGAAGCCCTGGAGTCAGCCAGGAAAGGACCGCCCGCCGT
>NZ_CEEDHK010000015.1:0-180175 GCF_979254655.1 Pseudomonas sp. AC229
GCGACCACCGAGATCTACACCGGCTCTACTTCGTCGGCAGCGTCAGATGTGTATAGGAGACAGCCCCCCGCCCGCGCTGTTATGAACCCACCGGCCACCCGGCCACCGCCATAACAACAATCCAGGAGGCGCAATGAACGCCGTGCACGCTCTCAAGCCCGATCCAATCCAGGCCCACAACCCCATCGGCACCGACGGCTTCGAGTTCGTCGAATACACCGCGCCGACGCCGGAAGGCATCCAGCAATTGCGTGAGTTGTTCACGGCGATGGGCTTTACCGAAACCGCCAAGCACCGTTCCAAGGAAGTGTTCCTGTTCCAGCAGAACGACATCAATTTCGTGCTCAACGGCAGCCCCACCGGCCATGTGCGCGAGTTCGGCCTCAAGCATGGCCCCAGCGCCTGCGCCATGGCCTTCCGCGTACAGAACGCCGCGCAAGCCGCCGCGTATGTGCAGTCGCAAGGCGCCAAGCTGGTGGGCAGCCACGCCAATTTCGGCGAGCTGAATATTCCCTGCGTTGAAGGCATCGGCGGCTCGCTGTTGTATTTGGTTGACCGTTACGGCGACAAAAGCATTTACGACGTCGACTTCGAATACATCGAAGGCCGCACCCCGAACGACAACGCCGTGGGCCTGCGCGAGATCGATCACCTGACCCACAACGTCAACCGTGGGCAAATGGATGTGTGGTCCGGCTTCTACGAGCGCATCGCCAACTTCCGTGAAATTCGCTACTTCGACATCGAAGGCAAACTCACCGGCCTGCTGTCACGCGCCATGACCGCGCCGTGCGGCAAGATCCGCATCCCGATCAACGAGTCGGCTGACGATAAATCGCAAATCGAAGAATTTATTCGCGAGTACCACGGCGAAGGCATTCAGCACATCGCCCTGGCCAGCGACGACATCTACGCCACCGTGCGCCAGTTGCGCGCCAACGGCGTGGACTTTATGAGCACGCCGGACACCTATTACGCCAAGGTCGACACCCGCGTCGCCGGGCACAGCGAACCGACTGCCGTGCTGCAGGAACTCAACCTGCTGATCGACGGTGCGCCCGGTGATGACGGCATTCTGCTGCAGATTTTCACCAACACGGTGATCGGCCCGATCTTCTTTGAAATCATCCAGCGCAAAGGCAACCAAGGCTTCGGCGAGGGCAATTTCAAGGCGCTGTTCGAATCGATTGAGGAAGATCAGGTTCGCCGTGGCGTGATCGCAGCGGACTAAGCACAGGAGCAGCACCATGAGCCGCAACTGGATTCAGTTTCCCCTGCGCGAAGGCGACTGTTCACGGCAAGCGCACTGTGACTTTCCCGAAGGCACCTATGAGCGTGAGATGGGCCGCGAGGGCTTTTTCGGCCCCGCCGCGCACCTGCACCACAAGCATCCGCCAACCGGCTGGGTGGATTGGCAAGGCCCGCTGCGCCCCCATGCGTTCGACCTGAATCGAGTGCCGAGCGAAAGCGATTGCCCGCTCGCCGCGCCGCTGGCGCTGCACAACAGCGACGTGCGCATTCGCGTGTGGAAATGCAACGGCGCGATGCGTCATTTGGTGCGCAACAGTGACGGCGATGAGCTGCTGTTCGTGCACGAAGGCAGCGGCCATTTCTACTGTGACTTCGGCCACTTGCAGTACCGCGACGGCGATTACCTGGTGGTGCCACGCGGCACCGCCTGGCGCATCGAGGCCAGTGAGCCGACGTTTATGCTGCTGATCGAAAACACCGACGGCGCCTATCAGTTGCCCGACAAAGGCCTGTTGGGCCCACACGCCATCTTCGACCCCGCCGTGCTCGACCACCCGCATCTGGACGACGCGTTCAAAGCCCAGCAAGACGAAAACACCTGGCAAATCCGCATCAAGCGGCGCAACCAGATCAGCACCGTGACCTACCCGTACAACCCGCTGGACGTAGTCGGCTGGCACGGCGACAACACCGTGGTGCGCCTCAACTGGCGTGACATTCGCCCGGTCATGAGCCACCGCTACCACCTGCCGCCGTCGGCGCACACCACCTTCGTGGCCAATGGTTTTGTGGTCTGCACCTTCACGCCGCGCCCGGTGGAAAGCGACCCAGGCGCGTTGAAAGTGCCGTTCTATCACAACAACGACGACTACGACGAAGTGCTGTTTTACCACCGTGGCAACTTCTTCAGCCGCGACAACATCGAGGCCGGCATGGTCACGCTGCACCCCTGCGGCTTCCCCCACGGCCCACACCCCAAAGCGTTGAAAAAGAGCCAGGAAAGCCCGGCGACCTTTGTCGAGGAAGTGGCGGTGATGATCGACACACGGCGTGGCCTGGAGATCGGCGAAGCCGCAGCGGCGGTGGATGTGGCGGCGTATGTGGATTCGTGGCGGGCGCCGGGAAAAGGTTAGACCGGTGACTGCCGCGGCCCTCTCCCCCGGCCCCTCTCCCGCAGGCGGGCGAGGGGAGGCCAGCCGACCGCGTTCAGTTCCCCTCGCCCGCGCGCGGGAGAGGGGCTAGGGGAGAGGGCAACGGTCACACGCCCTACACAACCTCAACACACTCGAAGATCAGAATTCTATGAAACTCGCATCCCTGAACACCGGCCGTGACGGCCAACTCATCGTCGTCTCCCGCGACCTGATCCGCGCCGTCAAAGTCCCGAGCATTGCCGCCACCCTGCAAGCGGCTCTCGATAACTGGGCCATCACCCGCCCCAAACTCGAAGCGGTGTACCAACGCCTAAACGACGGCCTCGAAGGCGAAGCCTTTGCCTTCGACCAAAGCGCCTGCGCCAGCCCGTTGCCGCGCGCGTATCACTGGGCCGACGGCAGCGCCTACGTCAATCATGTGGAGCTGGTGCGCAAAGCCCGTGGCGCTGAAATGCCGGAAAGCTTCTGGCACGACCCGCTGATGTATCAAGGCGGCGCCGACACCTTTATCGCGCCCCACAGCCCGATTCTGATGGCCGACGAAGCGTGGGGCATCGACCTGGAAGCGGAGATAGCCGTGGTCACCGACGACGTGCCCATGGGCGTGTCGGCAGCCGAGGCGAGCGGGCATATTCAGTTGCTGATGCTGGTCAACGATGTGTCGCTGCGTAACCTGATTCCCGGCGAACTGGCCAAGGGTTTCGGTTTTTACCAAAGCAAACCGTCGTCGAGTTTCTCGCCGGTGGCCATCACCCCGGACGAGCTTGGCGAAAGCTGGCGTGACGGCAAGGTGCATCGGCCGCTCACTTCCCACATCAACGGCGCGCTATTCGGCCAGCCCGACGCCGGCACCGACATGACCTTCAACTTCCCGACGCTGCTGGCTCATGCGGCGAAAACCCGTGCCTTGGGCGCGGGCAGCATTGTCGGCTCGGGCACCGTGTCGAACTACGACCGCAGCGCCGGCTCCAGTTGCCTGGCTGAGAAACGCATGCTGGAAATCGTCGAGCACGGCGAGGCAAAAACCCCGTTCCTGCGCTTTGGCGACCGGGTGCGCGTCGAGATGTTCGACGCGGCAGGGCAAAGCATTTTCGGCGCCATCGACCAGGTGGTCACTGCGTACCGAGGCTGAGCCATGCTGACGCTCTATGACTACTGGCGCTCCAGTGCGGCGTACCGCGTACGCATTGCGCTGAACCTCAAAGGCCTGGCGTACCAGTCGATGCCGGTGCATTTGGTCAAAGACGGCGGCCAGCAGCACAGCGCCGACTACAAGGCGCTGAACCCACAAGGGTTGTTGCCGCTGCTGGTGGACGGGCAGACCCGCATTGCTCAGTCCATGGCCATTCTCGAATACCTCGAAGAGTGCTATCCGCAACCGGCGCTGCTACCCCGCGACCCAAGCCTGCGTGCGCAAATTCGCAGCGTGGCGCTGCACATCGCCTGTGATATTCACCCGTTGAACAATCTGCGCGTGTTGCAGTACCTAAGCGGAACGTTGGGCATAGAGGCGGCGGCCAAAGACGCGTGGTACCGGCACTGGGTTGAGAGCGGCTTGGCGGCGGTTGAACTGAACCTGCAACGTATGCCGAGCGAGCTGTCGATGGGCGAGCGGCCTGGTTTGCTGGAGGTTTGCCTGGTGCCGCAGGTGTACAATGCCCGCCGTTTTAACTGTGACCTCCATGCGTACCCACGCATTCTCGCTGTAGTCGAGCGCTGTAGTTCCCTTGAAGCATTTGCTAATGCGACACCGGAGGTGCAGCCCGACGCTCCCCCGCTGTTGTAGGTGTAAAGGGGCGCGCCGACCACACCAAGGCCGCGCGCCCGCCTTGCTGAATTCCGCTGCGCCACAAGCGCGGCGGGTCCGATCCCGTCACAGATAAAAACAAGTAGGTGACGTTACATGCACGACAGTCAGACCTCCGGCCAGCTCAAACGCGGCCTGAAAAATCGCCATATCCAATTGATCGCCCTCGGCGGCGCCATCGGCACCGGCCTGTTTCTGGGCTCGGCCGGGGTGCTGAAAAGCGCCGGGCCGTCGATGATTCTCGGCTACGCCATTTGCGGCTTTATCGCGTTCTTGATCATGCGCCAGCTCGGCGAAATGATCGTTGAAGAGCCAGTGGCCGGGTCGTTCAGTCACTTCGCACACAAATACTGGGGTGGTTTCGCCGGCTTTTTGTCCGGCTGGAACTGCTGGGTTCTGTACATTCTGGTGGGCATGTCCGAGCTCACCGCCGTCGGCAAATACATTCACTACTGGTGGCCGGAAATTCCGACCTGGGTGTCGGCTGCGGCGTTCTTCGTGCTGGTGAATGCCATCAACCTGGCCAACGTAAAACTATTTGGCGAGGCGGAATTCTGGTTCGCCATGATCAAAGTGGTGGCCATCGTCGGCATGATCGCCCTGGGCTGCTACTTGCTGGTCAGCGGCGCTGGCGGTGAGCAGGCGACCGTCAGCAACCTGTGGGCCCACGGCGGATTTTTCCCCAACGGCATCAGCGGGCTGGTCATGGCCATGGCCTTTATCATGTTTTCCTTTGGCGGCCTGGAAATGCTCGGCTTCACCGCTGCCGAAGCGGATCAGCCGAAAAGCGTGATTCCCAAAGCAATCAATCAGGTGATCTACCGCATCCTGATTTTCTACGTCGGCGCGCTGGTCGTGCTGCTGTCGCTGACGCCTTGGAATCTGTTGCTCGAACACATCAATAGCGCCGGCGACCCGTACAGCGGCAGCCCGTTTGTGCAGGTGTTCTCGCTGCTGGGCAGCAACACCGCCGCGCACTTGCTCAACTTTGTGGTGCTGACGGCGGCGGTGTCGGTCTACAACAGCGGCACCTACTGCAACGGCCGCATGTTGCTGGGCCTGGCGGAGCAGGGCGACGCACCCAAAGTGTTTTCCAAAGTGGATAAACGCGGCGTGCCGGTAAACGCCTTGCTGCTCTCGGCGCTGGTTACAGTGCTGGCTGTGGTAGTGAACTACGTGGTGCCGCAAAACGCGCTGGAACTGTTGATGTCGCTGGTGGTGGCGGCATTGGTGATCAACTGGGCGATGATCAGTTACTCGCACCTGAAATTCCGCCAGCGCATGGAACAAACCGGTGTACGCACCGCCTTCCGCGCCTTGCTGTTCCCCTACGGCAACTACCTGTGCCTGGCGTTTGTGCTGTTTATTCTCGGCGTGATGCTGCTGATTCCGGGCATTCAGGTGTCGGTGTACGCGATTCCGGTGTGGCTGGTCATCATGTGGGCGTGCTACCGATTGAAGCTGTCGCGGGCACGCACTGCCGCGCTGCAAGTCGCCGTCGATTAACCCCTGCGAAAAGCGAAAAGAGCGAACGTCCAATGCTGGAGATTTCCAACAACGTGCACCTACCCGACGCCGAAATTGAGCTGAGCGCCATTCGCGCCCAGGGCGCCGGTGGGCAGAACGTGAATAAGGTCTCCAGCGCCATGCACCTGCGCTTCGACATCAACGCCTCGTCGCTGCCGCCGTTCTACAAAGAGCGGCTGCTGCAATGGCGCGACAGCCGCATCACCAGCGATGGCGTGGTGGTCATCAAGGCGCAGCAATACCGAACCCAGGAACAGAACCGCGCCGATGCGCTTGAACGCCTGAAAGAGCTGATTCTGGCGGCCAGCAAGGTCGAGAAAAAACGCCGGCCGACCAAGCCGACGTTGGGCTCGAAGAAGCGGCGGTTGGAGGGCAAGAGTCAGCGTGGGGCGATTAAGGCGGGGAGGGGGAAGGTGGAATTCTGAGGTTCCGCTTTAAAACTCGATGCTAAAAGCCTCTCCCACAGATTGCGCCGTACCTGTAGGAGAGGCTTCAGCCTCGATTCCTGCAAACACAGAATGTCGCGATCAACCACTCACCTTGGCAATCGCCGCCGCCAGATAATCCAGCCGCTGCTCATCAATTCCCGCCACATTCGCCCGCCCCGAGCTGACCATGTACACGCTGTGCTCATCGCGCAGTCGCTGTACCTGCTCGGCACTCAACCCGGTATACGAAAACATCCCGCGCTGGCTGCCAATATGGGCGAAACGCTCAGTCAAACCATACGGCTGCAATGCCGCCAGCAAACCCTGACGCAACTCGGCAATGCGCACACGCATGGCCTCGACTTCGGCCTGCCAGGTCAGCCGCAAACCCTCATCCGCCAGAATTTGCGCCACCACCGCCGCGCCACGGGCGGGGGGCGTGGACCACAAGCTGCGCGCCATGGCTGCCAATTGGCTGCGCACATCGGTTAGTGAATCGGCGGTGGCGCTCACCACCACCAACGCCCCGGTGCGTTCGCGGTACAGGCCGAAGTTTTTCGAGCACGAGCTGGTGATCAGCACCTCCGGCAACTCAGCGGCGAACAGGCGCACGGCCCAGGCGTCCGCCTCCAGGCCCTCAGCGAAACCCTGATAAGCGAAGTCGATCAGCGGCAGCAGTTCGCGCTCGCGCACCACGTCCAGCACCCGACGCCATTGCGCCTGATCGAGATCAAAGCCGCTAGGGTTGTGGCAGCAGGCGTGCAGCAGCACCACATCGCCGCGCGGAATTTGCTGCAGCGCGGCGAGCATGGCGGCGAAGGCCAGGCGGTTGTCGGCGTCGACATACGGGTAGTGCTGCACCGCCAGCCCAGCCGCCGCGAACAGGGTTTCGTGAATCGGCCACGTTGGATCGCTCAGCCAGATGCCGCGCCCCGGCAAGCAATGGCGAATAAAGTCGCCCGCCAGGCGCAACGCGCCGGTCCCGCCCGGCGTTTGCGTGGCGCCGGCGCGGTTGCCGGTCAGCAACGGCGAGTCGGCGCCCAGCACCAAGCGGGCCATATGCTGGGTGAACAGCGGGTCGCCATGGCCGCCGATGTAGCTCTTGGTGGTTTCACTGTCGACCAGGTGACGCTCGGCAATTTTCACCGACGGCAGAATCGGCGTGTTGCCGTGCGGGTCTTTGTACACGCCCACGCCAAGGTCGATTTTCTGCGGATTGCTGTCGCTGCGGTACGCATCGATCAAGCCGAGAATCGGGTCGCCCGGCACGCGTTTCACCGTGTCGAAATGGCTCACTTCAAGCCTTCCGCTGTTTTGGCCACATGGTCGGTGCGTGCCGCCATGATGAAGTCGTTGCGGTGCAGGCCTTTGATCGAATGGCTCCACCAGGTGACGGTGACCTTGCCCCATTCGGTGAGCAAACCTGGGTGATGGCCCTCGGCTTCGGCAATTTCACCGACCGCATTGGTAAAGGCCAGGGCGTGTTTGAAGTTCTTGAAGTCGTAGCGTTTTTCCAGTTGCAGCACGCCGTCGCGCACTTCGATGTTCCAATCCGGTATTTCCTTGATCAACACCGCCAGTTCGTCATTCGACACTTTTGGTGCATCGGCTTTGCAGGCTTCGCAGTGGGCTAGGTTCAGGGCAGTCATCGGGGGCTCCAGTCAGAAAAGTCAGGCCGCTTTCGGCGGAAATTTTGCGGGGTGCAAGCCCAGTTGGGCGGCTTGGGCAACCATCGCCATGAGGTCTTCCTGGGCGAGGTCGAACAAGCGCTTGAGGTCGGGCAGCACGAAATACAGCGGTTGCAGGATGTCGATCCGGTAAGGCGTGCGCATGGCGTCCAGCGGGTCGAAGGCCTGATGCTCCGGTGCATCGGACAAGCTAAAGAGGGTTTCCTTCGGCGAAGAAAGAATGCCGCCGCCATAAATCCTGCGGCCGTGGGGTGTGTCGACCAAGCCGAACTCGATGGTCATCCAGTACAGGCGGGCAAGAAACACGCGCTGCTCTTTGGTGGCCTTGAGGCCGAGCTTGCCGTAGGTGTGGGTGAATTCGGCGAACCAGGGGTTGGTCAGCAGCGGGCAGTGGCCGAATACCTCGTGGAAAATGTCCGGCTCTTGCAAGTAGTCGAGTTCTTCCGGGGTGCGGATAAACGTGGCGACAGGGAATTGCTTGCTGGCGAGCAATTCAAAGAACGTCTGAAACGGAATCAGCGCCGGCACCCGCGCCACTTGCCAGCCCGTGGTGGCGCCGAGCACGCGGTTGATCTCGCCCAGCTGCGGAATGCGCTCATGGGGCAGGGCCAATTGCTCAATGCCGTCGAGGTATTCCTGGCAGGCACGGCCTTCGACCAGTTTCAGCTGCCGCGTAATCAAGGTGTTCCAGACTTCGTGTTCGGCATCGGGGTAATCGATAAACCCATTGCTGTCCGGCTCGCGTGCCACGTAGTGCGACTGCTTCATCGCTGCCTCTCTTCATTGTTGTTATTGACGACCGCTTGTGGGGCTAGAGATAACCTGTGGCGCGCCTGATTTCAGCTGGGCCTGGGCAGTACGGGGTGATAACGGCGTTCAAAAACCGTAAAGAAATGATGACAACCGAGCGAAAGCGGCGAGGCGTCGTATTGCTGGCGCGCTAATTCGTAAACTATCCTTTACGAAAATTCCGCCGCGTCGTCAGATTTTCCTGATGGCGACGGTGATAGCAGCGCCTATCAGAACAACAACAATGAGCCCGCCATGCGTATCAAAGTCCATTGCCAGAACCGGATTGGCATCCTTCGCGACATCCTCAATCTGCTCGTCGAGTACGGCATCAACGTCGCGCGCGGCGAGGTCGGCGGCGAGCAGGGCAACGCCATCTACCTGCATTGCCCGAACCTGATCAACCTCCAATTTCAATCGCTGCGGCCCAAGTTCGAGGCGATTGGCGGTGTGTTCGGCGTCAAGCGCGTGGGGCTGATGCCCAGCGAGCGGCGGCACCTGGAATTGAATGCGTTGCTGGGGGCGCTGGAGTTTCCGGTGCTGTCCATCGACATGGCTGGCTCTATCGTCGCGGCAAACCGGGCGGCGGCGCAGTTGCTGGGCGTGCGCGTTGATGAAGTGCCAGGCATGCCGCTGTCGCGCTATGCCGAAGACTTCGACTTGCCCGAGTTGGTACGCGCGAACAAATCGCGCATTAACGGCCTGCGGGTGAAGATCAAAGGCGACGTGTTCCTCGCCGACATCGCGCCGCTGCAAACCGAGCATGAAGAAAGCGACGCCATGGCGGGCGCCGTGCTCACCCTGCACCGCGCCGACCGCGTAGGCGAGCGCATCTACCACGTGCGCAAACAGGAACTGCGCGGCTTCGACAGCATTTTCCAGAGTTCGCGGGTGCTCGCCGCCGTGGTGCGTGAAGCCCGGCGCATGGCGCCGCTGGATGCGCCATTGCTGATCGAAGGCGAAACCGGCACCGGCAAGGAACTGCTGGCCCGCGCCTGCCACCTTGCCAGCCCGCGCGGCCAGTCGCCGTTTATGGCGCTCAACTGCGCGGGGTTGCCGGAGTCGATGGCCGAAACCGAGCTGTTCGGCTATGGCCCTGGCGCGTTCGAAGGGGCGCGCCCGGAGGGCAAGCTTGGCCTGCTGGAACTGACGGCAGGCGGCACGCTGTTTCTCGACGGCGTCGGCGAAATGAGCCCGCGCCTGCAAGCCAAGCTGCTGCGCTTTCTGCAAGACGGCTGCTTTCGCCGCGTCGGCAGCGACGAAGAGGTGTACCTCGACGTGCGGGTGATTTGTGCCACGCAGGTCGACTTGTCGGAGCTGTGCGCCAAAGGCGAATTCCGCCAAGACCTGTACCACCGTCTGAACGTGCTGAGCCTGCACATTCCACCCCTGCGCGAATGCCTCGATGGGCTGATGCCGCTGGTTGAACACTTCCTCGACCAGGCCAGCCGGCAAATCGGTTGCCCGCTGCCCACGCTCGCGGCGCCGGCCTTCGAGCGGCTGAACCACTACCACTGGCCGGGCAACGTGCGGCAGTTGGAAAACGTGCTGTTTCAGGCGGTGTCGTTGTGCGACGGGGCGGTGGTGAAGGCCGACCATATCCGCCTGCCGGACTACGGCGCGCCGCAGCCGCTGGGCGACTTTTCTCTGGAAGGCGGGCTGGAAGCGATTCTCGGGCGCTTTGAACAGGCGGTGCTCGAGCGGCTGTATCACGAGCACCCGAGTAGTCGGCAATTGGGCAAACGGTTGGGGGTTTCGCATACCACCATTGCCAATAAGTTGCGGCAGTATGGGTTGGGTAAGGAGTAACGCGTACGGCGCCCCAATAATCGCGGCTAAAGCCGCTCCCACAGGTCAGCGCACGACTGTGGGAGCGGCTTTAGCCGCGATGTTTTTGCGCCAAACGGCGATGTTCGCGGCCTCCGGTAAGACCATGGTCGAATGGCCCAGCGGGGAGGGGAGGGCTACAAAAGGCGCCATACAAAAACAACGATTGCCCGAGGTATCCCCGATGAGTGCTGTGTATCCCGTACGTCCTGAGGTCGCGGCTAACACGCTGACCGACGAGGCCAGCTACAAGTCCATGTACCAACAGTCGGTCGTCAACCCTGATGGCTTCTGGCGTGAACAGGCCCAGCGCCTGGACTGGATCAAGCCGTTCTCGGTGGTGAAACAAACCTCGTTTGACGATCACCACGTCGATATCAAATGGTTCGCCGACGGCACCCTGAACGTCTCGGCCAACTGCCTGGACCGCCACCTGGCCGAGCGTGGCGATCAACTGGCGATCATCTGGGAGGGCGACGACCCTTCCGAACACCGCAACATCACCTACCGCGAGTTGCACGAAGAAGTCTGCAAATTCGCCAACGCCTTGCGCGGCCAGGACGTGCACCGTGGCGACGTAGTAACCATCTACATGCCGATGATTCCCGAAGCCGTGGTCGCCATGCTGGCGTGCGCGCGCATCGGTGCCATTCACTCGGTGGTGTTCGGCGGCTTCTCACCGGAAGCCCTGGCCGGTCGCATCATCGACTGCCGTTCCAAGGTGGTGATCACCGCTGACGAAGGCCTGCGCGGCGGCAAGAAAACGCCGCTCAAGGCCAACGTCGACGACGCCCTGACCAACCCGGAAACCAGCTCGATTCAAAAAGTGATCGTGTGCAAACGCACCGGCTCGCCGATCAAGTGGAACCAGCACCGCGACATCTGGTACGAAGACCTGATGAAGGTGGCCGGCAGCGTCTGTGCGCCGAAGGAAATGGGCGCCGAAGAAGCGCTGTTCATCCTCTACACCTCCGGCTCGACGGGCAAACCCAAAGGCGTGCAGCACACCACCGCCGGTTATCTGCTTTACGCCGCGCTGACTCACGAACGCGTGTTCGATTACAAACCGGGCGAGGTGTACTGGTGTACCGCCGACGTCGGTTGGGTTACCGGCCACAGCTACATCGTTTACGGCCCGCTGGCCAACGGTGCGACCACGCTGCTGTTCGAAGGCATTCCCAATTACCCGGACATCACCCGCGTGTCGAAGATCATCGACAAGCACAAGGTGAATATCCTCTACACCGCGCCGACTGCGATCCGCGCCATGATGGCCCAGGGCAAGGCGGCCATCGAAGGCGCCGACGGCTCAAGCCTGCGTCTGCTGGGCTCGGTGGGCGAGCCGATCAACCCGGAAGCGTGGAACTGGTACTACGAAACCGTTGGCCAGTCGCGCTGCCCGATTGTCGATACCTGGTGGCAAACCGAAACCGGCGGCGTGCTGATCAGCCCACTGCCTGGCGCTACGGCCTTGAAGCCGGGCTCGGCGACTCGGCCCTTCTTCGGCGTGGTGCCGGCCTTGGTGGACAATCTCGGCAACCTGATCGAAGGCGCCGCCGAGGGCAACCTGGTGATCCTCGATTCGTGGCCAGGTCAAGCGCGCACGCTGTACCGCGACCACGACCGCTTCGTCGACACCTACTTCAAAACCTTCCGTGGCATGTACTTCACCGGCGACGGCGCGCGCCGTGACGAAGACGGTTACTACTGGATCACCGGGCGAGTCGACGACGTGCTTAACGTCTCCGGCCACCGCATGGGCACCGCCGAAATCGAAAGCGCCATGGTCGCCCACCCGAAAGTGGCCGAAGCCGCCGTGGTCGGCATGCCGCACGACATCAAAGGGCAGGGCATCTACGTCTACGTCACGCTCAATAACGGTGAAGAACCGAGCGAAACGCTACGCCAGGAACTTAAACAGTGGGTGCGCAAAGAGATCGGCCCGATCGCCGTGCCGGACGTCATCCAATGGGCGCCGGGCCTGCCGAAAACCCGCTCGGGGAAAATCATGCGCCGTATCCTGCGCAAGATCGCCACGGCGGAGTACGACAGCCTGGGCGACATCTCCACCCTGGCCGATCCGGGTGTGGTGCAGCATTTGATTGATACGCACAAGGCGATGCAGCAAGCGGTGGCTTGAGGGTTTCGCTGTGACAAAACGCCCGCTTGGTTGCGGGCGTTTTGTTTTGCGTATTCCTTGCACCCAACACCGTCATTCCCGCGCAGGCGGCGGTGCGACGATTCGGAGTCCAGAGCTTCGAAGAATTGGATTTCCCTGTCAGATACTGGATCCCCGCGTGCGCGAGGATGACGGAGGTTTTAAACACCCGTCATTCCCGTGAAAGCGGCGGTCCGACGATTCGGAATCCAGAGTTTCGGATTTGGCTCGATCTTCGAGCCAATGCAAAACTCTGGCTCCCGAATCGTCGGCCTCCTGCGCGAGGATGGCGGGGGTTTTTATGAAGATTTTTATCCGTCTTCCAGGACCCGGTATCACCCCCGACCCACAACGGGGCAATCGGAAACAGTCTGCCCACTTTGCGGGCGATTTATACCCTCGGAGAAAACAACTCGCCGCACAAAACCCAATGCCCGCAAGGGTTCATAAAAACCTGGCCCAAATCCTGCTGTAGTTTCCGGTTTACCCGCTTCCTCGCCGCTGCCGCTTTTTGCAGCCGCTGTCAATAGGCTAAGTCCTAGTCAAGGCCGTTTTGTAATTACTTGTCGCATTGAAGAAATATCGGCTTTAGGGCTGTCGTTAGAATGCCGCCACCCAGACGCCGCTACTCGCGCGTCGGCCGATGAGCTTCGTCCCTTCGGGTTATCACCCGGCAAAGATGGCGACTCTTCCTATAATTTCACGGTCGGCCTGTTACCCAGCGCACGACCTAATAAGGAGTCCAAGATGAAGAAGCTCGCCCTTCTCGGCGCCCTGGCGGTGTCGCTGCTGTCGCCCCTGGCCATGGCTGATGATGCCAAGCCCCTGCGTATCGGTATTGAAGCGGCTTACCCGCCCTTCGCCTTCAAGACTCCTGACGACAAAATCACCGGCTTCGACTACGACATCGGCATGGCCCTGTGCGAAGAGATGAAGGTTGAGTGCAAGTGGATCGAGCAAGAGTTCGACGGTCTGATCCCTGCGCTGAAGGTTCGCAAGTTCGACGCGATTCTGTCGTCCATGTCGATCACCGACGACCGCAAGAAATCGGTCGATTTCACCGGCAAGTACTACTCCACCCCAGCCAAGCTGGCGATGAAGGCCGGCACTGCCCTTAACGACCCGTTGACTGACCTTAAAGGCAAGAAAGTCGGCGTTCAGCGTTCCTCGGTTTATGACCGTTACGCCACCGAAGTCTTCGCCCCGGCCGGCGCCGAGATCGTGCGTTACAGCTCGCAGAACGAAGTGTTCCTCGACCTGGCTTCGGGCCGCCTCGACGCCACCCTGGCGGACTCGGTGAATATCGACGACGGCTTCCTGAAAACTGACGCCGGTAAAGGCTTCGCCTTCGCCGGTCCAGACTTCACCGAAGAGAAATACTTCGGCGAAGGCCAAGGCATTGCTGTGCGCAAGGGCGACAAAGCCCTGGCCGACAAGATCAGCGCGGCCATCCTGGCCATTCGCGCCAACGGCAAATACAAGCAAGTGCAAGACAAGTACTTCGCCTTCGACGTTTACGGCAAGTAACTCCAGCACGCTGACAGTGGCACAGGCTCGACTGACGGGATGTGCCACTTTTTGTTTGCGCCACAGATCTCTGTGGGAGCGGCTTTAGCCGCGATGCGGTTAGCGCTTAAAGCGAGTGCGGCCAACCGCAGTGCCGGACCGGCCTCTCCCACAGCGACCTTTATTCTCACGGGCTCTTCATCATGCTCAACGGCTACGGCTCGACCATTCTCGATGGCGCATGGCTGACCATTTCCCTGGCGCTGACTTCGATGGCGCTGGCGATTGTGCTCGGCCTGATTGGCGCTGCGTTTCGTTTATCGCCGATCAAGTGGCTGTCGCTGATGGGCGAAACCTACGCCACGGTCATTCGCGGCATTCCCGATCTGGTGCTGATCCTGCTGATTTTCTACGGCGGCCAAGACGTGGTGAACCGCGTGGCGCCGCTGCTGGGCTTTGAGGACTACATCGACCTGGACCCGTTTGCCACCGGCGTGTTCACCATGGGCTTTATCTTTGGTGCGTACCTGTCGGAAACCTTTCGGGGCGCCTTCATGGCCATTCCCAAAGGGCAGAGCGAGGCGGGCGCCGCGTACGGCATGAGCGGTATGCAGGTGTTCTTCCGGGTGCTGGTGCCGCAGATGATCCGGTTCGCCATTCCCGGTTTTACCAATAACTGGCTGGTGCTGGTCAAAGCCACCGCGCTGGTCTCGACGGTGAGCCTGCAGGACATGATGTTCAAAGCCAAGAACGCCGCCGACGCGACGCACCAGCCGTTCACCTTCTACCTGGTGGTGGCAGCGTTGTATTTGGCGATCACCAGCGTGTCGTTGCTGCTGTTGCGGGCGTTGGAAAAACGCTATTCGGTCGGCATGAAGGTGGCTGAATTATGATTTTCGACTTCGCGCCCATCTGGGAAAACATCCACCTGTACCTGGGTGGCATCCTGATCACCCTCAAGCTGCTGCTGATTTCCCTGACGGTTGGTCTGGCCGCCGCCGTGCCCCTGGGCTTGATGCGGGTGTCCCGGCAGCCTTTGGTAAACGCCACGGCCTGGCTGTACACCTACGTGATTCGCGGCACGCCGATGCTTGTGCAGCTGTTCCTCATCTACTACGGCTTGGCGCAGTTTGCCGGCGTGCGCGAAAGCGTGTTTTGGCCGTATCTGTCCAATGCCACGTTCTGCGCGTGCCTGGCGTTTGCCATCAACACCAGCGCCTACAGCGCGGAAATTCTGGCCGGTAGTTTGAAATCGATTCCCCACGGCGAAATCGAGGCGGCCAAGGCCATGGGCATGTCGCGCGCCAAGCTGTATCGCCGCATTCTGCTGCCTTCGGCCCTGCGCCGGGCGCTGCCGCAATACAGCAACGAAGTGATCATGATGCTGCACACCACGAGCCTGGCATCCATCGTCACGTTGGTGGATATCACCGGTGCGGCAAAAACCATCAACTCGCAGTTCTATCTGGCCTTCGAGGCCTATATCACTGCCGGTGCCATTTACCTGTGCCTGACCTTCGTGCTGGTGCGCCTGTTCAAGCTGGCCGAGCGCCGCTGGCTGGCCTATCTGGCGCCGCGTAAGGCCTGAGAATTTCCGAATTAGCAACGCCAGCCACGGCTGAACCCTTGCCTGCCGAGAACCTGAACCATGTACAAACTTGAAGTCCAAGACCTGCATAAACGCTACGGCAGCCATGAAGTGCTCAAGGGCGTGTCGCTGGCCGCCAAGGCGGGCGATGTGATCAGCATCATCGGCTCCAGTGGTTCGGGCAAAAGTACCTTTCTGCGCTGCATCAACCTGCTCGAGCAGCCTCACGGCGGCAAGATTCTGCTCAATGGCGAAGAGTTGAAACTGGTGGCCAACAAGGAAGGCGCGCTGAAAGCCGCCGACCCCAAGCAACTGCAACGCATGCGCTCGCGCCTGTCGATGGTGTTTCAGCACTTCAACTTGTGGGCGCACATGACGGCGCTGGAAAACATCATCGAAGCCCCGGTGCATGTGCTCGGCGTGCCGAAAAAAGAAGCCATTGAAAAGGCCGAGCATTACCTGGCGAAAGTCGGTGTGGCCCATCGCAAAGATGCCTACCCGGCCCACATGTCTGGCGGCGAGCAGCAGCGCGTGGCCATCGCCCGCGCCCTGGCGATGGAGCCGGAAGTGATGCTGTTTGACGAGCCCACCTCGGCGCTTGACCCCGAGTTGGTCGGCGAAGTGCTGAAAGTGATGCAGGACCTGGCCCAAGAGGGGCGCACCATGGTTGTGGTCACCCACGAAATGGGTTTTGCTCGCGAAGTTTCCAACCAGTTGGTGTTTCTGCACAAAGGCGTGGTGGAAGAGCGCGGTTGCCCGAAGGAAGTGTTGGTCAATCCGCAGTCCGACCGTCTCAAGCAATTTCTTTCCGGCAGCTTGAAGTAAGCTTCAGCGCGGCTATTAACCTAAGACTGCTTCGTAGCAGCACAACCGGCCATGTGAATGCATGGCAACAGAGCCTAGACTGCCAGCCATGACTGCCCACCGAATCGGTTTTCTCCTCTGGCCCAACACCAAGGCCATGACTCTGGCTCTGGCCGAAGAAGCCTTGCGTGTCGCCCAGCGGGTGCACCCCGAAGTGGCCTATGAGCTGGTCTTTCTCCAGGCCGAGCCGGCCACCGAAGGCGCCTGGCGTCTGCCCGGCGAGCCGTGGGCCGGCAAGCTCGAAGGCTGCCAAAAACTTTTTCTGTTAGCGGATGAGCCGCCAGGGCATCTGGCCCCCGCGCTGTCCAGCGCACTGAAACAACTGGTGCGTGCCGGTTGCGTCATCGGGGGGTTGTCGGCCGGCGTGTACCCGCTGGCGCAACTCGGTTTGCTCGACGGCTACCGCGCCGCCGTGCATTGGCGCTGGCAAGACGACTTCACCGAACGCTTCCCCAAAGTCATCGCCACCAGCCATTTGTTCGACTGGGACCGCGACCGCCTCACCGCCTGTGGCGGCCTCGCCGTGCTGGATCTGCTGTTGGCCGTGCTGGCCCGTGACCACGGCGCCGAGCTGGCGGGCGCCGTGTCAGAAGAACTGGTGGTCGAGCGCATTCGCGAAGGCGGCGAGCGTCAGCGCATTCCCCTGCAAAACCGCCTCGGCTCCAGCCACCCCAAGCTGACCCAGGCCGTGCTGTTGATGGAAGCCAACATCGAAGAACCGCTGACCACTGACGAAATTGCCCAGCATGTTTGCGTGTCGCGCCGTCAGCTGGAACGCATCTTCAAGCAATACCTCAACCGCGTGCCGAGCCAGTACTACCTGGAACTACGCCTGAACAAAGCGCGCCAATTGCTGATGCAAACCAGCAAATCGATCATCCAGATCGGCCTCTCGTGCGGCTTCTCCTCTGGCCCGCACTTCTCCAGCGCCTACCGCAACTTCTTCGGTGCCACGCCCCGCGAAGACCGCAATCAACGGCGCAGCAGCAGCCCGTTTGAACTGAGCTCGATTCCTTCCGAACGCGGCTAATTTGCCCCGCAATTAAAAGCATCGCGGCTAAAGCCGCTCCCACAGGCAGCCCTCGTTCCATGTGCGAGCGGCTTTAGCCGCGATGCTGTTGACCTCGGATACCTGAAGGCGCCGTCGCTCGAGATCCCACAACCCCCGCTTCGATCATATTTCCGTCCCGCCGCCAACCCTGTTTAAACTGCGCCTCTGCGAACCTTTCTGTCGCAATTCGGAAAGCCGCGAAAAATCCGGGGTTGGCGCTATAAGAAGTTGTCGCATGCCGACAATGCCCTCCCCAAATCAGTCCCTACAATTCATTCCAACGCCGGCCTATGGGGTCGGCGGTCCTTGTCAGGAGAGCTTCGATGTCCGTTGAGCAAGTGCAGGTCCAGCGCGCCGATTTTGATCAGGTGATGGTGCCCAACTACGCCCCAGCCGCGTTTATTCCGGTGCGTGGCGAGGGCTCCCGAGTCTGGGATCAAAGCGGTCGAGAGCTGATCGACTTTGCTGGCGGCATTGCCGTGAACTCCTTGGGCCATGCGCACCCGGCGCTGGTCAAGGCACTCACCGAACAAGCCAACAAAATCTGGCACGTGTCCAACGTGTTCACCAACGAGCCGGCTTTGCGCCTGGCGCACAAGTTGGTCGACGCCACCTTTGCCGAACGCGTGTTCCTCGCCAACTCCGGCGCCGAGGCCAACGAGGCCGCTTTCAAGCTGGCTCGCCGTTATGCCAGCGATGTGTATGGCCCGGAAAAATTCGAAATTATCGCCGCCACCAACAGCTTTCACGGCCGCACGCTGTTCACCGTAACCGTGGGCGGGCAGCCGAAGTATTCCGATGGCTTCGGTCCGAAAATCGAAGGCATCACCCACGTTCCATTCAACGACCTGGCCGCCCTCAAAGCGGCCATCTCGGACAAAACCTGCGCCGTGGTGCTTGAGCCGGTACAAGGCGAGGGCGGTATTTTGCCGGCCGATAAAGCCTATCTGCAGGCCGTGCGTGAACTGTGCGACGCCCACAACGCGCTGCTGGTGTTCGATGAAGTGCAGAGCGGCATGGGCCGCAGCGGTGAGCTGTTCGCTTATATGAATTACGGCGTCACGCCCGACATTCTCACCAGTGCGAAAAGCCTGGGCGGCGGCTTCCCCATTGGCGCCATGCTCACCACCACTAAAATCGCCTCGCACCTGGCGGTTGGCGTACACGGCACCACATACGGTGGCAACCCGCTGGCATGCGCAGTCGCTGGCGCAGTGCTCGACGTGATCAACACGCCGGAAGTACTCAACGGCGTGAAAGCCAAGCACCAGCGTTTCCGAGCGCGCCTGGAAGCCATGGCGGCCAAGTACGGCATCTTCACCGAAGTGCGTGGCCTGGGCCTGTTGATTGGCGCCGCGCTCAGCGATGCCTGGAAAGGCAAAGCCAAAGACGTGCTCAACGCCGCTGAAAAAGAATGCGTAATGGTGCTGCAAGCCGGCCCGGACGTGGTGCGTTTCGCGCCAAGCCTGGTGATTCCGGACGCCGACATCGACGAAGGTCTCGACCGCTTCGAACGCGCCGTGGCCAAGCTGACCCAAGCCTGACGGCTGTACGCGGACGCTGATCTGCTTTTTGTAGGAGCGGCTTCAGCCGCGATGCTCTTAAAAGAGCACCGCGGCCAACCGCAGCGCCGAACCGGCCGCTCCTACAAAATTCGAGCCTTCAGCGTTTCCGCGTTTCAAATACCAAAGAGAATTTAAGGAGTAACACCATGCTGGTGATGCGCCCTGCGCAAATGGCTGACTTGGCGGACGTGCAACGTCTGGCTGCGGACAGCCCGGTTGGTGTTACTTCGCTGCCGGACGATGCCGGCCGGCTGGGCGATAAAATCGCCGCGTCGGAAGCGTCGTTCGCGGCCGAGGTGAGTTTCAACGGTGAAGAAAGCTATTTCTTCGTGCTGGAAGACACGGAAAACGGCCGCCTGGTCGGCTGTTCCGGCGTTGTGGCTTCGGCCGGTTATTCCGAGCCGTTCTACAGCTTCCGCAACGAAACCTTCGTACACGCCTCACGCTCGCTGTCGATCCACAACAAGATTCACGTGTTGTCGCTGTGCCACGACCTGACCGGCAACAGCCTGCTGACTAGCTTCTACGTTGAGCAGCCGCTAGTGGATTCGCCGTGGGCCGAGCTGAATTCGCGCGGCCGACTGCTGTTTGTGGCGAGCCACCCGGAGCGCTTTGCCGATGCGGTGGTGGTGGAAATTGTTGGCCATAGCGACGAGCAGGGCGACTCGCCGTTCTGGGACGCCGTGGGCCGCAACTTCTTCGACCTCAACTATGCCGAAGCCGAGCGACTGTGCGGGCTGAAGAGTCGGACCTTTCTGGCCGAGCTGATGCCGCATTACCCGATTTACGTGCCATTGCTCCCCGACGAAGCCCAGGAAGCCATGGGCCAAGTGCACCCGCGCGCGCAGATCACCTTCGACATTCTGATGCGCGAAGGTTTTGAAACCGACCACTACATCGACATCTTCGACGGCGGCCCGACGCTGCATGCGCGCACCTCGGGCATTCGCTCCATTGCGCAAAGTCGCGTGGTGCCGGCGCGTGTGGGCGAGCCTGGCAAAGGCCGCTTGTACCTGGTTGCCAATGGCCAGTTGCAGGATTTTCGCGCCGTGGTGGTTGAGCTGGATTGGGTGCCGGGCAAGCCGGTGAGCCTGAGTGCTGATGTTGCTGAGGCCTTGGGCGTCGGTGAGGGCGCGAGCGTGCGCCTGGTAGCGGTTTAAGAGGAATAGCCATGATCGTTCGTCCCGTGCGCAGTGCTGACTTGCCTGCCTTGATAGACCTGGCCCGCAGCACCGGCGCTGGCTTGACCACCTTGCCTGCCAACGAAGAGCGTCTGGCGCACCGCGTTGGCTGGGCGGAAAAGGCATTCCGTGGCGAGGCCACCCGCGCCGACGCCGACTACCTGTTTGTGCTGGAAGACGACGACGGCAAAGTCGTCGGCATTTCTGCCGTGGCCGGTGCCGTGGGCTTGCGTGAGCCTTGGTACAACTACCGCGTCGGCCTGACGGTGAGTGCTTCGCAAGAACTGAATATCTATCGCGAAATTCCGACGCTGTTCCTGGCCAACGACCTGACGGGCAATTCGGAACTGTGCTCGCTGTTTTTGCAGGCCGACCACCGCACCGGGCTCAATGGCCGGTTGCTATCCAAAGCACGCTTCCTGTTTATCGCCGAATTCCCGCAGCTGTTCGGCAACAAGCTGATCGCCGAAATGCGCGGCATGTCCGACGAACACGGGCGCTCGCCGTTCTGGGAAAGCCTGGGCCGGCACTTCTTCAAAATGGAGTTCTCTCGCGCCGACTACCTCACCGGTGTAGGCAACAAGGCGTTTATCGCCGAGCTGATGCCCAAGTTTCCGCTGTATACCTGCTTTCTCTCGGAAGAAGCGCGGGACATTATCGGTCGCGTGCACCCCGATACCGAGCCGGCGCTAAACATGCTCAAGGCCGAAGGCTTCAGCTATCAGGGCTACGTCGACATCTTCGACGCCGGCCCAGCTATCGAGGCGGAAACCAACAAGATTCGTGCGGTGCGCGACAGCCAGGCCCTGGTGCTGGCCATCGGCACGCCGGGCGACGACGCCACTACCTTCCTGATGCACAACCGCAAGCGCGAAGAGTGCCGTATCACCGCAGCGCCGGCGCGTTTGGCGGCAGGCACGCTGGTGGTCGATCAGGCCACGGCTAAACGCTTGCAACTCAAGGCGGGCGATCAGGTGCGTGCCGTACCGCTAGCGGTGGAAAACAAGGAGCTGAGCCGATGAGCAGCCATTACATTGCAGGCGCCTGGCAAGCCGGCGCGGGCGAGGCACTGGAGTCGTTGAACCCGGTGACACAAGCCGTGGTATGGACCGGTAAAGCGGCCACCGCGGCGCAGGTCGATGCCGCTGTGCAGGCCGCACGGGCTGCATTCCTGGCGTGGGCCACGCTGACATTGGACGAGCGCATTGCCGTGCTCGACCGTTTCGCCGCCACGCTGAAAGCGCGTGGCGATGAGCTGGCCCGCACGATTGGCGAGGAAACCGGCAAGCCGTTGTGGGAGTCGGCCACCGAGGTGACCAGCATGGTCAACAAGGTCGCCATTTCCGTTCAGAGCTACCGCGAGCGCACCGGCGAGAAAAGCGGCCCGCTGGCCGACGCCACCGCTGTGCTGCGCCACAAGCCGCATGGCGTAGTCGCCGTGTTTGGGCCCTATAACTTTCCCGGCCACTTGCCCAACGGCCATATCGTGCCGGCGCTGTTGGCAGGCAATGCCGTGGTGTTCAAGCCCAGTGAGCTGACGCCCAAGGTGGCTGAGTTGACGGCGCAGTGCTGGATCGAAGCGGGTCTGCCGGCAGGCGTGCTGAATCTGGTGCAAGGCGCTCGCGAAACCGGTGTTGCCCTGGCCGCTCATGCGGGCATCGACGGACTGTTTTTCACCGGCTCCAGCCGCACGGGCAATGTGCTGCATCAACAGTTTGCCGGCCGGCCGGACAAGATCCTGGCGCTGGAAATGGGCGGCAATAACCCGCTGGTGGTCGACGAAGTCAGCGACGTCGATGCCGCCGTGTACACCATTATTCAGTCGGCGTTTATTTCCGCTGGCCAGCGCTGCACCTGCGCGCGCCGCTTGCTGGTGCCGCAAGGCGAGTGGGGCGATGCGCTGCTGGCGCGGCTGGTTGCCGTGGCGGCGACGATTCAGGTCGGCGCGTTCGACGCACAGCCGGCGCCGTTTATGGGGTCGGTCATTTCTCTGGAAGCGGCTCGCCAGCTGCTCAAAGCCCAGGCGACTTTGCTCAATAACGGCGCCAGCGCCTTGCTGGCGATGACTCAGCCGCTGGAAAACGCCGCCTTGCTGACGCCCGGCATCATCGACGTCACGGCTGTGAGCGAACGCCCGGACGAAGAGTTTTTCGGTCCGTTGCTGCAAGTGATCCGTTACTCCGATTTTGCCGGCGCTATCGCTGAAGCCAACAACACGCAATATGGTCTGGCGGCCGGGTTGCTGTCCGATTCTGCCGAGCGCTATCAGCAGTTCTGGCTGCAAAGCCGCGCCGGTATCGTCAACTGGAACAAACAACTGACCGGGGCGGCGAGTTCGGCGCCGTTTGGCGGTGTGGGTGCCTCGGGCAACCATCGCGCCAGCGCCTATTACGCAGCGGATTACTGCGCGTATCCGGTCGCCTCGCTGGAAAGCGAACGCTTGAGTCTGCCTGCAACCCTGACCCCGGGAGTCAGCCTGTGACTGTCGCCAATAATAAAAACACTGCGTATGAAGTGAACTTCGATGGCCTGGTTGGCCCGACCCACAACTACGGCGGCTTGTCGTACGGCAATGTGGCGTCGCAAGGCAACAGCCAGCAGGTGTCCAACCCGAAGGTCGCGGCCAAGCAAGGCCTGGCGAAAATGAAAGCGCTGATGGAAATGGGCTTCAAGCAGGGCGTGTTGGCCCCGCAGGAACGCCCGGATGTTGCCGCGTTGCGCCGCATCGGTTTCACCGGCAGCGATGCCGAGGTGATTCAGCGCGCCGCCAAGGAAGCGATGCCGCTGCTGGTTGCCAGTTGCTCGGCCTCCAGCATGTGGACCGCCAACGCCGCCACCGTTAGCCCAAGTGCGGACACCCGCGACGGCAAGGTGCATTTCACCGCTGCCAACCTCAACTGCAAATTCCACCGCAGCCTCGAACACCCGACCACCAGCCGCATTCTCGGCGCGATGTTCGCCGACGAAGGCCATTTCGCCCATCACGCCGCCTTGCCCGCCGTTGCTCAATTCGGTGACGAAGGCGCGGCTAACCACACCCGTTTCTGCAAAGACTACGGCGATGCTGGCGTGGAATTTTTTGTGTTCGGCCGCAGCGCGTTCGATGCGCGCTATCCCGCCCCGCAACGCTACCCGGCGAGACAAACGCTAGAGGCCAGCCAGGCGGTGGCGCGTCTGCACGGTCTGGACGACGCCGGCGTGGTCTACGCCCAGCAGAACCCAGCCGTCATCGATCAGGGCGTGTTCCATAACGACGTGATCGCGGTCGGTAACGGTGAAGTGCTGTTCTATCACCAGGACGCATTCCTGGACACCGACAAGGCGCTGGCCGAGCTGCACGACAAACTGGGCCGCCGTGGCGGCCGTTTGCAGGCCGTGTGCGTGCCGCGCGATGCCGTCAGCGTTGAAGACGCCGTGCATTCCTACTTGTTCAACAGCCAGCTGTTGTCGCGCGCCGATGGCGGCATGTTGTTGATCGTGCCCGAGGAATGCCGCAACAACGAGCGCGTATGGCGTTACTTGTCGCGCCTGATCGCCGAAGACGGACCGATCCGAGACGTGCAGGTGTTCGATCTCAAGCAAAGCATGCAAAACGGCGGAGGTCCGGCCTGTTTGCGCTTGCGCGTGGCGCTTAAAGACCACGAACTGAACGCGGTAAACAGCGGCGTGATCATGACGCCCTCGCTGTACGACACGCTTAACGTGTGGGTCGACAAGCACTACCGCGACCGCATGGCCGAAAGCGACCTGGCCGATCCACAACTGCTCATCGAATGCCGTTCGGCATTGGATGAGCTCACGCAGATCCTTAAACTAGGCTCTGTGTACCCCTTCCAGCTTAATTAAGAGTGCCCTGACCATGTCCGATAGCCTGCAACTGATCCTCGAAGATACCGACGGCACCCAGCTGGAAACGTCCTGCACTCGCTTTGCCGTGATCTGGCAGGGCAAGGAAGTGTGGATTCAGCAAGACGGCCGCGGCCAACTGATCATCGGCGTCGACGTGGAGGAGGGCGACGAGGAATACGCCAACCTGCTGCTGCGCCCGCTGGCCACCAACCTGGTGAGCCTGGAGCTGGAAATGGAGCCGGCCGGCCAGATCGACGACGAAGACGGTCACGTGCACGGCCCGGACTGCAACCACTAAAACCGCTACACCAAGACGGAACTTACCCATGCTAGCCCTCGGCAAACTGCTGGAACTGACCCTGGTGGGCCGCGAGCCGGCCGCGAAGATTCAGCTGACGCCTGAGGGCGCTCGGTTGCGCTGGTTGGCCGAGGGGGCATTGGAGATTACGCCGCCGGCCGGCCAGGACAGCGGCCTGGACCTGCTGTTGTCCGCTGGCATTCACGGCAACGAAACCGCACCCATCGAACTGCTTGATCGCTTGCTGCACGGCATTGCCCGAGGCGAGTTGAAACCCCGCGCGCGCATTCTGTTTCTGCTCGGCAACCCCGAAGCCATGCGCAAGGGCGAGCGTTATATCGAGCAAGACATCAACCGTCTGTTCAACGGGCGTCATGAGCAGAGCAGTGGTTCCGAAGCCCTGCGCGCCTGTGAGCTGGAGCGCCTGAGCACCACATTTTTCAACCAGGCGCCCAGCGACTCGCCTCGCCAGCGCCTGCATTACGACCTGCATACAGCCATTCGCGGTTCAAAAATTGAGCAGTTCGCGCTGTATCCGTGGCGCGAGGGCTGCAAGCATTCAGTGACAGAATTGGCGCGCTTGAAGGCGGCAGGCGTGGCGGCCGTGCTACTGCAGAGCAAAGCGTCGATCACCTTCAGCGCGTTCACCTACGCGCAACTGAACGCCGAAGCCTTCACCCTGGAACTGGGCAAGGCACGCGCATTTGGGCAGAACGAGGCGGTGAATCTCGATGCGCTTGAGGAGCGCTTGCAGCGGCTGATCGAAAACAACGAACCGGCGCTCGATGACACGGATTTGGATGGCCTGCAGCTGTTTGCTGTCTCGCGGGAAATCATCAAACACAGCGACGACTTTCGTCTGAACCTGCCTGCCGACATCGAGAATTTCAGCGAGCTGCCTGTGGGCTATGTATTGGCCGAAGATATCGCGGGTATGCGCTGGATAGTGGAAGAGCAGGGCGCGCGAATTATTTTCCCGAACCCGAAAGTTAAAAACGGTTTGCGTGCCGGCATTCTGGTGGTGCCCACCAACGCTGACGCGTTGTAGTCGCCATTTAGTCGTAGAGCCCCTTGTCGCTATGGGACGCCTGCATTAGGGTCGACAGTCCGCCGTAAAGGAGAGCTGTTAATGCCCGTTATCGACTTGCGTAGCGACACCGTCACCCAGCCTACCGCCGGCATGCGCGAGGCCATGATGCAGGCCCCGGTCGGCGACGATGTTTACGGCGAAGACCCCACCGTAATACGACTGCAAAACTATCTGGCCGATAAGCTGGGCTTCGCCCAAGGCTTGTTCGTGCCCAGCGGCACCATGAGCAATCTGCTCGGCCTGATGGCGCACTGCGAGCGCGGCGACGAGTACATCGTTGGTCAGGAAGCGCACACCTATAAATATGAAGGCGGCGGCGCGGCGGTATTGGGCTCGATTCAGCCGCAGCCATTGCAGGTTGAAGCTGACGGCTCCCTCGACCTTGAGCGTGTAGCGGCCGCGATCAAACCCGACGATTTCCACTTTGCCCGCACCCGGTTATTGGCGCTGGAAAACACCATGCAGAGCAAAGTGCTGCCACTCAGTTACCTGGCGGCGGCACGCAGGCTTACCCACGAGCGAGGGCTGCAGCTGCATTTGGACGGCGCAAGGCTGTACAACGCAGCGGTGAAACAAGCGGTTGAAGCGCAGGAAATTACCCAATATTTCGATTCCGTTTCCGTGTGTTTGTCCAAAGGTCTCGGCGCGCCAATAGGCTCGGTGCTGCTGGGCAACGATCAACTCATCGACAAGGCGCGGCGCCTGCGCAAGATGGTCGGCGGCGGTATGCGCCAAGCCGGTATGCTTGCGGCGGCGGGGCTGTATGCCCTGGAGCATCAGGTGGCGCGTCTGGCTGATGACCACGCCAATGCCGCGGCCCTGGCGGCCGGATTGGTGGAGCTGGGGTATAGCGTCGAGCCGGTGCAAACGAATATGGTCTACGTGAAGATGACCGGGCGGGCCACCGCATTGAAAGCATTTATGGCCGAACGCGGCATCACCATTTCCGCTGCCGACCGTTTGCGTCTAGTCACCCACCTCGACGTCAGTCGCGATGATATTGGCCAGGTGATCGACGCGTTTGCCGCTTTTGCGCAAAAACAGTCCGGTTGAAACCTGTAACTGCTGTGGGGATTTCGACCGTGCGTGTGGGTGTGCCCAACGGCGCACCAATCGTTTTCATAGACCCCATAGCGACAAAGGCACTGTACCCCGGGGCCGAGGCCGATATAATGCGGCCCTTTGCCGGCCTAAAAGCGGTAGTTATTAGCCCTATCGCGCGCTGTACCTAATTAGATCGCCGCCTTTCCCGTGGAAAAAAATTGATGAAAAGCGCAGAAATCCGCGAAGCCTTCCTCCGCTTCTTCGAAGAACAGGGTCACACCCGTGTTGCTTCCAGCTCGCTCATTCCAGGCAACGACCCGACGCTGCTGTTCACCAACGCCGGCATGAACCAGTTCAAAGACTGCTTCCTCGGCCAGGAAAAGCGCGCTTACACCCGCGCGGTGAGCAGTCAGAAATGTGTGCGCGCCGGTGGCAAGCACAACGACCTGGAAAACGTCGGTTACACCGCACGGCACCACACCTTCTTCGAAATGCTCGGCAACTTCAGCTTTGGCGACTATTTCAAGCGCGACGCGATCAACTACGCCTGGCAATTCCTGACCTCGGAAAAGTGGCTGAACCTGCCCAAGGAAAAACTCTGGGTTACGGTGTACGCCAGCGACGACGAGGCCTACGACATCTGGACCAAAGAAGTCGGTGTGCCAGCTGAGCGCATGGTGCGTATTGGCGACAACAAGGGCGCGCCCTATGCGTCCGACAACTTCTGGACCATGGGCGACACCGGCCCGTGCGGACCCTGCACCGAGATTTTCTTCGACCACGGCGCTGACATCTGGGGCGGCCCACCCGGCTCGCCAGAAGAAGACGGCGACCGCTATATCGAAATCTGGAACAACGTTTTCATGCAGTTCAACCGCACTGCCGACGGCGTGCTGCACCCGTTACCAGCGCCGTCGGTAGACACTGGCATGGGCCTGGAACGCATCAGCGCCGTGCTGCAACACGTGCACTCGAACTATGAAATCGACTTGTTCCAAAGCCTGCTGGCCGCCTGCGCCAAGGCCATTGGTTGTGCCAACGACGATCAGCCGTCGCTGAAAGTGGTGGCTGACCACATTCGGTCTTGCGGTTTCCTGATCGCCGATGGCGTGACGCCGTCGAACGAAGGCCGTGGTTATGTGTTGCGCCGCATCATTCGACGCGCCTGCCGTCACGGCAACAAGCTGGGCGCCAAAGGCAGCTTCTTCTATCAGATCGTTGCCGCGCTGGTCGCGGAAATGGGCGACGCCTTTCCGGAACTCAAGCAGCAACAAGCGCACATTGAGCGCGTGCTGAAAACCGAAGAAGAGCAATTCGCCAAAACCCTCGAGCAGGGCCTGAAAATTCTTGAGCAGGATCTGGCGGAGCTGAAAGGCACCGTCATTCCAGGCGAAGTGATTTTCAAACTGTATGACACCTTCGGTTTCCCGATGGACCTGACAGGCGACATCGCCCGTGAGCGCGAGCTGACTCTGGACGAAGCCGGTTTCGAGCGTGAGATGGAAGCTCAGCGCGAGCGCGCTCGCAAAGGCAGCTCGTTCGGCTTGGACTACAACAGTCTGGTTAAAGTCGACAGCGAAACCGTATTCCTTGGCTACAAAGCCACGTCGGGCGACGCCAAAGTGCTGGCCCTGTTCAAGGCCGGCCAGGCGGTCGATACGCTGGGCGCAGGCGAGGAGGGCGTTGTGGTGCTGGACCAGACGCCGTTCTACGCCGAATCCGGCGGTCAGATTGGCGACTGCGGTTATCTGCAAGCAGCCGGCGTGCGCTTTGATGTGCGCGATACCACCAAGACCGGCGGCGCGTTCCTGCATCACGGCGTGGTCACCGAAGGCAGCCTGAAAGTGGGCGCGGCCATCGAATCGCATGTCGAAGCTGACGTGCGCCAGGCCACCGCACTTAACCACTCGGCCACGCACTTGCTGCACGCCGCATTGCGTCAGGTGCTGGGCGACCATGTTCAACAGAAAGGCTCGTTGGTTGACAGTCAGCGTCTACGCTTCGACTTCAGCCACTTCGAAGCCATCAAGCCTGAACAGATCAAGGCGCTGGAAGACATCGTCAACGCGGAAATCCGTAAAAACACTGCCGTCGAGACCGAAGAAACCGACATCGAAACCGCCAAGAACAAAGGGGCCATGGCCCTGTTCGGCGAGAAGTACGGCGACAACGTGCGCGTGTTGAGCATGGGCGGCAGCTTCTCGGTAGAGCTGTGCGGCGGCATTCATGCCTCGCGCACCGGCGATATCGCGCTGTTCAAAATCACCAGCGAAGGCGGCGTCGCCGCTGGGGTGCGCCGTATTGAAGCGGTCACGGGTGCCGCCGCGCTGGCCTATCTGAACAGTGCCGAAGAGCAACTTAAAGAAGCGGCCGTGCTGGTTAAAGGCAACCGCGACAACCTGCTGGACAAGCTCGGCGGTCTGGTGGAACGCAACCGTCAGCTGGAAAAAGAACTCGAGCAGCTTAAAGCCAAAGCCGCCAGCGCGGCCGGCGACGATTTGTCGGGTTCGGCAGTAGAAGTGAAAGGCGTGAAGGTACTCGCCCATCGTCTGGATGGCATGGACGGCAAAGCGCTGTTGGCGCTGGTCGACCAGCTGAAGAACAAACTCGGCCGCGCAGTGATCCTGCTCGGCGGGGTGAGCGATGACAAAGTTGTGTTGGTCGCAGGCGTTACCCAGGACCTGACCGCGCAGCTCAAGGCTGGTGATTTGATGAAGCAGGCCGCTCAAGCGGTCGGCGGCAAGGGCGGCGGTCGCCCGGACATGGCCCAGGGCGGCGGCGTCGATGCCGGTGCGCTGGACGCCGCGCTGGCATTGACCGTGCCTTTCGTCGAACAGGGTCTATAACGCTCGCCCGACAATGCCGCCTGCTGCCCGGCAGGCACAGGCATTGGGGTGAGGCGACTGATTAATGAGGGGCTGAGGCAGCTGCAAATGGCTTTGATCGTACAGAAGTTTGGGGGCACCTCCGTCGGCACCGTCGAGCGTATCGAGCAGGTAGCCGAGAAGGTCAAGAAATTCCACGAAGCCGGGACAGACCTGGTGATCGTGCTGTCGGCCATGAGCGGTGAAACCAACCGCCTGATCGACTTGGCCAAGCAGATTAGCGACCAACCGGTTCCCCGTGAGCTGGACGTTATGGTGTCTACCGGTGAGCAGGTCACCATCGCCCTGTTGGCCATGGCCCTGATTAAACGCGGTGTGCCGGCGGTGTCGTACACCGGTAACCAAGTGCGCATTCTCACCGACAGCGCTCACAACAAAGCGCGCATTCTGCAGATTGACGATCAGAAGATTCGCGCCGATCTCAAGGCCGGGCGTGTGGTTGTAGTGGCCGGTTTCCAGGGCGTGGACGAGCAGGGCAACATCACCACGCTCGGTCGCGGCGGCTCGGACACCACCGGTGTCGCACTGGCTGCTGCATTGAAGGCCGATGAGTGCCAGATCTATACCGACGTCGACGGTGTTTACACCACCGACCCACGTGTCGTGCCGCAAGCGCGTCGTCTGGACAAGATCACCTTCGAAGAAATGCTGGAAATGGCCAGCCTGGGTTCAAAGGTGTTGCAGATTCGTTCGGTGGAATTCGCCGGCAAGTACAACGTCCCGCTGCGCGTGCTGCACAGCTTCCAAGAGGGTCCGGGCACCCTTATTACTATTGATGAAGAGGAATCCATGGAACAGCCGATCATCTCCGGCATCGCCTTCAACCGCGACGAAGCCAAGCTGACCATCCGTGGCGTGCCGGATATCCCAGGTGTTGCTTTCAAAATTCTCGGCCCAATCAGCGCCGCGAACATTGAGGTGGACATGATCGTGCAGAACGTCGCGCACGATAACACCACCGATTTCACCTTCACCGTGCACCGCAACGACTACCAAAACGCCCAGCAAGTGCTGGAGCAGACGGCGCGTGAGATCAATGCGCGTGAAGTCAGCGGTGACTTGAAGATTGCCAAGGTTTCGATCGTTGGTGTTGGTATGCGCTCTCATGCGGGTGTCGCTAGCCGTATGTTCGAGGCACTGGCCAAAGAGAGCATCAACATCCAGATGATCTCGACGTCTGAAATCAAGGTGTCGGTGGTCATCGAAGAGAAATACCTGGAACTGGCGGTACGTGCATTGCACACCGCGTTCGAGCTCGACGCGCCGGCGCGACAAGGCGAATAAGCGTTTATTCGAAAGGCGCGGTTGATTCCGCGCCTTTTGTCTTTTTGGCGGGGTAGGTGGAACTTTCTTTCTGCCTACACTAGTCAATACTTGGGTGACGGCAGCGGGGTGGTTGATATGCACCGCTGCCGTCGCCATTTTAATTTTGCAGACTGTCTAGTTGTCCTGAACTGTAATCCGTAAGGAGAAAGGGAATGCTGATTCTGACTCGCCGGGTCGGAGAGACCCTGATGGTAGGTGATGATGTCACTGTCACCGTGTTGGGCGTTAAAGGTAACCAGGTGCGAATCGGCGTCAATGCGCCAAAGGAAGTTGCCGTGCACCGGGAAGAAATTTACCAGCGCATCCAGAAAGAGAAGGACCAAGAACCAAGCCACTAATTTTTATCAATTTTTGGCTTTGCAAACGGGGAAAACATGGATATCATGCGCCCCGTGTTGCGGAGAGGTGGCCGAGTGGCCGAAGGCGCTCCCCTGCTAAGGGAGTACACCTCAAAAGGGTGTCGGGGGTTCGAATCCCCCCTTCTCCGCCATTAATTTCGACGAAATTGATGTTCTGGGGTTTGACGTTAAGTCGTTGAAATTACTGGAAAAATTGATTGAAAATCAATTTCGAAGCTTTATAATTTGCTCCGCAAATGCACTCATAGCTCAGCTGGATAGAGTACTCGGCTACGAACCGAGCGGTCGGAGGTTCGAATCCTCCTGAGTGCACCATTTAAGCAGCCTGATTTGTTGTTAAAACAAGTCGGTTATTTAAAGTCAGAGATGTAACTCGAGAGTCTCTGAATGTTATGAAAGTTGTAATTTGCACTCATAGCTCAGCTGGATAGAGTACTCGGCTACGAACCGAGCGGTCGGAGGTTCGAATCCTCCTGAGTGCACCATATTTGAAGGGCCTGCAGACATGCAGGCCCTTTTTTATTGCCTACGATTTTACGCAGCCATCGGCATCGAAACTTATGGTGCGCTTGCGGCCGCTGTGTTTATCGACATAGTTGAAGCGCACCTTGCCGTTTTGACTGCTGATGCTGTCTGGCTTGCCCAGCATGCTCTGAACGTCCGCCTGGTTCATGCCGGCGCGTGCCTCCTTGTTAATCATCGCCTTGCGCCGCGCTGCTGGCGTAAGCACATTGCCGCAACCGTCCTCCCGTATCCCTATGCCTGCGACAGCGGACCCTTGTTGGGTTGTGCGCGGCAGTTTTCCGCTCACAACTTTCTTCGCTTTTTTCGTAGGTTGGGCGGCTGCTGAGCTTTCAGATTCAGTGCCCGGCATATCGAGCGCTTCACTAATCGAGCCATGCTCCGGTGAGCAGCCAAGTTGGGTGAAGGTGACGTTGCCATTTTCGTCTTGGCAGCGGTGGACCGTGGCGCTAAAGGAAATAGCAGGGCAGGAAATAAGTACAAGCGTAATGAGTGCAAGCATGAGATGCATGGGGTGTCCTCCGTGACAGAAGTCGCCACCCTAACGCGTAAATTTTCCTCGGTCTGCAGTGCCCCATAGCGCTTCCAAAGCGTCGTACACACGATTCAGAAGAAACCTAGCTTTGTGGCGCAAGCACTTGTTCTTGCCTAGATTTTGTCGCATGCAAAGACAAGGCACAGTGGTATCATTTGCCAGTCAGCCTCGCCGAGGCTTATGGATTGCCATCATGGACTTACCCAGTAGTAGCTCAAAACCTCGCTTTACCAATCAAGAATTGACTGATTGATCCCTTTGGCGCGCTCTGCCGCTGGGGGTGGAGTGTGCTATGACAGAAGTAGAAGCAAAAAAGCCGCAAGAAAGCCTGCAGGACCGACTTGCTCAGGTCGTTGAACTGCTGCACCGGCACCGGCTTGTTGAAGACCTGACCCACCGTCAGGAAGGCCAGAATCAGGAGCGCGTAGAGAGCCTGGTTCACCGGCAGAATCTCGCCGAGTTGCAACGCAAGCTCGACGACCTGCACTCCGCCGACGTTGCCCATATTCTCGAAGCGCTGCCGCTCGATGACCGTCTGACCGTCTGGCAGTTGGTCAAAGCCGAGCGCGACGGCGACATTCTTCTCGAAGTATCCGACTCCGTTCGTGAAACGCTGATCGCCGACATGGACGATCACGAGATTCTCGCGGCCGCCAAGGACATGGATGCCGACGAGCTGGCTGACCTCGCGCCAGAACTGCCGCGTGACGTTGTGCACGAGCTGATGGAAACCCTTGACGCCCAGCAACGCGAACGCGTGCGGTCGGCGTTGTCTTACGAGGAAGACCAGGTCGGCGCGCTGATGGACTTCGAGATGGTCACCATCCGCGAAGATGTGAGCCTGGAAGTGGTGCTGCGTTATCTGCGCCGCCTTAAAGAATTGCCTGGCCATACCGACAAGCTGTTCGTGGTTGACTACGACGGTGTGCTCAAGGGTGTGCTGCCGATCAAGCGATTGCTGGTGAATGATCCGGACAAGCAAGTTGCCGAAGTCATGGCCGATGATCCGGTGAGCTTCCACCCGGACGAAGATGCCTACGACGCCGCGCAAGCTTTTGAGCGTTACGACCTTATTTCTGCGCCCGTTGTGGATAAGAACGGCAAGCTCATCGGTCGTCTGACCATCGACGAAATGGTCGACTTGATTCGCGAAGAAAGCGAAACCGAAGTCTTGAACATGGCGGGTCTGCGGGAGGAAGAAGACATCTTCGCCTCGGTGTGGAAATCGCTGCGCAACCGTTGGGCTTGGCTGGCGATCAATCTAATCACCGCGTTTATCGCATCCCGCGTGATCGGGTTGTTTGAAGGTTCTATCGAGAAACTGGTGGCATTGGCGGCGCTGATGCCGATTGTGGCGGGCATCGGTGGTAACTCGGGTAATCAGACCATCACCATGATTGTTCGCGCGATGGCGCTGGACCAAGTGAGCACTGGCAACACGTCGCGCTTGATGCGCAAGGAATTGGCGGTTTCGCTGTTTAACGGCGTGGTGTGGGGGGGCGTGATCGGGGTGGTTGCCTACATGTTGTACGGCAGTTGGTCGCTAGGCATTGTGATGACGGCGGCCATGACGCTCAACCTGCTGCTAGCCGCGCTAATGGGTGTGCTCATTCCCATGACGCTGACGCGCATGGGGCGCGATCCGGCGCTAGGCTCCAGTGTCATGATTACTGCCGTTACCGACAGCGGTGGCTTCTTTATCTTCCTGGGGCTCGCTACGTTGTTTCTCTTGTAAGCCCTCAAATCGCAGACATAAAAAAACCGCCATTGGCGGTTTTTTTATGGAGGCTTGTTACCTGAAACTGTCCGGCCGACTTAGGCTTCTTCTGCTTCAGCGTTCATCTCGGCATCGTGAGCGATCAAAGCGACCAAGGCATTTTGCTGACGCCGGGACAGTTGGCGAAACCGTTGCAGCAGCTCGCGCTCATGCAGGGAAAGTTCCGGTCTATCCAAGCGCATGCTCAGGTCTTCGTCCAGCGAGCCTTCCTGGAGCATGCTCTGTTCCAGGCGAGCGATGATCTCGGAATTCATGCTGCGGTGATGATTACGCGCTACATCCGCGATGCGCTCGCGCATGCCATCGGGTAAGCGAACGACGAACTTGTCAGCCGTACGGCTGGAATAAATAGCCTGTTTCATAGGGCGCATACATTTAAACCGGTTAGTTCAGGGAAGCGATGCTGGCACTTGGCTGCATGATTGTCACCGGTTTGACCATCATTAGCACTAGCCGTTCAACGGGAGGGCAATTATCCCCTGTTGACCCTTGAGTCGCTGCATCAGTTATTTGACGCCAAATCTGTGTCGCAGTTTGAACTCGCTAGCGGCTTTGTGCCAGCACCAACTGTCGAAAATGCGTGCCATTTGTCAAAGTGGATCGTTCTGGCACGGAAGTACTGTGCATTTAAGCCCATGTTTGCCTTGTCGTCATACAACTTGTCGGCATTGGTGAGGAGTTTCACGATTTGCTTGCCCAGTCTGAGACGTGATCGGGCAAGATTGCGGCTCCGTCGACTCAGTGCGGCATTAGCGCTAGGCATTTGTAATGAGGTGATGTAGATGGGCGCGTTGGTTTACCTGATGGGGCCGTCGGGTTCTGGCAAAGACAGCTTGTTGCAGGCCGCTGCTGGAGAGCTTGAGGCGCACGGTTGCCGCCTGGTGCGGCGGGTGATCACCCGTTCAGCCGAAGCGGTAGGCGAAGACGCCGAGGCCGTTACGCCAGAACGGTTCGAACACTTGGAGGCGCAAGGTGCGTTTGCCATGAGTTGGCGCGCCAACGGCCTCGCCTATGGCATTCCAGCCCAGATCGACACGTGGTTGGCCGATGGCGACAACGTGGTCGTCAACGGCTCGCGCGCTTACTTGCCTGAAGCTCGCCGCCGCTATCCCAACCTTCTCGCTGTGCTACTGACAGTCGAGCCGGCGATTCTGCGCCAACGTCTCCTGGCTCGCGGTCGTGAAACGCTCGCTGAAATTGACGCCCGCCTGGCCCGCAGCGCCCACATTCAGCCCGCCGCAGAAGCTGAGGGGCTGCATATGCTCGACAACTCCGGCGCCCTGGCGATCACCGTGTCCGCGTTGTTGCGTCTAATCGCCGCCCCGCGCAGTTAAACCAGGTCCAGGGGCAGCTCGGTGGTGCGCTTCACTTCGCTCATGGCGATGTTCGAGTGGGCTTCCAATACATGCGGGCGCTGCAACAACTGGTCGCGTAGAAAACGCTCGTAGCTGGCGATGTCTTTGGCCACCACCTTAAGCAAGTAATCGGAGCCGCCAGCCATGGTGAAACACTCCAGCACTTGCGGATAACCCACGATCGCCTCCTCAAACTCCGTGAGGTTGTTGCGCCCGTGGGCAGACAGCTTGATGTTGACGAAGACGGTGATGGAGAAGCCTAGCAGCGTCGGATTTAGCAGTGCGACCTTTCGCTCGATCAAGCCTTCTTCCTGCATGCGGTGAATCCGCCGCCAGCAGGGCGACTGGGATAGCTCAACCTTTTCGGCGATCTCGGCTGCAGACAAATCAGCGTTGTGCTGCAGCAGGCGCAAAATCTTCCGGTCGATGGGGCTCAGGGCGCTTTGCATTAGTCAGTCTCTTTTATTGTTTTTCCTGAATAACTCATGCGCAAGAGTGGCGCGAAGACCCGAAAATAGAAAGAAAAAATCGGAACCGTCCGGTCATATTCTTAGCCATGTGCCTCGGCAGAAATCCTGCCGTTAGCCAAAGTAGGGAGGCTTTACCGTAGCCGCCCAGGTCGCCATAAAAATAACAGGAGCGCCCGCTATGTCTCTGGCCGAGATCCGCCTGGATGACAAGTACCGACTCGCAACCGGTCATCTCTACCTCACCGGCACTCAGGCACTCACCCGCCTGCCGATGCTGCAAAAACAGCGCGACAGCGCCCATGGCCTGAACACGGCCTGCTTTATTTCCGGTTACCGCGGCTCGCCATTAGGCAATCTTGATAAAAGCCTGTGGGAAGCCAAAACCTTTCTGCAAGACAACCACATCCACTTTCAGCCCGGCGTTAACGAAGAGCTCGCGGCTACGGCCGTATGGGGCAGTCAGCAAACGTCCCTGTTTCCCGGCGCGCGTTACGACGGTGTGTTCGCCATGTGGTACGGCAAAGGGCCGGGCGTCGACCGTTGCGGCGATGTGTTCAAACACGGCAACTCGGCTGGCGTCTCGGCTCATGGCGGGGTGCTGTTGCTCGCCGGCGACGACCATGGCTGCAAATCATCGAGCATCGCCAATCAGAGCGAGCACGCCTTTATCGCAGCGTCGATTCCGGTGCTCAACCCCGCCAATGTTCAGGAAATTCTCGATTACGGCATCCTCGGCTGGGAACTCTCGCGCTACAGCGGCTGTTGGGTGGCGCTGAAGACCATCGCCGAAAATGTCGATTCCTCGGCCGTTGTTGATGTCGACCCGCTGCGTGTTCAGGTCCAGCTACCCACCGACTTCCAGTTGCCCGAAGACGGTGTGCACATCCGCTGGCCGGACCCGCCCCTGGTTCAGGAAAAGCGCCTCAACACCTACAAAATTTACGCCGCCCGCGCGTTTGCGCTGGCCAACAACCTCAACCAGGTGAAGCTCGACTCCCCCAATCCGCGCCTCGGCATCATCACCACCGGCAAGTCGTACCTCGATGTACGCCAGGCATTAGTCGACCTCGGTTTGGACGACGAACTCTGCGCGCAAGTCGGCCTGCGGGTGCTTAAAGTCGGCATGAGCTGGCCGCTTGAGCCCGTGTCGGTGCATGAGTTCGCGCAGGGCTTAGACGAGATTCTGGTGGTCGAAGAGAAGCGCAGCATCATCGAGGACCAGCTCACCGGGCAGCTCTACAACTGGCCGGTCGACAAACGCCCCCGCGTGGTGGGGGAGTTTGACGAGCAGGGCGTTTCCCTGTTGCCGAACCTCAGCGAGCTGACGCCCGCCATGATCGCCCGCGCGATTGCCAAACGCCTGGCGCCGATTTACTCCAGCGAGCAAATCGAATCACGCCTGGCTTTTCTGGCCGCCAAGGAAAAGGCCCTGGCCGCGCCAAAGCACAAAACCGTTCGCACCCCGCATTTCTGTTCTGGCTGCCCGCACAACACCTCGACGAAAGTGCCGGACGGCAGCCGCGCCCAGGGTGGCATCGGTTGCCATTACATGACGCAATGGATGGACCGCAACACTGACACCTTTACGCAGATGGGCGGCGAGGGCGCGACATGGATCGGCCAGGCGCCGTTCACCGACACGCCGCATATTTTCCAGAACCTGGGCGACGGCACTTACTTCCACTCCGGCCAACTGGCGGTGCGGGCAGCGGTCGCCGCCGGCGTGAATATCACCTACAAAATTCTCTACAACGACGCGGTCGCCATGACCGGCGGCCAGCCTATTGACGGTGAATTGCGCGTCGATCAGCTCAGCCAGCAACTGTTCTCCGAAGGGGTTAAACGCATTGCGCTGGTGTCCGATGAGCCAGACAAATACCCCACCCGCGCCACCTTCGCGCCCATCGTCACCTTTCATCATCGTCGCGAGTTGGACGCCGTGCAGCGGGAGCTGCGCGAGTTCAAGGGCACGTCGGTGATCATCTATGACCAAACCTGCGCGACCGAAAAACGCCGGCGGCGCAAACGCGGCAAGTTGGTTGATCCGGCCAAGCGCGCCTTCATCAACCCGGCCGTGTGTGAGGGCTGTGGTGATTGCAGCGTGAAGTCGAACTGCTTGTCGGTGCTGCCGCTGGAAACCGCGCAAGGGCGTAAACGCGAGATCGACCAGAATTCCTGCAACAAGGACTTCACGTGCGTGGATGGCTTCTGCCCGAGCTTCGTCACCGTGCATGGCGGCCGCTTGCGTAAGCCCGAAGCCCTCGGCCACGGCGCAGAGTTCGCCGCCGTGCCCGAGCCGGTTCAGCCGACCCTGGAGCGCCCGTACAACATTCTGTTGCCGGGGGTGGGCGGCAGCGGGGTCACGACGGTCGGCGCCTTGCTGGGCATGGCCGCGCACTTGGAAGGCAAGGGCTGCAGCGTGCTGGATCAAGCGGGGTTGGCGCAGAAGTTTGGGCCAGTGATTACCCACATCCGCATTGCCGCCAAGCAAGACGACATCTATGCCGTGCGCATCGCCGCTGGCGAAACCGACCTGCTGCTGGGATGCGACTTGGTGGTAGCCGCCAGTGAAGAAGCGTTGGCCAAGCTGAACGAGCAAATTGCCCACGCCGTGGTGAATAGCCATGAAGCAGCGACCGCCGAATTCACCCGCAACCCCAACGCTGAATTCCCGGGCGCGGCGATGCAGCAGGCAATTGTCGAGGCGGTGGGCGGCAGCAAAACCCATTTTGTCGAAGCCACTGAATTGGCCACCGGCCTGCTCGGCGACAGCATTGCCACCAACCTCTTTATGTTGGGTTACGCCTATCAACTGGGGCTGGTGCCGGTGAGCGCAGAAGCGATCAATCAGGCTATCGAACTCAATGCGGTCGCCGTGGCGCTGAATCAACAGGCATTTTTGTGGGGGCGTCGCGCGGCGCACTCGCCGGACGCCGTCAAGGCGCTCGCCAAGCCCGATGCCGCGGCGCAGTTGGCCGAAAAAGAACTGACCTTGGAGCAACGTATCGAGCGAAACGCGGCGAATTTGCGCGCGTATCAGGACGACGCCTATGCCGACCGTTACCTGGCATTGCTGAGTCACGTGCGCGCTACTGAATCTCGCCTGTTCCCCGGCCAGCCGCTGGCGCTGACTGAGGCGGTTGCCTTCAACTATTTCAAACTGCTGGCTTACAAGGACGAATACGAAGTGGCGCGCCTGTACAGCAATGGCGACTTCACTCGTCAGTTGGCAGCGCAGTTCGAAGGCGATTACCGCTTGCAGTTCCACCTGGCGCCGTCGTGGCTGAGCAAGCGCGATGCGCGCACGGGCGAGCTGCGCAAGCGTAGTTTCGGACCGTGGATGTTGCAGGCGTTTGCCGTGTTGGCGCGCTTCAAATTCCTGCGCGGCACGCGGTTCGATCCGTTTGCCTACAGCCACGAACGGCGCATGGAGCGCGAGCTGATCGGCCACTACGAAGCGGATGTTGCGCTGATTCTTGAGCGAATCAACGAAGCAAAACGCCATAGCGCCTTGGCGCTGGCGCGGGTGCCGGAACGTATCCGTGGTTATGGTCACGTGAAGGATCAAGCGCTGCTGGCTGTGGCGCGGCAGGCTGAAGAGCTACGCCGCTCACTGCGCGACGAGGGCAGCCAGTCGCCGCCGCTTTACGTGGCAGCAGCCTGATAGCCGCTCACGCCGCTGCCGTGCAGGTCGCACGCAGCGGCGTTTTTGCGCCCGGCAAACACATGACAAAAACGCAGCCCGCCGTTAACATGCCGGCCGGTCGGCTACTCTGCCGGCTGGCTCGGTTTGTCTCCTTAGTTCAATGGATAGAATAAGCCCCTCCTAAGGGCTAGATGCTGGTTCGACTCCAGCAGGGGACACCATCTGCTTTCTGTTTTCCCTTCTGTTCGTTCATGCCCGCCACTGCGGCGGTTTATCTGTGCTCGCTGCTTGAAATCCTGAACAGCCGATGCGTATTTTGTACGCGCCCGCGCTCCCATGCGTGATGGCTCTAATAAGGACAAGACGTTATGAGTACTGATGGCCCCAGTTCACTTGCCGCGCACCTGGCCGGCATCGACGAAATTGAATGCGTAACCCCTGACCTCAACGGCGTGCCGCGCGGAAAAGTGATGACCGCCGCTGGCTTCCTGGAGGGGCGCCGGCTGCAACTGGCGCGAGGGGTGTTGCTGCAATGCATCATGGGCGGTTACCCGCCCGCGCCGTTTTACGGTGGCGACGACGGCGACCTGGCACTAAACGCCGACCCTACGCAAATTCACCGTCTGCCCTGGAGCGACGTGCCCCGCGCGCTGGCCATTTGTGATGCCGATGAGTTGGACGGCAGCAGCTCCGGCCTTTCCACGCGCGGGCTGCTCAAGCGTGTGCTGAGCAATTACGCCGCGCGCGGTCTCTCGCCGGTGGTCGCCACCGAACTGGAGTTTTTCGTATTCGCGGCCAATGCCGATCCGCAGCAAGCGTTTCAGCCTCCGCTTGGGTTGGATGGTCGTCGGGAGGATGGCTGCTCGGCTTTTGGCGTGTCGTCGAACAACGGCTTGCGGCCGTTTTTCAACGAGGTGTATCGCTGCATGGCGGCCCTGGGTTTGCCGCGCGACACCTTTATGCACGAGATGGGCGTCAGCCAATTCGAGATCAATCTGCTGCACGGCGATCCGCTGCTGCTGGCCGACCAAACCTTCCTGTTTAAACATCTGCTGAAGGAGGTGGCGCTCAAGCACGGCGTGATCGTGGTGTGCATGGCCAAGCCGCTGGCCCATACGCCGGGCAGTTCGATGCATATCCATCAGAGCGTGGTAGAGCAGGGCAGTGGGCAGAATATTTTCAGCGACGAACATGGCGAAGCGACGCCCGCTTTCTATCAGTTCATTGCCGGGCAGCAAGCGGCCCTGGCGGATTTCACTTTGCTGTTCGCACCGAACGTGAATTCCTACCAGCGCTTGTTTCATCCGTATGCATCGCCGAACAACGCCTGCTGGTCGCACGACAACCGCGCCGCCGGCCTGCGCATTCCGGCCAGCTCGCCGGCGGCGCGGCGGGTGGAGAATCGCCTGCCGGGTGCCGACGCCAATCCCTATCTGGCCCTGGCGGCGAGCTTGGCGGCGGGCTTGTACGGCATCGAACAGCACCTCCAGCCGAGCGAGGCCATTCAGGGCGAGTTCGAGGTGCCCGATGCCTTGCGGCTGCCGTCTACGATGCACGCTGCGATAGACCGTCTGCAACGCAGCACCTTGGCGCGCGAGCTATTCGGCAATGAGTTCATTGACGGCTACATTGCTACCAAGACGTTGGAGCTCACCAGCTTCTACGACGAAATCACCCCGTGGGAACGCCGCGTGTTGGCAGCCCAAGCGTAAGCGTCACCGTGCCGGACCGCTGGGGTCCGGCCTCTATTCAAGGAGCCGTTCGGAAAGCCGATGCGTCGAATCTGGAAGTCTTTTCGAGCGCTTTACTTCGCCAGCCTGCTGATGCTGATTGGCTCGGGTTTGTTGAGCACCTACCTGGGCCTGCGCCTGGCCGCCGATAAAGTCGACTCGCTGTGGGTCGGCGCCTTGATGGCGGCGTATTACTTCGGCCTGGTGCTCGGCGGCAAAATTGGCCACCGGCTGATCGCCCGCGTCGGCCATATTCGCGCGTATGTGTCGTGCGCCGGCATCGTCACGGCTGCGGTGTTGGGCCATGGTCTGCTCGATTGGCTGCCGGCCTGGACGGTACTGCGGGCCATCGTCGGCGTGGGCATGATGTGTCAGTACATGGTCATCGAAAGCTGGCTCAACGAGCAGGCCGAAGCCAGTCAGCGCGGGTTGGTGTTTTCGGGCTACATGATTGCGTCGTACCTGGGGTTGGTGCTCGGCCAGTTGGTGCTGATTGTTCACCCGGCGCTGGGGCTTGAGCTGTTGATTCTGGTGGCGCTGTGTTTCTCGCTGTGCCTGGTGCCGGTGGCCATTACGCGCAAAATTCACCCTGCGCCAATGCGCCCGGCACCGCTGGAGCCGCGCTTTTTTATCGAGCGCGTGCCGCAATCGTTGCAGACCACGTTGGTGTCGGGGCTGATCATCGGCTCGTTTTACGGCTTGGCGCCGTTGTATGCCGCGCGGCAAGGCCTGAGCAACGAGCAGGTCGGTTTGTTTATGGGTTGCTGTGTGTTCGCCGCGCTGGTGGTGCAGTGGCCGTTGGGGTGGTTGTCTGATCGCCACAACCGCGCGGTGCTGATTCGCGGCTGCGCCTTGCTGCTGGTACTGGCGGCGTTGCCGTTGGCGGTAATGCCCAGTGTCTCGCTGGACGTGTTGCTGCCGATTGGCTTCGCCTTGAGCGTGTTGCAGTTCAGCCTGTATCCACTGGCGGTGGCGTTTTCCAACGACCACGTCGAGGCGGAGCGGCGGGTGTCGCTGACGGCGATCTTGTTGGTGACCTTTGGCATTGGCGCTTGCGTTGGGCCGTTGGTGGCGGGCGGGCTTATGCGCCAGTTCGGGCCGAACATGCTGTTCGCCTTCGTGTGCTTTTGTGCTGCCGTGCTGGTGCTGCGCATCCGCCCGGATGCGGTGACCAATCTGCATCAGGTAGACGACGCGCCCCTGCATCACATGTCCATGCCCGATAACATGACCAGCTCGCCACTGGTGGCGGCCCTGGACCCGCGCGTTGACGAGCAGATCGTCCACGACCAGATGCAAACCCAGACGCCGCCAGACGTGGACGACCCAGCAGACACCAAGTCGACCTGACGTTTGCCACAAACAAAAACGCCACCTCGTCGGGTGGCGTTTTTGTTTGTGCGGGTATCAGTCGTCAATGTCGTCGCGACGGGCTTCGCGTTGCAGTTGGTACACGAAGCGGTCGATTTGACGTTGCTCCAGCCCGTTCATGCGGTGGAAGCGCATGCCGGCGAACGTCATGTCGAGCTTTTCGTCATACACCAAGTGGCGCAATTCCACGGCCGTGGTCATCGCGCCGAATGGCAGCTGCGCAACCAGGCGTTCGTACACCTGGCCAGATTGCAGCCCTTTGCTGGCATCGCCGGAAAAGCGCAGCTTGCAACCGGTGGCAGAGATGTCGAGCAGATGACCTTTGATGGGGCTTTTCAGGCGGTCGCCGCTCAGTTCGATATTCACCGCTTGCGCTTGCTTGAGCGGGGCGCGGTAGGCGTTGCGACGTTGGTGATAGAGCACTTCGGTCGGCATCGGGCACCAATAGCAGTTGGAGCCTTCGAGCTGCCCGACTTGAATCTGTTGGGTGTATTCCCAAGCGATGCGCACGCCGTCGTGGAAACCTTCGATGCGAAAGCTCTCACCGGCTTTCAGAAAACGTTCGCCATCGTTGGGCACCATTTCGTCCAGCGCCACCACGCCACGTTCACGGTTGATCTGAATGATGAACGTCTGGAAGCGCTGCGAGCGCTCGTGAAAGGTGATGATCAGCGGGTCGCGGTGTTCTTCCAATGGGCGCAACGCCGCGAAAACTTCCAGCGGAGCTTTCAGGACTTTCGGTGGTTGCGGGCCATCACCCGCGGCGAAGGGGTTGGACACGGTCCAGAATTCTCCGAGCAAAATACGGTGGCACGACCCAGGTTGGGTTCTAGCATACTGGCATTCTGCCGGTACGTCCCTTGCCCCTTGTTATTAGTTCGTCAGGCCTGACTGAGCGGGCGCTGCTGGCCGATTCTAGCGGCACCACCGCGACTGTCATAGAGCCCTGGCGTGTCGGCGTTACCGCGCAGAATGCCGAGCATGCCGCCGACCGAGGCCTGGTTCACTCGAATCAAGCGGCCGTTGCGCGTGTTGGCGGCCTGGCAGCGTTCCAGCAGCGCACTGAGCTCGGCACCACGTGCCAGCAATTCAGCGCCCACGGGCGACTGTTCGGCCACGGCGTTAAGGCCGCTTTGGTCGGGTTGCAGTGAGAGGGAGGTGAGGAGTTTGTTGCGTTCGGCGCCGTGTTGGCCGAGCACCGCGAGCAGGGGTTGCTTGTCGGCCAGAATGCTTTCCAGACGAGGCAGGTCGCGGTCGGTGAGGGCTTGGAATTCGGCGTCGATCAGTTCAAGTAACTGAGAGGCGGTGCCGATGTCTTCGTTGAACAGGTGCAGCAGGGTCGTATCGTGCATGGCGAACTCTCGGAGTTAGGCGTCCAACAACACCCCCAGAGTCGCCCGCTGACGGGTTAACGCTGGGATTCGAAATCGAGCAGTTTACTGGCTACGCGTTTGCTGTCGACTTGGTAGCTGCCGTCGGCCACAGCCTGTTTCAGGCGAGCCACACGTTCTTTGTCGACAATCGGTTGCTCACTAAGTTTGTCAGTAACTTTTTGCAGCTGCTGAGCTTGTTGGCTGAGCTGAACCGACTCACCGGTTTTGGCGGTGCTTTGTTCGGCAGCGTTAGCTGGCGCGGCGGGTTGTGTGGCGCTCGCGGTATCGGTGCTCCGGCCAGTTTGGGACGCGTTGGTACGCCCAGTGCTGGTGGACGCGGCGGCATTGTTGAGCCGGTTGATATCGATAACCATGATGCAAAACCTCTACGGTGTTTGGACGCTTGCCTAGCTTGTCGGCGCTGGTTGAAGAAACTTTAGGATTTTTTTCACCGACTTTTCGCTGCGTCCAGCTGGGCGCCAGTGTATGAAAACGGACAGCGAATTGCCCGTAAAAATCCAGCTACATGCCAACTTCCACTTGCCCTGGCCCTACCACCCGCGCTTTCACAACCCGCTTGGAGCTGAGATTGCGCACGCGAATTTGCTCGCCCAACACGCCGTCAGAAAGCGCTTCGCCTTGCATGCGTACATTGATGCCGCCTTTTTTGGCGCTGATCACCACTTGATCGCTTTTGCTCACTGCCTTGGCTTGTTCGATGGTCACCGGCGCCAGCACTTGATCGGTCATCACCCCACGCGTCAGGGTGGTGCCCAGTACCTGGCCCATGTCGGTCATATAACCCTGCGTCAGCAAACCCACGTCCCGCTCCACCAGCGCCACATCTGCCTCGCTGAGTTGTACACCGCGCTTTAGCGGCCGAATCGCGATGACCACCTTGCGGTACAGCTTGACCTGCGCGGGCACGAAAACTGTCCAGGGCGTGGAGCCCTCGCAGCGAATCCGCACCGTCACCCGACCAACGGGCTGCGCCGGGCTTTCGAGTGACGCGCTCAAGTCTTCATCGCATAACGGCAGCTGCAACCGCGGGTCGAGTCGATTAATTTGAATCTCTTGCCGCGCCTGGATTTCGCTACGCTCTAAATAGTCCTGAACCGTGACCTCAAGAAAGCCTTGGCTTGCGCCGATAAGTTGTTCAGGTAATGTCAGGTCAGCGGCCGCACTGTTAATGTGGCCAAGCGCCAGCAAAGCCAGCCATGATCCGGCTGCCCGCAGTGGCCGGAAAGAGAAGCGTCGAGAAAGTGGCGTTTTCAGTTTCATGCTCAGCTACAAAGCAAAGCCCGTGCCGGCTGCTAGGCTAAGCGGGGGCACGGTGGTCAACATATTAATGAGGGGCAGGGTATGGCCGGAGTGATGGACTCGGTTAACCAGCGTACGCAGTTGGTGGGGCAAAACCGACTGGAGCTGTTGTTATTCCGCCTGGACAGCAAACAGTTGTACGGCATCAACGTGTTCAAAGTGAAGGAGGTGCTGCAGTGCCCCAAGCTCACGATCATGCCCAAATCCAGCCCGGTGGTTCGCGGGGTGGCCAATATTCGCGGCGGTACCATTCCCATTCTTGACCTGTCCATGGCCACCGGCCGTGCGGGCCTGGCGGATCTGGACAGCAGCTTCGTCATCATCACCGAATACAACACCAAGGTTCAGGGCTTTCTGGTGCGCTCGGTTGAACGCATCGTCAACATGAACTGGGAAGAAATCCATCCGCCACCCAAGGGCACTGGGCGCGATCACTACCTAACGGCAGTGACCCACCTGGACCAGCAACTGGTGGAAATCATCGACGTGGAGAAAATCCTCGCCGAGGTGGCGCCTATTTCGGAAGCCATCACCGCTGGGGTGATCGACGTCGAGACTCAAGGCAAGGCGGTGACCAAGCACGTGCTGATCGTTGACGACTCGTCAGTGGCACGAAAGCAGGTCACCCGTTGTCTGCAGTCGGTGGGTGTTGAAGTGACAGCGCTCAACGATGGCCGCCAGGCCCTGGAATTTCTGCGCAAGTTGGCAGACGAGGGCAAGCGTCCGGAAGACGAGTTCATCATGTTGATTTCCGATATCGAAATGCCGGAGATGGATGGCTACACCCTGACAGCGGAGATTCGTGCGGACTCGCGCATGCAGAAGCTGCACATCCTCCTGCATACTTCCCTGTCGGGCGTATTCAACCAAGCTATGGTGAAGAAGGTGGGGGCCGATGATTTCCTCGCTAAATTCCGGCCAGACGACTTGGCCAACCGCGTGATTGAACGCATTAACGTTTCAGATTGAAGCTGAGGGCCGCACGGCCCTTTAGCAAACCTACAGGTATGGTGAGGCAGCGCTAGTGTCTTCAGGTAACGTGGATTTTGAGCAGTTCCGGATTTTCCTGGAAAAGGCCTGTGGCATCGTGTTGGGGGCCAACAAGCAGTACCTGGTTTCCAGCCGGCTGAACAAGCTGATGGAACAGAACAGCATCAAATCCCTCGGTGAGCTGGTGCAACGCATGCAAAGCACGCCGCGCGGTGGTTTGCGCGAGCAGGTGGTCGATGCCATGACCACTAACGAAACCTTGTGGTTTCGCGACACCTATCCGTTCGAAGTATTAAAAAATCGTGTCTACCCCGAGTTGCTCAAAGCCAACCCCAGCGCGCGCTTGCGCATCTGGTCGGCGGCCTCGTCGTCGGGGCAGGAACCGTATTCGTTGTCGATGGCCACCGACGAGTTCGAACGCAGCAACCTCGGCCAGCTCAAAGGCGGCGTGCAAATTGTTGCCACCGATCTGTCCAGCGCCATGCTGCAAGCCTGTAAATCGGGGGAGTACGACAGCCTGGCGATTGGCCGGGGACTCTCGCAAGAACGTTTACAGCGTTACTTCGACCCTAAAGGCAACGGCCGTTTTGCCATCAAACCGGCCATTCGTACCCGCGTCGAATTCCGCGCCCTGAACCTGCTCGACAGTTACGCCAGCCTCGGCAAGTTCGACATCGTGTTCTGCCGCAACGTGTTGATCTACTTCTCCGCCGAAGTGAAGAAAGACATCCTGCTGCGCATTCACGCCACCTTGAAGCCGGGCGGCTACTTGTTCCTCGGTGCTTCCGAAGCATTGAATGGCCTGCCGGATCACTACCAGATGGTGCAGTGCAGTCCGGGCATCATTTACAAGGTGAAATAACCTTGTAGCGGTGCCGAAAAGGGGAGGCCACGTGCCTCCTTTTTTATCGCCGTGCGTTTGCCCTTGAGCGGCAAATTTCTATCACGTCCCCGCCGTTGCCATTGCCGGGCAGCGGAAAAGCTTTGCCGGTTTCGCCGGAAAATCGACTCGCTCTAGCGCCAATATACTGATTTATAAGCAATAAATTAGTTGGCACAAGCCTTGCTAAATGTCTTGCACAGAAAACCCGTTGGCCCATTGGCAAAGGTTCGCAGACATGAGCATCAGCTTCGACTCAGCACTCGGCATTCACGAAAAGGCATTGGGCTTTCGCGCCCAACGCGCCGAAGTGTTGGCCAACAACCTGGCCAACGCAGACACCCCCAACTTTAAAGCCCGTGATCTGGACTTCGCCTCGGTGCTCGCCGCCCAGGCTGAAAAGAGCCAGCGCTCGCCGGTTTCCCTGGCCACCACCAACACCGGCCACATTGCCGCTGAAGGCATGGCCATTGCCGACCCGGGCCTGAAATTCCGCGTGCCGACGCAGCCCTCGATCGACCAGAACACCGTCGATGAGCAAATCGAGCAATCCAACTACGCAGAAAACGCTGTGCAATTCCAAGCCAGCTTCACCCTGCTGAACGCCAAATTCAAAGGCCTTGTTGCTGCGATTCGCGGCGAATAACGGAGACCACTGCCATGTCCCTTTCCAGTGTGTTCAATATCGCCGGTACCGGCATGAGTGCTCAGACCACCCGCCTGAACACCATCTCCAGCAACATTGCCAACGCCGAGACCGTGTCCTCCAGCGTCGACAAAACCTACCGCGCTCGTCATCCGGTGTTTGCCACCGTGTTTACCGACCAGCAAGCGCAGCAGAACGGCGACCGTGGTTCGCTGTTCGCCGACCAGGACAACTCGGGGCGTGGCGTGCAGGTCATGGGTGTGGTGGAAGACCAGAGCAGCCTCACGCCGCGCTACGAACCCAATCACCCAGCGGCGGATAAGGACGGCTACGTCTATTACCCCAACGTCAACGTGGTGGAAGAGATGGCCGACATGATCTCTGCCAGCCGCGCGTTCCAGACCAATACCGAAATGATGAATACCGCCAAACAAATGATGACCAAGGTGCTGACCCTGGGTCAGTAAGCCGGACTTAGGGGTAAGAAATGGCCGTCGATAGCGTAAGCAACCAGTCATCAGTCCTTGATCAGTACGCCATTAAGGACACTGGTACCCAGGACAAGACCCTCGGCAAGGATCAGTTCCTGCAATTGCTGGTAGCCCAAATGAACAACCAGAACCCGCTGGACCCGCAAACCAACAGTGAATTCGTGGCGCAGTTGGCCCAGTTCACTCAGGTGGAGAGTCTGGACAACCTCAACACCAGCGTGGAAAGCATCCTCTCCAGCACCCAGTCATCGCAGGCGCTGCAAGCCTCGTCGCTGGTGGGCCGCAAAGTGATCCTGTCCACCGACACGGCCATGGTCGACACCAAGGAAACGTTCAAAGGCTCGATTGCCCTCACCAGCGGCACCGACAACCTGTTCGTCAACGTGCTCGACAGCAAGGGTTCGCAAGTGGCGCGGGTCAACCTGGGCCAGCAGAAAACCGGTCAGGTCACGTTTATGTGGGATGGCAAAGATTCCAGCGGCAACGTCTTGCCGCTGGGCAAATACAGTTTCGAAGCCAAAGCGTCGGTGGGCGGCAAAGAGGTCGCCATGGGCACCAGCCTGCCGGCCAACGTCGACAGCGTGACCCTGGGGATCAACGGCGGCGAAATGCTGCTCAACCTCGCAGGGCTCGGCAGCATCGGCATTTCCAAAGTTCAAGTGATAGGTCAATAACTGCCGGCAACCCGGCGTTCAGGAGCATCCCATGTCGTTCAATATCGGACTTAGCGGTATCAAAGCCGCCTCCAGTGACCTGAATATCACTGGTAACAACATCGCCAACGCCGGCACCGTGGGCTTTAAACAGTCCCGTGCCGAGTTCCAGGATCTGTACTCCTCGTCGATGCTGGCCTCCAGCAGCAACGCCATCGGCAGTGGCGTGTTGCTCGGCAACGTGGCGCAGCTGTTCAACCAAGGCACCATCGACTACACCGAAAACGCCCTGGACATGGGCATCAACGGCAACGGCTTTTTCGTGACCAGCAACAATGGTTCGATCAGCTACACCCGTGCCGGTTATTTCGGTACCGATAAAGAAGGCTTTATCGTCGACAACAACGGCTACAACCTGCAGGGCTACTCGGTAGACGCCAACGGCCAGCTGCAGAACGGCATCGTCGGCAACCTGAGCATTCAAACCGCCAACCAGGCGCCGCGTGCGACCACCGCCATCACTCAGAGCTTCAACCTGAACTCCTCGAGCAAGGCGCCGACCACCACGCCGTTCGACCCGGCGGACCCGACGAGCTACACCTCGTCCACCTCGGTGAACATTTACGACGCCCAGGGCAACGCCCACGTCATGACCCAGTATTTCCTGAACAACGCCAACCCAGCGGCAACTCCGCCCGTGGCGAACAACTGGACCATGAACGTACTGATCGACGGCCGTAACCCGCAGGATCCGACCAGCACTACGCCGTTGAACTCGACGTTGACCTTCGACGGCGCCGGCCAATTGGCAACCGTTACGCCAAACACCGCTGGCCTGACCTACGCCAACAACAAACTCAGCATCAACAACTGGGTGCCGGCGCAATCCGACGGCGGCACGCCACCGGTGTGGTCTGCCAATGGCGCCGCCGCCTCGGCAGCGGTGACCCTGGATATCCGTGGTTCCTCGCAGGTATCCAGCACCTTCGCCGTGAACAAAGTCACCCAAGACGGTTACACCACCGGCCAACTGTCGGGTCTGGAAATTGACGACACCGGCCAGGTGTTCGCCCGTTACACCAACGGCCAGTCGAAGATTCAGGGTCAAGTGATTCTGGCCAACTTCGCCAACGTGCAAGGTCTGACCCCGGTCGGCAAAACCCAGTGGGTGCAGTCGGCGGATTCGGGCGAGCCGGTGGTCGGTACGCCCCGTGCCGGCACCTTGGGCTCGTTGACTGCCGGTGCGTTGGAGTCGTCCAACGTCGACATTTCCACCGAGCTGGTCGACCTGATCGTGGCGCAGCGTAACTACCAGGCCAACGCCAAAACCATCGAAACCGAAAACGCCGTGACGCAAACCATCATCAACCTGCGTTAAGGCGCTTGCCGCTGGCGGCAAACCGTCGCCGCACACCTGCAAAGGGCTTCTCTGGAAGCCCTTTGTTGTTTTTAAAATCTGTTTTTTATCAATGGCATACGGATTTTTTTAGGGATTGGCACGATGCCTGCTTTAAAGCTTGCATAGAGCCGCAGGCCGTCAACGTTTGGCGCGCCCAATCTCGGAGAATCACCATGGATAAAATGCTCTACGTCGCCATGACAGGCGCCAGCCAGAACACCCTGGCCCAGCGCGCCCATGCCAACAACCTGGCGAACATCTCTACCAACGGTTTCCGCCGCGACTTCGAACAAGCCCGCTCCATGCAGGTGTTCGGCGACAGCTTTCCGTCGCGCGTGTACGCCATGAGCGAACGCCCTGGCACCGACTTCACCCCCGGCACTTTGCAAGACACCGGTAACCCGATGGATGTCGCGGTCAGCGGCCAGGGTTGGGTGGCCGTGCAAGCGCCCGATGGCAGCGAAGCCTACGTGCGCACCGCCAGCCTGAAAATCGACGCCCTTGGCCAACTGCGCACCGGCAGCGGCTTGCCGGTATTGGGCAACGGCGGACCGATTGCCGTGCCACCGGAACAGAAAGTCGAAATCGGCGAAGACGGCACCATCTCCATCCGCGCCCTAGGCGAAGCGCCGAATGTGCTGGCCGAGGTTGACCGCATCAAGCTGGTCAACCCCGACCTCAAGCAAATGGAAAAAGGCCCGGACGGCATGATCCATTTCAAGGGCACCACGCCACCGTTGGCCGACAACACCGTGAAGTTGACGTCCGGTTTCGTCGAGACCAGCAACGTCAACGCGGTAGAAGAGATGACCTCGATCCTCTCGCTGTCCCGCCAGTTCGAACTGCAAGTGAAGATGATGCGAACGGCCGAAGACGACGCCACATCCCTGGCGCGTGTTTTGCAACTTAGCTAACCATCAGTACGCGGCGCCGTGAAACCGGCGTCCGAGGAGAATCAACATGCTTCCGGCTCTGTGGGTCAGTAAAACCGGTTTGTCCGCCCAGGACATGAACCTGACGACCATTTCCAACAACCTGGCGAACGTGTCCACCACGGGCTTCAAGCGCGACCGCGCGGAATTCCAGGACTTGCTCTACCAGATCCGCCGTCAACCCGGCGCCCAAAGCACCCAGGACAGCCAACTGCCGTCCGGCCTGCAACTGGGTACCGGTGTGCGCATTGTCGGCACGCAGAAAATGTTCACCGCCGGCAGCCTGCAAACCACCGAGCAGCCGCTGGACATGGCGGTCAATGGCCGTGGTTTCTTCCAGATTCTTCAGCCCGACGGCACCATTGCTTACACCCGCGACGGTAGCTTTCACCTGAACTCCGACGGTCAGGTCGTGACCTCCAACGGCTTCCCGCTGGAGCCGGCCATTGTGCTGCCCAACGAAGTGCGCACCTTTACCGTCGGTGAAGATGGCACCGCCTCGGTGACCACCGCCGGCAACGCCCAGCCGCAGATCGTCGGCAACATCCAGACCGCCGACTTCATCAACCCGGGCGGCCTGGAAGCCATCGGCAACAACCTGTTCCTGGAAACCGCCTCCAGCGGCGCGCCGCAAGTGGGTACGCCTGGCCTCACCGGTCTGGGCACCATCGAACAGAACACCTTGGAAAACTCCAACGTCAGCGTGGTGGAGGAGATGGTGAACATGATCACCACCCAGCGCGCCTACGAAATGAACTCCAAAGTGATTTCCACCGCTGACCAGATGCTGTCGTTTATTACCCAGAATCTTTAATCGCTAACCGGATTTAACCGCAGCCCGTTAGGCCCGCCATAAGGAGCTGGTAGGCACACGGTGGTTCGGTCTGGTGTTGGCACTGCGCAAAGAATGTGTGAGGTACGTGTTATGAATCGGCTTGTTCTTCTTCCCCTGCTTGGCCTGGCTGCTTTGAGCGGTTGCGTCGCGCCTCCACCCAAGCCGAACGACCCGTACTACGCGCCCGTGCTGCCGCGCACGCCGCTGCCGGCTGCGCAAAACAACGGCTCCATTTACCAGACCGGGTTTGAAAACAACCTGTACGGCGACCGCAAGGCGTATCGCGTGGGCGACATCATCACCATCACGCTGAACGAGCGCATGTCGGCCAGCAAGAACGCCAACTCGGACATCGCCAAAGACAGCGCCACGTCGCTGGGCCTGACCTCGTTGTTCGGCGGCGCGGTATCCACCGACAACCCGAGCACCAGCCTCAACCCGCTCAAAGCCGGCAACCTGAGCCTGGACGCCAGCTACGGCGGCTCGCGTGACGCCTCTGGCAAAAGCACCGCCGCGCAAAGCAACAGCCTCACCGGCTCGGTCACCGTCACCATCGCCGAAGTGCTGCCCAACGGCATTTTGTCGGTACGCGGCGAGAAGTGGATGACGCTCAACACCGGCGACGAACTGGTGCGCATTGCCGGCCTGGTGCGCGCTGACGACATCGCCACCGACAACACCGTGTCTTCGGCACGCGTGGCCGACGCCCGCATCACTTACTCGGGTACTGGCGCGTTTGCTGACGCCAACCAGCCGGGTTGGTTTGACCGCTTCTTCATCAGCCCGCTGTTTCCTTTCTGAGTACCGGTCATGATGAAACGACTGCTAACCGCCTGCTGTTTCCTGCTCGTCGCCTCGGCGGCGCAGGCTGAGCGGATCAAAGACCTGGTCACCATCCAGGGCGTGCGCGCCAACCAACTGATTGGCTACGGCTTGGTCGTGGGCCTTAACGGCAGCGGTGACCAGACCACGCAAACGCCGTTCACCGTGCAGACATTCAACAACATGCTGGCGCAGTTCGGCATCAAGGTGCCGGCGGGCGGCAACGTGCAGTTGAAGAACGTGGCGGCGGTGTCGATTCATGCCGACCTGCCGGCATTCGCCAAGCCTGGGCAAACCATCGACGTCACCATTTCGTCCATCGGTAACGCCAAAAGCCTGCGCGGCGGTAGTTTGCTGATGACGCCGCTCAAAGGCATCGACGGCAACGTGTACGCCATTGCCCAGGGCAACCTGGTCGTCGGCGGCTTCGATGCCGAAGGCGGCGACGGTTCGAAAATTACCGTTAACGTGCCCTCGGCCGGCCGTATTCCTAGCGGCGCCACGGTTGAGCGTCCAGTGCCGAGCGGTTTCGACCAGGGCAACACGCTGACCCTGAACCTCAATCGCCCCGACTTCACCACCGCCAAGCACATGGTTGACCAGATCAACGAACTGCTCGGCCCAGGCGTGGCGCAGGCCATCGACGGCGGTTCGATCCGCGTCAGCGCGCCGTTGGACCCCAACCAGCGCGTCGACTACCTGTCGATTCTGGAAAACCTCGAAGTGGACGCCGGTCAGGCGGTGGCGAAAGTCATCATCAACTCGCGCACCGGCACCATCGTCATCGGCCAGAACGTCAAGGTTCAGCCGGCCGCCGTCACCCACGGCAGCCTGACCGTGAGCATCACCGAAGACCCGATCGTCAGCCAGCCCGGCGCCTTTTCCAACGGCCAGACTGCCGTGGTGCCGCGCTCGAAAGTGGACGCCGCGCAGGAAACCAAGCCGATGTTCAAATTCGGCCCGGGCACCACGCTGGATGAAATCGTACGGGCGGTTAATCAGGTGGGCGCTTCGCCGTCCGACCTGATGGCCATTCTCGAAGCGCTCAAGCAAGCCGGCGCTTTGCAAGCTGATCTGATCGTTATCTAAGGAGGCAGCCATGGACGCGAAATTCACATCCGGGGTTGGCTCCACGCTCGACAGCGGCGCGTACAGCGACATCAATCGCTTGGCCAACCTGAAAGTCGGCAAAGACCGCGACAGCGAATCGAACATCAAGAAGGTGGCGCAGGAATTCGAGTCGCTGTTTCTCAACCAGATGCTCAAAGCCCAGCGTTCGGCGAACGAAGCGTTCTCCGAAGGCAACTTCATGAACAGCAACGAAGCCAAAACCTACCAGCAAATGTACGACCAGGAGCTGGCGGTAAAGATGTCCAAAGAGGGCGGCATCGGCCTGGCCGATGTGCTGGCGCGGCAAATGTCGAAAATGAACAAGGGCACACACCGGCCCAACCCGTTCGCGCAAACCGCTGACGCCAACGCCATCGCCGCGAGCGGCGCCAGCGCCACCACTGGCACCGAAGGCGCGAACAAAACCCTGACCAACCGCGCCGTTAAAGAACTGCCGGCCGTGGACGGCACCCGCGACGATTCGAAAATGCTCAACAAGCGCCGCCTGTCACTGCCGGGCAGTCTTACTGATCGTTTATTAGCCGGTATTGTCCCAACTACAACGGCAGGGGCGACTGCTGATGGCAAGCCGCTGGCGCAGAACGACTGGCTGGCCGCGAACACCACCAGCAACAGCGCCACCATTGGCGCGAACAGTAAGCCCGCCGAGCTGAACGCTATCGACGCCAGCAGCGGCCGCCGTCTGGCCCAGCCACCGTTGGCACCTGGCAAAGCAGCGTTCAAGTCGGCCGATGAGTTCATCGCCACCATGCTGCCGATGGCCAAGGAAGCCGCCGCCAAGATTGGCGTCGACCCTTCCTACCTGGTGGCCCAGGCGGCGCTGGAAACCGGTTGGGGCAAGTCCATTATTCGCGACTCCGACGGCTCCAGCAGCCACAACCTGTTCGGCATCAAGGCCGCAGGCGGCTGGCAAGGCGACTCGGCTCGCGCGCTGACCACCGAATACAAAGGCGGCCAGGCGGTAAAAGAAGCGGCGAAGTTCCGCTCTTACGACAGCTTCCAGGACAGCTTCAACGACTACGTGAGCTTCCTGCAGAACAACGACCGTTATGACGATGCGCTGGATGCCACCGCCAACCCCAAGCAGTTTGTGCGTGAGTTGCAACAGGCCGGCTACGCCACCGACCCGCAGTACGCCAATAAAGTGGCGCAGATCGCCAAACAGATGCAGACGTACCAAACCATCGCCGCGGGCGAATCCACCGCCACGCGTTTGTAAGGATGCAGGGATGAGTTTTTTAGTGAGGAATCGACATGGCTGACTTGTTATCGGTAGGGCTGTCAGGGCTGCGCGCTGCGCAGACCGCGCTGACGGTGACCGGGCATAACATCACCAACGTCAACACGCCCGGTTACTCGCGCCAGGAGTCTGTGCAGCAGACCAACATCGCCCAGTTCACCGGCGCCGGTTACATCGGCTCCGGTGCGCAAGTGGTGGATGTGCGCCGCTTGGCCAGCGATTTCCTCACCAACCAGGTGCGTACCGCCACCAGTTCCAACAGTGAGCTGCAGTCGTTCAAAAGCCAGATCGAGCAGCTCGACTCGCTGCTGTCCAACAGCACCACCGGTATCAGTCCGGCCTTGCAGAAGTTCTTCGCTTCCCTGCAAACCGCTTCGCAGAACCCGTCGTCTGTGGCCGCCCGTGAGGCGGTGTTGTCGCAGGCGGGTGGTTTGTCCGACTCGTTCAACACGCTGTATGACCAGTTGGATAAGCAGAACAGCCTCATCAACCAACAGATGAGCGCGCTGACCACGCAGGTCAACTCCATGGCCGCCAGCGTCGCCAGCTACAACGACGCCATCGCCCGCGCCCGTGGCGCCGGTGCCGAGCCGAACGACCTGCTCGATGCCCGCGAAGAAACTATTCGGCAAATTTCGGAAATCATCGGCGTACAAAGCGTTGAGCAAACTGACGGCAGCGTGAGCCTGTTTGTCGGCACCGGCCAGCCGCTGGTGGTGGGCAACACCGCCTCGACGTTGACGGCCAAGCCTGGCATCGACGACCCGATGAAGTACCAGATCGACCTGAGCATCAACGGCGTGTCGCAGACCATTTCTTCGCAGATTTCCGGCGGCGAGATGGGCGGGCTGCTGGCTTACCGCGACACCACGCTGGACAAGAGCTACAACAGCCTCGGGCAGATGGCGATTGTGCTCACCGACACCATTAACGATCAGTTGGGCCAGGGCTTTGACCTCAACGGTCGCCCCGGCAGCCAGTTGTTCACCGACATCAACGAACCCACCGCCGCCTCGCTGCGGGTGCTGGCGCAGGCGACCAACACCGGCACCGCAACGGGTTCGCTGAACATCACCAATGCCAACCTGCTGACCACCAGCGATTACCGCCTGGACTACGACGGCACCAACTTCACCGCCCGCCGCCTGAGCGACGGCGCGACCATGAACGTCACCGTGACCGGCACCGGGCCCTTTACCATTTCCATGGCCGACCCCGGTACTACGCCGCCGACCAGTCAGGGCTTCGACGTCACCATCAACGGCACGCCCAACGCCGGTGATCGTTTCACCCTGCAACCGACCCGGCGCGGCGCGTTCGACTTTGGCACCGAACTGCAATCGCCCGACCAACTGGCCTTTGCCGGTTCCGCGCGTGCCCAGGCGACTACCAATAACCGGGGCACCGGGGTGATCAGCCAGCCGAACCTGACCGCTGGCCCTACGCCGATCAACCCCACCGACCTGCAAACGCTGTTCGGTACAGGCCTGCCGCTGACGTTCGACTCGGCCACCAACACCCTGAACGGCACCTTGCCGCCTGGCGCCACGCTGAGCTATGTGTCGCCCTCGACCACGGCACTCACGCCCGGCCAGAACAACACTTTGCGCCTGGCTTATACCGACCCGGTGAGCAACAACAGCTACACCTACGAATTTACCGTTACAGGTACGCCGCAAACGGGCGATACCTTTACGCTGTCGCAAAATACTGCCGGCTCTTCCGACAACCGCAACGCGTTGAAACTGATCGACCTGCAAACCCAGAAAACGGTCGGCACCAGCGGCGCGGGAGCAGGGGCGACCTACAACGACGCCTACAGCGGTCTGGTTGAGCGGGTGGGTTCGTTGACCGCGCAGGTGCGGGTCAATTCGGATGCGGCCGAAACCGTACTGACGCAAGCGCAAAACAACCGCGACTCGCTGTCCGGCGTCAGCCTGGACGAAGAGGCCGCCAACCTGGTGCAGTTCCAGCAGTACTACAATGCATCGGCACAGGTGATTAAAGTTGCGCAATCGCTGTTCGATACGCTTATAGGCGCCTTCAACTGAGGCTAGTTAGTTATGCGAATTTCCACTATCCAAGCCTTCAACAGTTCCGTCAGCGGGATGCAGAAAAACTACGCCAACGTTTCCCGCACCCAGGAACAGATCAGCACCGGCAAGCGCATTCTGACCCCGGCCGATGACCCGGTAGCGTCCGTTCGCCTGCTGCAGTTGAGCCAGGAACAAGCGCTGAACGAGCAATACACCTCCAACAACACCGCCGCGCAGAACAGCCTCAACTCCGAAGAAGCCATTCTCAGCTCCGTGGGCACCGTGCTTCAGCGCATCCGCGAAATTGGCGTGCAGGCGGGCAACGGCACGCTGGATGCCACCGACCGTGAGTCGCTGGGCACCGAGTTGCAGCAGCGAGAAGACGAGCTGCTCAGCCTGATGAACAGCAAAGACGCCAGCGGCAATTACCTGTTTGGTGGCTCGCAATCGGATCAACAGCCCTTCGTGCGTAACCCCGACGGCACCTACAGCTACCAGGGCAACGAAACCGAACGCAACGTGCAAATCGCCAGTAGCACCTTCGTGGCGCTGGGCGACGACGGCAAAGACCTGTTCGAAAACGTGTTCAATGCCAACCGTGTCACCACCAACAAAACCGTAACTGGCACGGGCACCGACGGCACTGTCAGCACCGGGCGTATCTCGCTGGGCCTGGTGACCGACAAGGCTGCCTACGACAACACCTTCCCGTCGAGCAACCCACCGGTTGCCACTGACGGCATCGGCATTCACTTCCTCAGCCCGACCAACTATGTCGTCTACGACCAGGCGACGTTGCCGGCGGGTTACGACTGGACCACCTACGACCCGACTACGCCGCCCACGGGCCAGCTGGCCACTGGCGCCATCGACACCAACCCGGCGACGTCCGACTTCGTCAGCTACGGCGGCGTGCGCGTGCAAATCGATGGCGTGCCGCAAAACGGCGACGACTACGCCATCAACCGTAAGCCAGACGAAGAAAAACGCAGCCTGCTCAACACCGTGTCGGACCTGCGCAAAGCCTTGCAAGGCTCCGGCAACACCGAGGAAGACAACCGCGTTATCCGCGACAGCGCGGCCATCGCGCTTTCCAACCTCGATGCGGTGTACGCCAAGGTCGACGGCGTTCGCGGTTCCGTGGGCGCGCGCCTGAACACGCTGGACTCCACGGGCGACTTCATTGCCGACGTCACCCTGGTCAACAAGTCCGTGCAATCGGACCTCGAAGACCTCGACTACGCCGACGCCATCTCCAGGCTTTCGCTGCAATCGACCATCCTCTCGGCGGCGCAGCAGAGCTACGTAAAAATCGCCAACCTGAGTTTGTTCAACTACATCAGTTAAGCGCGCCGCTTGGTGAGCATCGCCCGCCGAAAAAGCGGGCGCGCTGTTCAATGCGTTAGTCTTCAGCACGTCAAAACAAAAAGCTTTCCTCGGAGTGGGTATGCAGGCAGCGCCAGCGGACGTCGATCAGTTACCGGCCACAGAGCCGCTGCGCTTTGCCAGCAAGGCAGACAATCTCCAGCTTCTGCTCGGGCGCCTGAACAGCGCCGTGGTGTTGCCTCAATGCCAGTTTCGCGTGAGCCAATGGCGCACCGATGCCGCCGCCGTGCTCAGCCAGATTCAGCAGGCTGCGTGGTCGCTGATGGTGGTGCGCAGCAGCAGTTGCCAGGAGGACGGCGAACAGACGTCGGCAGCCGGCGAATATGACTCCTGCCTGAACGTGGCCCCAGCCGATTTAACCCAAGCCATCGACCAGGTCATCGCCTCCATGGGCGGCGCCGCAGCACACGCCGACGACCAGGTGTTCGTCCAGCCCATGCTCAGCCATGTGGCCATGGCCGGCGTTGGCTTTGGCCTAGACCCCACCAACAGCGCGCCGTATTTCGTCATCAACTACGACGACAACAGCGGCAGCACCGACAGCGTGACGTCCGGCCGCTCCAACGAGCTGAAAACCTTCTACGCCCACCACAGCAGCGCCAACGTGCCGGCCCCGCTGCACGGTGTGATCGAGCTACTGCGCGAATTGGCGGGCCTGTTCGAGCGCACGGCGCTGGACATTGAATTCGCCACCGACACCCTCGGTACGCTCTATCTGTTGCAAGTGCGGCCGCTAATCGTCACCGCCCCGGCGGTTGAGCTCAGCGCCCACACGCGCATGGTGCGGCTGATCCACGACCGCATCGCCCAGGGCATTCGCCCGCAGCCGTTCCTGCATGGCGAGCGCACCGTGTTCGGCGTAATGCCCGACTGGAACCCGGCGGAAATCATCGGTGTGCGGCCACGGCCGTTGTCGTTGTCGCTGTACCGCGAGCTGGTCACCGACATGATCTGGGCTTATCAGCGCAATAATTACGGTTACCGCAACCTGCGCAGTTTTCCGCTGATGCTGCATTTTCACGGCTTGCCGTATATCGACGTGCGCGTCAGCTTCAACTCGTTTATTCCGCGCGACATCGACGGCGCGCTGGCCGACAAGCTGGTGAATTACTACATCGAACGCCTGCTTGCCGCGCCCAATCTGCACGACAAAGTCGAGTTCGAAATCGTCTTCTCCTGCTACACGCTCGACCTGCCGCAGCGCTTGCAGGCGTTGCGCGAAGTGGGTTTCACCGACGCTGAATGCGACCGCCTGGCCGACAGCCTGCGTCAGCTCACCAACCGCATCGTGCACAACGAAACGGGCTTGTGGCGCACCGACCGGCAAAAGCTCGATGTGCTGCTGGCCCGGCGCGACGAAATTCTTGGCGCCGACACCGACCCGGTCACGCGCATTTACTGGCTGCTCGAGGACTGCCGCCGTTACGGCACCTTGCCTTTTGCCGGCCTGGCGCGCGCCGGGTTTATAGCGGTGCAACTGCTGCGTTCGCTGGTGACGGTCGGCGTGCTGAATGCCGAGGAATACGATGCCTTCCTCAATGGCCTGAGCACCGTCAGTGGCCAGATGACCCAAGACCTGGCGCAGCTGAACCGCACCACCTTTTTGGCCCGCTATGGCCACCTGCGCCCGGGTACTTACGACATTCTGTCGCCGCGGTACGACGAAGCGCCGGATATGTATTTCGACTGGGACAACAGCGCCGCCGAGCCCACCCAGGGCCAACTGCGCTTTGCCTTGTCGCTGGGGCAGATGCGTGAAATCAGCCGCTTGCTGGCCGAGCACGGTTTGTCTCACGACGTGGTGGGCCTGTTCGATTTCCTGCAGGCCGGTATCGAACTGCGCGAGTACGCCAAGTTTGTCTTCACCCGCAACTTGTCCGATGCGCTGTCGCTGTTCCGCCAGTTCGGTCAAGACCTGGGCTTTAGCGCTGACGACATGTCGTACGCCAATATCCAGGTGATCAAAGAACTGCACGCCGCCAGCGCCGACCCTGCCGAGCTGATTGCCTCCAGCATCGAAGAAGGCCGCCGCCGTTACGCCGAAACCTGCCAGCTGGTGCTGCCGCCGCTGATCACCGATGCCCAGGACGCGCTGTACTTTCACATGCCGCAGGCCGAGCCGAATTTCATTACCCAGCGGCAAGTGATGGCGCCGGTGGTGAGCTTCCAGCAACGCGATCAACTGCACGGCGCCATTGTCGTCATTCCCAGCGCTGATCCCGGTTTCGACTGGATTTTCTCCCACCGTATCGCCGGGTTTATCACCGCTTACGGCGGCACCAATTCGCACATGGCCATCCGCGCCAACGAGCTGGGTTTGCCGGCCGTGATCGGCGCGGGCGAAATGCTCTATCGGCAATGGGCGGCGGCAAAAATGCTGCGCATCGACTGCGCCAACCGCCGGGTTGAGGTGGTGCGGTGAAGCCGGTGCTGCTCAGCCAGCGCGTGGACGTGCTGAGCGATCGCGGCGAGCGGCGCGATGCGGTGGATCAACGCCTGGTGGCCTGGTTGGCCGACTGCGGTTACCTGGCCATTCCCGTGCCCAACAACCCCGAGCTGGTCGAGGGTTACTGGCAACTGGCAAACCCGGTCGGCGTGGTGCTTTCGGGCGGCAATGACCTGGCCCGTTACGGCGGCAATGCCCCCGAACGCGATGCCACCGAACAAGCGCTGCTGGGCCTGGCGATGACCCACGGCGTGCCGCTGTTTGCCCTGTGCCGAGGGGCGCAATTGCTGCTGGATGCATTCGGCAATGCCCTGGAAAAAGTCGACGGCCACGTCGGCACCCGGCACGTGCTGCACCTCAACGGCCACAGCCATGAAGTGAACAGCTATCACCAGTGGGGCGCCCGCACCGTGAAAGCGCCTTTGCAAGTGCTGGCCCGTAGCGCCGACGGTGTGGTCGAGGCGTTCGAGCACCTTGAACTGCCGATACTCGGCGTGCTCTGGCACCCCGAGCGCGAAGCCGCGTTCAACCCGGTCGACCGCGCGTTGCTGCAACACTGCCTCGCCGGGCGACGCCTCTCATAACCCCGATGGAGCGACTGCTTAAACCATGACACGGGCACTGATTCTGGCCGCCGGACGCGGCAGCCGCATGGGCGCACTGACCGCCGAACAACCCAAATGCTTTGCCGTGCTGCACGGCCAGCGCCTACTCGACTGGCAGCTCGCGGCGTTGCGCGGCGCCGGCATCAGCGAGCTGGCCATCGTGCGCGGCTACCTGCGCGAGCGCTTCGACGAGCCGCTGACCTACTTCGAAAACCCGCGCTGGCAGCAGAGCAATATGGTGCGCACCTTGTTGGCCGCCGATGCGTGGCTGAGCAGCGCGCCGTGCATCGTCAGTTACAGCGACATTGTCTATACCGCCGCCACGGTCACGGCACTTGCCGACACCGCAGGCGACCTGGCGATTGCCTACGATCCCAACTGGCTGGCGCTTTGGTCCAAGCGCTTTGCCGAACCGCTGGCCGACGCCGAAAGCTTTGTGCTCGACGCCCAGGGCAACCTGGCGAGCATCGGCGAGCGTTGCACCAGCACTGAGGAAATTCAGGGCCAATACATGGGGCTGCTGAAATTCACCCCGGCCGGTTGGGCACAGGTGAAACAGCAACTGGCGCCGCTGGACGAAGCCGCCATCGATAAGCTCGACATGACCAGCCTGCTGCGCCGGGTTCTGGGCGCGGGCGTGGCGATTGGCCTGTCGCCGGTTCAGGGGCCGTGGGGCGAGGTGGATGAGCCGGGCGACCTGGCCCTGTACCACCAACTGATTCCTGCGGCGGCGCTGGCCGGCTAGTTCCCTTCACTGTTTCGTCTGGCGAGGCTGTTCATGGCACTGCACTTTCCGCTGCACACCGTTTCGCAGATTCTGGACCGCATCCCGCGCCCGCTTGACCCGCTGGAGCAGCACGCGCGCCAACGCCTGGCCAGCCTCAGTCAGGAAGACGCCGACGCCGTGTGGGAAGGGCTGTGCCTGCGCGTGCTGCTCAACCCGGTGTACCTGGGCTTTCTGTGGCCGCAAACCTGCGCCGAGCACCCACAACTGCAAGCCCTGACGCGCAACCTTCTGACTCAGCTATGGGTGCCCGGGCTGGCAGCCGAGGTGGAAACCACCAGCGCGCAGTGGGTGATGGAGCAGGGCGATGCGCAGGTGCCGGGCACGCTGATGCACGATCTGTTGCAGCACCTGAGCACGTTCCCGATTGAGGCCGACCAGAACTTCGCCTTTCTGGCGCGTTATTACACCTGGCGCGACGTGGTGGTCACGCAGTTGGTCGCGCCTGAGCGTATCGGCCTGCTCGACCGCTTGTTTGGCTTGCTGCATATGCAAGTGCAGCAGTGGGGCAAACCCTATTGCAGCGGCTATGCCTATCAAGGTTACGAGCGCATCGGCCTGGCCGGGGTGAAACCCACGCAGGAACGCCTGGCCGGCTACGGTTTTATGCCGTGGTTGCGCGCCGGTATGAGCGTGCTGGAGATCGGCTGCAACAACGGCTTTATGGCCATCGAACTGGCGCGTCATGCCGGCCGTGTCGATGCCGTGGAATACAACCCGTTCCTGGTGGAAATCGGCCGCACCACGGCGGCTGCCGTGGCGCAGCACAACGTGCACTACGAGGTGGCCGACTTCACCACCTGGCAGCCACGCCAGCGTTACGACGTGGTGCTGTCGTTCGCCAACCATTGCACTATCGATGGCAATTTGTCGGTGGAGTTTGAGAGCTTTGTCGCCAAGCTGTGGCAGCTCACCGCCGATGACGGTTGGCTGCTGTTCGAGAGCCACAACGTGTTTGGTCCGGGCGCTGGCGCACCCGGCGATGACGGCGACCTGGACGCCAAGTTCGAGGTGATGGAGCGCTACTTCGAGCTGGTCGACAGCAAAATGACCCGCGCGTTTGTGCCCACGCAAGACATCGACAAACTGTTCGTGGTGCTGCGTCGGCGCCCGGCTGTGCTTGCCACCGTCACGCGGCAAATGAACCTCGCCCAGGCGCGCCTGCGCTACGAATTCAGCGGCACGCCGTTCGCCTAAGGCTGCTCGGCAGCCGGTAAACTCAGCAGGGCCAAGTGTTTGAGCACCGGGTGGATCACGTAGTAGGTGTTGCCGTGCTCCACCTCTTGCTGCATCTCTATGGCCAATTCGCCGGTGGCTTGGTAGGCGCGGAGCACCTGCAATAACAGGTCCGCGCGAATGGCCGTGTCGTAGCGGCGGTCGATGTCGGTGCCCATCGGCGGCGCCGGGTAGTGCTTGCGCGCCAGCACCGGGCCGGTGTCGATCTGCTTGTCGAGAATCAACGCACTGGCGGCGCAGCGACCTTCTTCCAACAGGCTGTAATACGCCGTGGTGCTGCCGCGATAGTCCGGCAGCCAACCGCTGTGCACATGCAGCAGCGGGATGCCCAAATCGATCAGCTCGGCACCGACCAGTTGCCCGCCGTAGCCCGAGAAAATAATCACCCTGGGCTGCAACGCCTGCACCTGGTCACGCACGGCGGCGGCGTTGATGTCGCGCGTGCCTAACTGGCTGAAGGCAATGCTGGCGGCGGCCAGGCTGGTTTCCAGCGAGATGTTCAAATCGGGCAGCAGCACGCCATGCAGAAGCTCAGCCGGTGGCGCCGGCTCAGCGGCGGGCGCGTTGGCCTCGCCGAGCAGCAGCACATGGGCCGGCGCCAGCTCGTTGGCCAACAGGGTTTGCAGGTACGCCTGCGAACGGGCGCTGTGGGCCGCGATCATGACGACATCGTTCAAAACAGTGTTCGCACGGCTCACGGCTGATCTCCTGCGTCTAATGGCACTTTCACTTGCACGGCCAGTGCCTCGACCCAGCGCGCTTCGCCGGCAATCAGCCAGGCCAGGTGGGCGCCGAGTTCGGCTGGGCAGCTCGCGTGGACGGCAATCAACGTGTCGAGGCTTTTCAGCAGGCCATTGAGGAAAGGCAAGGCGTTCGGTTGCGCCTGCATCGCCAGGCACAGCGCGGCAAATTGCACATACAGCGACAGGTCGTCATAGCCGCTGTCGAGCACCGCTTTGAATGCGGGCGTGTAGTGACGGTACAGGCGTTTGCTGACCTCGAAGCGTTGCAGCAACTGTTCGGCGAAACGGCGATGGGCCGGCGCGCTGAGGTCGCTGGTGAGCAGCAGGTTCAGCAGCGCTTGGGTGTCGTAGCCGTGCTCGGTATTGAGCGTCACGCCGCTGGCCTTCGGCGCCCAGGGCTGGGCCGGCGGCAAGTTGGCCAACGCCTGTTGGCGGCTGGCGCGCCACGCGGCAAAAAACGGTTGGCCGTGGTAGGCGCTGTAGAAATAGGTGTTGCGCTCTTCCAGGCGCTCGCCCTGGCTGTAAGGGTAGGGCGGGGTGCTCATGGGATGCTCTGCGCCTGCTTGAGAATGTCGCGGGCCAGGGCGCTGATGTCGGCCGTGGCGCTGGTGTCGATTTCCAGGTCCGCGTGGGTGGGCGCTGGAAAGGGAATGTCGACGCCGACCATGTCGCTCATTTCGCCTGCCAGTGCTTTGGCATAAAGGCCTTTGGTGTCACGCTGCACCAAGGTGTCGAACGGCGGGTTGAGGTACACCTCGAAGTAGCGCTGGAAGTGTTCGCGGTTTTTCGCCCGCAGGTCGGGAAAAATCGACAGGATGCTGCACACCACGTTGATCTGTTGGGCGTCGAGCCAGGCGCACAGTTCGAAGATGCGCTCGGCGTTGGTCCGCCGCCCGGCCATGCTGTAGTCGGCGGCGGCAAGATCCTGGCGGAAGATGCGCCGCACTTCATCGCCGTCCACCAGCACGGTATTGGGCTGTTGTTGCTTCCACTGTTGGGCGATTTCGCGGCCCAGGGTGGTTTTGCCCGAGCCCGACAAACCGATTAACCAGATGACCATGCTGTCAGCGCCCTTTGTTGAGCATTTTCGGGCTGTTGGCGATGGCCAGAGCGGCCACGTTCGCGGCAAAGCCATGGAAGGGCGCGAAGAAGTATTGGCTCAGCTGCTGGCGTACGCCGCGTTGCTGTTGCCACAGGTGCTCGTCGGCCAGCAGGTCGGGTAATTGCGCGACCTGTTCGGCGCTGATGTGCGGCATCACTTTGCGCAGCCAGATATCTGAGGAGTCTTTGCCCACCAGCGGGTCGCTTTCGGCGTGGGGCATGTCTAGCAGCAACACGTTGCGATCGGTGTAGATGCCGCCGAAGGCGGAGCCGCCGTAGTCGCACAGCAAAAAGTCGGCGAGCTGAAACAGCTCGACGTTGTCGATGTGTTCGCGGATGCAGGTGTTGATCACGTCGAGCTGACGCATGCGCGCGGGCTCGTCGGTAATGGTGATGGGGTGCGGTTTAACGATCACGTTATAGCGGTCTTGCAGCGCGGCGATGGCGCTGACGAACAGATCAATCGAGCACAAGGTTTTCCACGTCGGCAGCCACACCACGGTTTTGCGGGTGGGGTCGCAGCCCAGCTCGGTGAGCCGCGCGGCGCGGTCCAGCGGCTGGTTGAAAAAGCGGTCGAAACGCGGATAGCCCATCTGCACTTTCAGCGTGTTGCTGCAGAACGCCAGCTGCTCGGCCTGGTACGGTCCGAAGCACAGCACGGCGTCGTACACCTCGTTCCACTGCTGGAAATTCCAGCCCGCTTTGCCGGTGGCGTACATGAAGCGCAGGTTGTGGCGGCCGATGGACTGGGTGAGGTAGGGCGAGTCGCTGCCGCGTTCGTAATGCTGGGGAAAACTGGACACCAGAATGTCGTAGCGCTGTTTCTGCGCGAGCAGCTCGCTGGCTGCACGCCAGGGCAATTGCTCGCGCTCGCAGGTGTCGATGATGGTTTGATGGTCTTTGAGCTGTCCGGTCACCGCCACTTCCACACTGCCGGCCGGAAGGTGCTGCCACACCGCGCGGTAGTGGTTGAACATTTCGATGTTGTGAATCAGAAAACCGATGCGGTCGAGGTCGTTAGCCATGCCATCCAGTCCGGGCGGGTGCGGAGGCTCATCTTACTGAAAAAAAGCGCCGTGGCGAGGCGCCGTCCGTGACGAGCCTGCGACGGCTTGCTAACCTCAAGCCCACCTCCAGCAAGGCACCGCGCGCATGGCTTCGATTCATCCTTTGGCAGACGTTCACAGCCAGCAGATTGGCGATGGCACCACGGTGTGGCAGTACGTAGTGATTCTGCCGCGCGCCCAGATCGGCCGCGATTGCAACATCAACGCCCACTGCCTGATCGAAAACGACGTGGTGGTTGGCGACCGGGTAACGGTGAAATGCGGGGTGTATTTGTGGGACGGTTTACGCATCGCTGACGACGTGTTCATCGGCCCCAACGCCACCTTTACCAACGACCTGCTGCCGCGCTCGAAACAATACCCCGACAGCTTCCCGCAAACCCATGTGCACCAGGGCGCGTCCATTGGTGCCGGGGCCATTATTCTTCCCGGTATCTCCATCGGTGCCGGCGCCATGGTGGGCGCCGGTGCGGTGGTCACCCACGACGTGCCAGACCATGCGCTGGTAGTCGGCAACCCCGCACGCGTGGTGCGTTATCTAGGCGATTGATATGTTTCCTTTCCTTGATGTAGCTGCGCTCAATCTGCGCGATGAACAGGCGCTGACCGACGCGTTTCAACGCGTGCTGCGCTCGGGCTGGTATGTGTTGGGTGCCGAGGTGGCAGCGTTCGAAACCGAATACGCCCAAGCGTGCGGCGTGCCCCATGCCATTGGCGTGGGTAACGGTCTGGACGCGCTGACACTGATATTGCGCGGCTATAAAAACCTGGGACGTTTCGATGACCGCGACGAGGTCATTCTGCCCAACAACAGCTTTATCGCCACGGCCCTGGCGGTGAGCGAAGCGGGCCTGACGCCGGTGCTGGTGGAACCCGATGCGGCGACGTTCAACATTGATCCGCAGGCAGTACAAGCCGCCATCGGCCCGCGCACCGCTGCCGTCATTGCCGTGCATTTATACGGTCAGTTGGCGGACATGGAGGCATTGCAAACCCTGGCTAGCGAGCACGACCTGCTGCTGATCGAAGATTCCGCCCAAGCCCATGGCGCGGTGGACGCGTTGGGTCGGCAAGCCGGTGCGTTTGGTCATGCGGCGGGCTTCAGTTTCTTTCCCGTGAAAAACCTCGGTGCCCTCGGGGACGCCGGCGCCGTGACGACCGGCGACGACCGTTTGGCCGAGCAAGTGCGCAAGCTGCGCAGCTATGGCTCTACGCGCAAATACGTTCACGACGTGCAAGGCGTGAACTCGCGCCTGGATGAACTGCAAGCGGCCCTGCTGCGGGTGAAATTGCCCAGCGTACAGAGCGACGCGCAAGCGCGTCAGGCCATCGCCGCGCATTACCTCCGCCACATTCGCAACCCGCTGCTGGTGCTGCCCCAAGCGCCAGCGGTGGCCGGCAGCCATGTCTGGCATCAGTTCGTGATTCGCACCCAGGCGCGCGAGCAGTTGCAAGCGCACCTGGAGCGCAGCGGCGTGCCGAGCCTGATTCACTACCCCGTGCCGATTCACCGCCAGGCCGCCTACAGCGAATTTGCCCAACTGCGCTTGCCTATCTCCGACGAGCTGGCGGCGCAGGTGTTGAGCCTGCCGCTTTACCCCGGCTTGCCGGCAGCCCATCAGCACGCGGTTATCGAGGCGTGTAACAGCTTCAGCGGCTAAGCGCCTGCGGGCGACGGCAAAGTGGTGCAAGTTTTGCTTTGCAGCTGACAACGGCTATCACTGCTAATTTTTTGACGGGTACGCGTGGTCGAAATTGGTTTGATGGTTTCCATACGGATTCGGAGCGCTCATGTCTCTACAGCACTGCAAAATTGTCGATCTGCCGATTATTGAAGACCGGCGCGGCAACTTGACCTTTATCGAAGGGAATCAACACATCCCCTTCGATATCAAGCGCGTTTACTACCTGTACGACGTACCCGGCGGCTCGCACCGTGGCGGCCATGCCCATAAAGAGCTTCATCAATTGCTGATCGCCATGTCGGGCAGCTTTGACATCTTGCTCGACGACGGCCGCACCAAATTCAAATACCACCTCAACCGCTCCTATTACGGCCTGTACATCCCGCCGATGATCTGGCGCGAGATCGACAACTTCTCCAGCGGCTCGGTGTGCATGGTTCTGGCTTCGGAGCGTTACAGCGAAGACGACTATTTCCGCGACTACGATCAGTTCTCCCAGGCGGTAAACGCCAAGCCCAAAGGCTGATGCGTGGGCCGCCTGCACGAGCGTGGGCGGCGAGTTTTACATTTCGGAGCTTCATCCATGTCTGCTACTGCACCTTCCCGGTGGAGTCACCTGCAAGGTGCATTTGCCAGCGCCGCGCTGGTTCCTGCGCGCGCCGCCAAGGGCCGCAAACATTTGCTGGAACTGGCGCCTTCGACCGCCTGGGCGCCCGCGCCGTTGGAGATGGTCGACTTCGCCATCCCCGCCAATGTTCGCCGCGCACCGCAAACCACCTACGCCCAGTACAGCGCCGAGTTTCATCAGGTACGGCTGGTGGCCGGCATGGCAGGCATCGCCGATATTGATAATGGCGAATACGTCTGTGACGTGGCGTTCGATAACCGCGAGCGGCTCAACGTCGGCTGGTACGAAAAGCATGGGTTAAAGCTGACTGACGACGGTCGTTGCACCTTTTATGCAGGCGCTGGCGAGCCGTTGCAGGTGGCCCATGCCATTTCATTTTTCGGCTGGGAAAACGGCAACTACGCGCACTGGCTCAGCGAAAAATTGGCGCGTTTTTTCTGGATTAACCAAGCCGCGTTCGATGCGCAAACCGTGGTGTTGGTGGAGGCGGGTTTGCCTGCCTCGATCATGGATTCGCTGGCACTGTTCTGGCCACGCGAGCGAACCGTCTGCGTGCCCGCCGGCCAGGCGTGCGATGTGGGCGTGCTGTATCACTTCTCCGACAGCGCCGATATCTGGGAACCATGCGCCGGTTACGTGTATGCCGGTGACGAGTATCAGGTGTTCCCCAGCGCCATCGCCTGGATGGCCAATTACATCAAAGCGCGTGTGCCACGCGCCCACCGCGAAAACGGCAAGACGTACCTGATTCGCCCGCCCGGTGGAAACGGCCGCACCATCGTCAACCAGCAAGCGCTGACCGAGGCGCTACGCGCGGACGGCTTTGCGTTGATTCAGCCGGAAACCCATACGTTCGCCGAGCAGGTGGCGCTGTTGTCATCAATGGAGCTGGCGGTGCTCGGCTCTGGCGCGGCGGCTGCCAACCTGCTGTGGATGCCCAGCGGCAGCACGCTGGTGATGCTTATCCAAGATAACGCGCAGATGTGGTACTGGTTTTTCCACGCCTTGGCGGCTGCTGTTGGCGTGCGTTTGGTTTATTTGCCGGTGGTTGGTCAACCCGGCACCCACCCAGTGGTATTCCACTGGAACGTGGAAATCCCCATTGAAAAATTGCAGCACTGGTTAGCCGCCGATGCGCCGGTACGCCAGGCGCGCTTGGCACACGTGCCGGTCGACCGGGACGCCGAAGCCGCTGCATTTTTCGCCGAATTGAATCACCAGCGTCGGGCCCAGCATGGGGCGCAGGCGTTGTTTGCCGAGGAACAGACTGCCGTGGATGTAACCGTTGCCGTCATGTCGTACAACAACAGTGCATTTATCGGCCAGACCATCGATTCGATCCTCGCCCAGCAGGGCGTGACGTTCGAGGTGGTGGTGTTCGATGACTGCTCCAAAGACAACAGCGTCGAGATCTTGCAGGGCTACGCCGAAGACCCGCGCTTTTATTATGAGGTCAACGCCAAGAACCTCGGCATGACCGGCAACTACAACAAATGCGTCACCGCTGGCAGCGGCCGTTATGTGGTGGTACTGGGCTCGGACGACGTCTTGTATCCCGGCCACCTGGCCTCCTTGGTGGCCGCTCTGGACCGCACGCCGCACGCTAGCCTCGGTTACACACAGTGCAACTGGATCGACGAGCGCGGCGCGATCACCCACTACGCGCAACATCCCGGCCACCGTTCGCAGTCTTACAGCGGCGGGCGCGATGAAGTGGTGGACCTGCTCAGCTACGACAACTACATCACGCCCTCGGCAGTCATGCTGCGCCGCAGCGTATTGCCGCAAATCACCCAGGCCGACGGCACCATTCACCGCAGCGACATGCTCGCCGGCGATTGGGAGCTGTGGATTCGCTTGGCGCGGCTGGCACCGGATTTTGTTTTTCTGCGTCAGCCCAGCGTGGGTTACCGCGTGCATGGCGGGCAGATTTCCAACAGCTTCTACGGCAGCGACAAGCCGCTGGCCGAACACACAGAGATTCTCGAACTGAACCTGGCCGACCCCGCCGTGCGCCCGCGCATGGTCGCGGCGGCCGGGCCGATTCTGGCGCTGTATCGCCAGCGTATGCAGAGCGCGCCAGCCGAGGTGCAAGCGCGCTTCAAGGCGCGCAGTCAGGCGATTGAAACGGCGTTGGCCGGCCCTGGCGCGGTCAAGGCGGGGGAACAGGGGCCGACCTTCTCCATCATTCTGACCACCTATAACCGCGCCGATCTGCTGGTCGATGCGCTGGCCAGTCTTAGCGCGCAAACCTTCAAAGACTTCGAAGTCATTCTGATCAACGATGCCGGCGCGCCGGTTGAGCATGTGCTGCAGGGCTACGACTTCCCCATCACCTATTTGGCACTGGGGCGTAACGGCGGGCTGTCGAACGCGCGTAACTGCGGCATTCGCCAGGCCCGTGGCACGTACTTGTGCTACCTCGACGATGACGACATGTGGCTGCCAGAGCATTTGCAGCGCCACGCCGAGGCTCACGCGCAAGGCCCACGCCTGGTGTACACCGACACGCTGTACGTGCTGGAAACGCTGGAAGGCGGCAAGCGCCAGGAGATCTCGCGGCAATCGTCGTCGCAGCACGGCCCGTTCTCGCGCGACAACTTGCTGGTGCAGAACTTCATTCCGGTGAACGCCTGGTCGCACCCGCGCCAGTGGCTGGATGAAGTGGGCGGTTTCGATGTTGAACTGCCGGCGTTGGAAGACTGGGACATGCTGCTGAAGTTGTCGGCGCGTTATCCGGTGGAGCACGTGCAAGCGCAAACCGTGCAGGTGCATATCCGCCAGGAAAGCCCCGAGCAGCGCATGAGCGTGCGCGAGCGCAAGAATTTCCCCGAGCTGTTCCGGCGCTTGTACGGCCGCCATGGCCAGGGCGTCGAGGCGCCGGTTGAGCAAGCGCGCGGCGAGTTTCTGCAAAGTCTGGTCGATGAAATGAGCAACAAGGCCGTGGGTCAGCCCACGTTCGGTTACTTGCACACGCTGACGCCGCAGGTGCTCGCCGCCTTCGAGCGTCGCTTGCAAGACGCGTATGTGCCAAGCATCGAGGTGCTGGTGCTGGCATTGCCCAGCACCGAACCGGCGGCGCTGCAAGCGACGGTCGACAGCCTGAACGCGCAACAGCACGGCGCGCCTCACCGCGTGGTGAATGGCGATTGGCAGCAGGTTAACGATGCCGCCGTGGCCAGCACGGCCGATTGGCTGTATCTGCTGCCGGCCGGCGATACGCTGGAACCCCACGCGCTGGCATTGTTGTTGGACCGTGCCGTGGCCGCGCCGACTGGCTGCTATTACAGCGACGAAGACACCCGTGGCGAGCAGGGCGCGCATTCACCGATTTTCAAACCCGACTTCAACCTCGATTTGCTGCGCAGCTACCCGTACACCGGGCGCTCGCTGTTTATCGCCCGCGAGGCACTGGAGCAACTGGGCGGGTTGCGGTTTCAGTTCGACGGCTTGGCCTTGCAGGACTTTCAGCTGCGCTGCGCTGAGTCGTTCGGCCTGGACAGCGTTGGCCATATCGCCGAGGTGCTGTGCCACAGCGCGGTGCCGTTCGCGCGCTGGCTGGCCAGCGACGAGGTGCGCCTGCATTCGGCAGCGGTGGTCAGCGAACACCTCGACCGTCTCGGTGTGCCGCACACCATGCAAGAAGGCGTATTGCCGGGCTTCAACCGCATTCGCTACGACTACCCCGAGCGGCCGCTGGTTTCCATTCTGGTGCCCACCAAAGACCAGTTGGCGTTGCTGCAACGCTGCGTCGAAACCTTGTTGGAGAAAACCGCTTACTCGAATTACGAGCTGCTGATTATCGACAACGCCAGCGAAACCGAAGAAGCCAAAGCCTGGTTGGACGGCATCGAGCAGTTGAACAGCGAGCAGATTCGGGTGGTGCGTTATCCAGGGCCGTTCAACTTCTCGGCTATCAATAACGCGGCCGCCGCTGTCGCGCGCGGCGAATACCTGGTGCTGCTGAACAACGACACGGCGATTCTGCGTGAAGACTGGCTGGATGAATTGCTTAACCACGCGCGGCGCCCGGAAGTGGGCATCGTCGGCGCCAAGCTGTTGTTCCCCAGCGGCCATATTCAGCACGCCGGTGTCGTGCTGGGGCTTAGCGGGCCGGCGGACCATCCGTTCCTTGGCGACGCCGGTGACAGCGCCGGTTACATGCAGCGCCTGTTGGTGGCGCAGAACTATTCGGCGGTAACGGCGGCTTGCCTGATCATCCGCAAAGAGGTGTACGACGCGGTTGGCGGGCTGGATGAGGTGGTGTTCAAGGTTTCCTACAACGACGTCGACCTGTGCTTGAAGGTGCGCGAAGCCGGCTACCTGAGCGTGTGGACGCCTTACTCGGTGCTGTTGCACGAGGGCAGCGTCAGCCAGAAGTCGGGCGTTGAAACCCTGGCGCAGGAACAAAAGCTCAAGCGCTTCCGCAGCGAACAGGCGGCGATGTACCAGAAGTGGCTGCCGCTGCTGGCCCGCGACCCGGCCTACAACCCGAACCTGACCCTGGCCAATAAAGGCTTCGAGCTGGATCCGATTCGTGGCGCCACCTGGCAACCCTTTGTGCGGGCGCCGCTGCCGCGCATTTTGGTGCACCCGGCCGATCGTGGCGGTTGCGGGCATTACCGGGTGCGTCAGCCGTTCACCGCCATGCAGCGCGAAGGCGTGGCGGACGGGGTCATCAGCGAAACCCTGCTGCATCCGGTGGAGTTGGAGCGGTTCCAGAGCGATGTGATCATCTTCCAGCGCCAGGTCACCGATGCGCAGCTGGAGTCGATGGCCGAGATCAAGCAGCTGTCGAACGCGTTCCGTGTTTACGAGCTGGACGACTACCTGCCCAACCTGCCGCTGAAAAGCGTGCACCGCGCCGACATGCCCAAAGACGTGCTGCGCTCGTTGCGCAAGGCGCTGACGCTGGTCGACCGCTTCGTGGTGTCGACCCAACCGCTGGCCGAGGCACTTGCCGGCATGCATGACGATATTCGCGTGGTGCTGAACCGGCTGCCGACCAACTGGTGGAACGGTTTGAACAGCGAGCGCCGCGTTGGGCGCAAGCCGCGAGTCGGCTGGGCCGGTGGGGTAGGGCACACGGGCGATCTGGAATTGATTGCCGATGTGGTGCGGGATCTGGCGGATGAAGTGGAATGGGTGTTCTTTGGCCTGTGCCCGGATAAGTTGCGGCCCTACGTGACCGAGTACTACCCAGGCGTAACCATCGACAAGTACCCGACGATTCTTGCCTCGTTGAACCTTGACCTGGCCCTGGCGCCGTTGGAGCAGAACCAGTTCAACGACTGCAAGAGCAACCTGCGATTGCTGGAGTATGGCTTCCTCGGTTTCCCGGTGATCTGCACGGATGCCGTGTGCTATCGCGGCGACCTGCCCGTCACGCGGGTGAAAAACCGCTACAAAGACTGGATGGACGCCATTCGCATGCACCTGGCTGACTTGGATGCAACGGCGAAAATGGGCGATGACTTGCAGACCATTATTCGTCGCGACTGGATGCTCGAAGGCGAGAATGTGCGCAATTGGGCGAAAGCCTGGATGCCCGACTAGACTCATCGTCAATGCTTGGAAGGGGCTTCACAGCGGTGATAGCCCCTTTTTTATGCGCGTCAGAAAACAGTGAGTGCGGCGGCCAGCCTTGGTAAGTGCCGGTTTTGTTTGAAAATTGGCGTCACTTAAACGGCTGGGTGGGTAAGCGAGGCGCTAGAAATGGCTTGGCCACGTGTAAAAATTTTGATCGAGCCCTTTAGTTCTGCGGCCTGTGCCGATACAGAAAGTGTGGAAGCGGTTTGCACCGGTTCAGCAAGCAGCCAGCAAAATTTTTGAAAATTTTGCTAAAGCTCCAAGAACTAGCGCCGATAAACACTTCGAATGCGAATTCTAGGGGCGCCTGAGCTGCAGGCCCTGAACGTCGCAAGCTCAGGCAAATACTAGGTACTCGGGAGACGCCCAAATGGCACTTACAGTTAACACGAACATTGCATCGCTCAACACTCAGCGCAACTTGAACGCTTCGTCCAACTCGCTGAATACCTCGCTGCAACGTCTGTCCACCGGTAACCGCATCAACAGCGCCAAAGACGACGCTGCCGGTCTGCAGATCTCTAACCGTCTGACCAACCAGATCAGCGGCCTGAACGTAGCGACCCGTAACGCCAACGATGGTATCTCTCTGTCGCAAACCGCTGAAGGCGCGCTGCAACAGTCGACCAACATTCTGCAGCGTATCCGTGACCTGTCCATCCAGGCAGCCAACGGCTCGAACAGCGACACCGACCGTGCCGCTCTGCAAAAAGAAGTATCGGCCCAACAAGCTGAATTGAGCCGTATTGCTGACACCACCACCTTCGGTGGTCGCAAACTGCTCGACGGTTCGTTCGGTACCACTAGCTTCCAAGTGGGTTCCAACGCTTACGAAACCATCGACGTTTCGCTGAAAAATGCTTCTGCTACCTCGCTGGGTTCGTACCAGATCGGTGGCGGCGCAAGCACTGACAGCGCCGGCGCTTCGGCTGCTGGTGGCACTGTGTCTGCAAGCATCGCAGCAAGCGGCGCTGGCTTCTCGGCTAACACCATCACCGTTGTTGGTGGCGGTCAAACCAAAGACGTAGCCGTAACCTCCGGCGACAGCGCTAAATCGATTGCTGGCAAGTTCGACGGCGCCATCTCGGGCCTGAGCGCTTCGGCTCGTAACGTTGTACAGGCTGACGTGAACATCACTTCCGGCGCTGCCAGCTTCTCGCTGAGCGTGGGTAGCCAATCGGTTGCCATCGTCGGTGTGACTGACTCCAAAGGTCTGGCTGATCAGATCAACTCGAACGCCGGTAAGCTGAACGTAACTGCGAACTACGATTCGAAAACTGACAAGGTGACCATTACTTCGGCCACTGGTGAAAACATTGTCTTCGGTGCTGACTCTGCTTCGTCGACCGGTACCATCAACCTGGCTGCACAAGGTTCTGACGGTACTTTCAGCGCCGAAACCGATGTGCGTGCCGCAGGTGGTAAAGCGATCGGGTACGTCGAGTTGAACTCGCCGAACTCCTACGCCCTCACCGGTACTTCGACTGAAGTGTTTGGCGACCAGGCTGCCGACCTGAACACCGTTTCAGATGTGGATATCTCCACCGCTGACGGCGCTCAACGTGCAATCGCTGTAATCGACAACGCACTGCAAAACATCGATGCTCAGCGTGCGGACCTCGGTGCTGTACAGAACCGCTTCGACAACACCATCAGCAACCTGCAGAACATCTCTGAGAACGCTGACGCTGCTCGTAGCCGGATCAAAGACACCGACTTCGCTGCTGAAACTGCAAAGCTGTCGAAAAACCAAGTACTGCAACAAGCGGGTACCGCGATTCTGGCTCAAGCTAACCAACTGCCACAGTCGGTTCTCAGTCTGCTGCAATAACGCAGAAAGAGACGCCAAAATCGGTGGGAGGAAGGGGATGACCCTTCCTCCCATTTGGCCATTGTGAGGTGTCTAAAATGGATGTTTCCAATATCACGTCGATTGCCGCTCTGCCCAGACAAGCTCGTGACGGGCAAGTGCCGGTAGGGTCTGCTCAGCAGGCCGCAAAACAGACGGCGTCCGCTGCAAGTGCGGATACCAGCTCCGACGCTCAGGCCGACAGTGGAAGTATTGATGCAGCAGTTGCTGACATTCAGTCCTTCGTGCAAACGGTTAAGCGTGGTTTGAATTTCAATGTCGATGACTCAAGCGGCGAAGTTGTTGTCAAAGTTATCGATACGGACTCAGGCAAGTTGGTGCGGCAGATTCCTTCCGAGGAATTGCTCAAGCTGGCTGAACGCCTAGAGGACATTCGCAGCCTCATGTTCGAGGCTAAAGCGTGAGTTGGTACGGTTCTTGAGTACAACTCGCCATACCCGTTCCCATAGGGAATTCGGGACGTTTTTTTGACGGAGGTGCGAGATGGCTGGTGTAACTGGCATTGGTTCGGGCGTAAATATTGACGACATCGTGAAGGCTTCTGTAGCGGCGGAGAAAGCGCCCAAGCAAAACCAGATCGATAAGCTCGAATCCAAAACAACGACCAAGTTGACCTCGCTCGGTTCGTTGAAGAGCGCAGTGAGCGAGTTCCAAACCGCCCTGTCGCTGCTCAACAGCCCGACCAGCTTCCTGTCCAAATCGGCAACGTCCACGAACACCACCGCGCTTAGCGCTACTGGCAGCGCCAGTGCCATCGCCGGTAGCTATAAAATTGAAGTGTCGAAACTGGCCAGCAGCAGCAAAATTGCTTCTGCGGCGATCAGTGGCGGCAGCACTGCCAAATTCAACACCGGTTCGCTGGAAATCAAAGTCGGCAGCAACACAGCGCTGACCGTCAATGTCGACAGCACCAACAACACCCTTGCCGGTGTGCGTGACGCCATCAATGCCCAAGGCAAAACCGCCGGGGTGAGCGCCACCATCGTCACCGACAGTCAGGGTTCGCGCCTGGTTCTGAGCAGCACCAAGATGGGTGATGGCAACGACATCACCATGACCGGCACCAGCACCGGTACAGGCAATGCCTCGCTCGAAGACCTGACCTTCCCCGGCGCTACGCTGGACCCCACGACTTTCGCCACGCCCGCCGAGTACGACGCCGCCGTAGCCAAGGGCGGTAAAACCCTGGCCGCTGCGTCGAGCGCCAAGCTGACGATCGACGGGCTGGAAGTGGTGAGCGATTCGAACACCGTCGACAAAGCCATCGATGGCGTGACCATCAAGCTGACCGGCGTTACCAAAGCCGACGAGCCGCTGACGCTGAACGTCGCCGATAACACCTCGGCCGTGAAAGCCAACGTGCAGAACTTCGTCACCGCGTACAACAAGATGATGAGCACGGTGAATTCGCTGACCAAAGTGACCACGGTTGCTAACAGCAACCCGGTTGTAGCCGGGCTGGCTGGCGACTCCACGGCGCGCTCGCTGGTCAGTTCGATCCGCAGTGAGTTGGTATCGAACCAGGATAACGGCGGCGCCATTTCGGCCTTGGCCAACCTGGGTATCACCACCAAGACGGACGGTACGCTGGAGGTCAACAGCGCCAAGCTCGACACCGCCATCAGCGAAAACTACGAAGGCGTCGCCGCTTATTTCACCGGCGATGACGGGCTAGCGAGCCGGCTTACGTCTAAGCTCAAACCGTACACCGATGGTGGCGGAATTCTGCAGCAGCGCACCGAGCAACTTTCCAATACCATCACCAGTCTCGATAAGCAGCAGGAAGACTTGGATCTGCGCATGACCGCGTTGCAGACGCGTTTGTACAAACAGTACAACGCCATGGACGCCCTGGTGTCGCAGCTCACCAATACCAGCACCGGCCTTATGTCGCAGCTGGACAACCTGCCTGGCCTGGTCAAGAAGAATTAAGTCCCGCTAATTCTCGCCCGGCCGATAGCTTTTTTTGATGAAGAAAAAGTACGGACGGGCTTAAAGCTCCCACGAAACCCGCCGATAGCTTGAATATCGAAACAACGGTTCACGAGGGTTTGCAAAATGAGAGCGATGGCGGCGATGAATCAGTACAAGCAAGTGAGCGTGTCGTCTCAAGTGTTTGAAGCAACTCCCCATCGTTTGATCCAGATGTTGATGGAGGGCGGTCTTGAGCGTCTGGCTCAAGCCCAAGGCGCCATGGCGCGCGGCCAGGCCTCGATGAAAGGCGAGCTGATCAGCAAAGCCATCGGTATCGTTGGCGGCCTGCGTGAAGGTCTGGACATGGGCAAGGGCGGCGAAGTCGCACAAAACCTCGACCGCGTTTACGAATACATGATCACCCGCATGCTCGAAGCCAACAAAAGCAACGACCCAGCGCCACTGGTTGAAGTGTCGGGTCTTCTGCGTGAAGTGAAGTCCGGCTGGGATGCAATTGCACCGTAAGGTGGGCGAGGACAACGAAATGGCGAATTCCATGCTGCAACAAATCGAAAGTACCCGCCTGGCCCTGATCGACGCCTTTCAACAGGAAGATTGGGAACGTATCGGCGCGCTGGACACCTCGTGCCGCGAGCAGGTGAGTGCCGCAATGGCCGACAGCACCGGTATCGAAGAAGCCCTGCGTGAGCAAATGGAAGCGTTGGTCGAGGTGTATCGTCACCTGACAGCAGCCTGTGTACGCAAGCGTGAAGCGGTTGGCGAAGAGCTGACTGTGCTGGTCAAATCCAATCAAAGCGCCAAAATCTATCAGATGTTTGGCTAGTCAAAATTTTGTAGCTAACCTTTCGTTCAGAGGAGTTAGCTACAAACCTCTGCGTTAATTCTCAAGACAATGTGCTACCTGGTTGAACTGGGTAGAAAAAAACACGTCATAAAATTGACTGCGTACAAAAAATTGACTCTACTAGTGGCCAATTGCTGGCGTCATTTTATCGTGGTTGCGATGGACGCTTTCTTCACACCCCGGATCAGAACCAGACACTATGTGGCGTGAAACCAAAATTTTACTGGTCGATGACAACAGCGAACGCCGCCGCGATTTGGCGGTAATTCTAAATTTCCTCGGGGAAGAACATCTGGCTTGCACAAGCCAGAACTGGCGGGAGACGGTCGATAAGCTCGACAGCCCGCGCGACGTGCTGAGCGTGCTGCTCGGCGAAGTCACCAGCAAAGGTGGCTCCCTCGAATTACTCAAACAACTTGCTGCCTGGGATGAGCAACTGCCCATCTTGCTGGTCGGCGATGCCGCGCCAGCAGATTGGCCCGAAGACGTGCGCCGCCGTGTGTTGAGCACGTTGGAAATGCCGCCCAGCTACAACAAATTGCTCGACTCCCTGCACCGTGCCCAGGTTTACCGCGAAATGTACGACCAGGCGCGGGGCGCCCGGGCCCGCGAGCCGAACCTGTTCCGCAGCCTGGTCGGCACCAGCCGCGCCATTCAGCAAGTGCGGCAGATGATGTCGCAAGTGGCCGACACCGAAGCCAGCGTGTTGATTCTTGGCGAATCCGGCACCGGCAAAGAAGTGGTCGCGCGCAACCTGCATTACCACTCTAAACGCCGCGATGCGCCGTTCGTGCCGGTTAACTGCGGTGCCATTCCGGCGGAGCTGCTGGAAAGCGAACTGTTCGGCCACGAGAAAGGCGCCTTTACCGGCGCGATTACCAGCCGGGCAGGGCGTTTCGAACTGGCCAACGGCGGCACCTTGTTCCTCGACGAAATCGGCGACATGCCGCTGCCGATGCAGGTGAAGCTGTTGCGCGTGCTGCAAGAACGCACCTTCGAGCGCGTGGGCAGCAACAAAACCCAGAGCGCCGACGTACGCATCATTGCCGCCACGCATAAGAATCTTGAGTCGATGATCGAAGCGGGCACCTTCCGCGAAGACCTCTACTACCGCCTCAACGTATTCCCCATCGAAATGGCGCCGCTGCGTGAGCGCGTGGAAGATATTCCATTGCTCATGAACGAGCTGATCTCGCGTATGGAAGTGGAGAAGCGCGGTTCCATCCGTTTCAACTCCGCCGCCATCATGTCGCTGTGCCGTCACGACTGGGCCGGCAACGTGCGCGAGCTGGCGAACCTGGTTGAGCGCATGGCGATCATGCACCCCTACGGCGTGATCGGTGTGCTGGAACTGCCGAAGAAATTCCGTCAGGTTGAAGACGAACACGACCAACAGGCCACCAGCGTCCGCGACGATCTGGAAGAGCGTTTCTCCTTCAACAGCAACCTGTCCGGCCCGGAAACCACCGCCATGCTGCCGCCTGAAGGTCTCGACCTGAAGGATTACCTCGGCAATCTGGAACAGGGGCTGATCCAACAGGCGCTGGACGATGCCGGTGGCGTCGTGGCCCGTGCTGCTGAGCGCTTGCGCATCCGTCGAACCACCCTGGTCGAAAAGATGCGCAAGTACGGCATGAGTCGTCGGGATGATGACGAACAGTCGGATGATTGACGCGAAATTTCCTCCCCTCAAACTAGTGCCTTGAAAAATAAGGATATTTTTTTAGGCACGGCTATTGCTAGTTCTCTCTCGACTGACCGTCTTATGACGGCTCACCGGGTGAGAGAGAACCATGAAGCAAACCGCACTCCCAACGTCCAGCACTGCTGTTAACGACATCGAGGCCTCCAGCCGCCAAGGGCTTGAGAAGGCGTTCGCCATGTTCAGCCAAATGTCGACGCAGCTCAGTGACTCCTACAACCTGTTGGAAGCGCGGGTGACCGAACTCAAGGGCGAGTTGGCGCTGGTCAGCGCGCAGCGCATGCAGGAACTGGCCGAGAAGGAGCGCCTGGCGCACCGGCTGCAAAGCCTGCTTGATGTGCTGCCCGGCGGCGTCATCGTTATTGACGGCCAAGGCGTGGTGCGCGAGGCCAACCCGGTGGCCTGTGCACTGCTCGGTAAGCCCTTGGTCGGCATGCTCTGGCGCGAGGTGATTGCCCGCAACTTCGCCCCGCGCAAAGACGACGGCCACGAAGTGTCGCTGAAAAACGGTCGCCGCCTCTCTATCGCCACCCGCTCGCTCTCCGCCGAACCCGGCCAACTGGTGCTGTTGAACGACCTGACAGAAACCCGTCAGCTGCAAGATCAGCTCGCCCGCCACGAGCGCCTGTCGGCGCTGGGCCGCATGGTTGCCTCGCTGGCCCATCAAATTCGCACCCCGCTTTCCGCCGCCTTGCTCTACGCCAGCCATCTGACCGAGCAAGTGCTGCCAGTCGACCAACAGCAGCGTTTCGCCAGCCGCCTGAAAGAGCGTCTGCACGAGCTGGAACACCAAGTGCGCGACATGCTGGTATTCGCCCGAGGCGAACTGCCGCTGCCCGATCGCCTGGCGCCGAAAAAGCTCTACGAAGCCCTTCGCGCCGCCGCCGAGCCCCATGTGCAAGGCATGAACGTGCGCTGGCAGTGCGACGCCCACACCGGCGAGCTGCTGTGCAATCGCGACACCTTGGTCGGCACCGTGCTGAACCTGGTGGAAAACGCCATTCAAGCTGCCGGCCGCGAGGCAAGTCTCAAGGTTCATTTCTACGTACGTGGCCAGAACCTGCGCCTGTGTATCAGCGACAACGGCCCCGGCATCGATGCCACCACCCTGGCGCGCCTGGGCGAACCCTTTTTCACCACCAAAACCACCGGCACCGGTCTTGGCCTGGCGGTCGTCAAGGCGGTGGCCCGCGCTCACCAGGGCGAATTGCTGCTGCGCTCGCGCCCCGGCCGCGGCACCTGCGCCATTCTGGTATTGCCGCTGATTGCAGTGGCCCCACGGACTTCTCAGGAGTAACCACCATGGCGAGCAAAGTTCTGTTGGTCGAAGACGACCGCGCCCTGCGTGAAGCACTGGCCGACACCCTGGTGATCGGCGGCCACGATTTCTGCGCCGTAGACTGCGCCGAAGCGGCACTGACGGCGTTGGGTCGCGAGTCGTTCTGCATGGTCATCAGCGACGTCAACATGCCGGGCATGGACGGTCATCAACTGCTGGGCCTGATTCGCAGCCGCTATCCGCAACTGCCGGTGCTGCTGATGACTGCCTTTGGCGCGGTTGAGCGCGCGGTCGATGCCATGCGCCGGGGTGCGGCGGATTATTTGGTTAAACCGTTCGAGCCCAAAGCCTTGCTCGAACTGGTCGAGCGCCATGCGCTTGGCCGCGTCGGTAAAGATGAAGGTGACGGTCCGGTGGCGCTGGAACCTGCCAGCCGACAACTGTTGGAGCTGGCCAAGCGCGTCGCGCAGAGCGATTCCACGGTGCTGATTTCCGGCGAATCCGGCACCGGCAAAGAAGTGCTGGCGCGCTACATTCACCAGCAGTCACCGCGCGCGGGCAAACCGTTTATTGCCATCAACTGCGCGGCCATTCCCGACAACATGCTGGAAGCCACGCTGTTCGGTCATGAGAAGGGCGCCTTTACCGGCGCTGTCGCCTCGCAGCCGGGCAAGTTCGAAATGGCCGAAGGCGGCACCATTTTGCTCGACGAGATTTCCGAGATGCCGCTGGGCCTGCAAGCCAAGCTGCTGCGCGTGCTGCAAGAACGGGAAGTGGAACGCGTGGGTGCACGCAAGCCAATTGACCTGGACATCCGCGTGCTGGCCACCAGCAACCGCGACCTGGCCGGCGAGGTGGCGGCGGGGCGCTTCCGCGAAGATTTGTTCTATCGCTTGTCAGTATTCCCCCTGGGCTGGCGCCCACTGCGCGAGCGCACTGCCGACATTCTGCCGCTCGCCGAGCGCCTGCTGGCCAAGCACGCGAAGAAAATGAACCACGCCCCGGCACGCTTATCGGCCGACGCCGAACGCGCGCTGACCGGCTACCCATGGCCGGGCAACGTGCGTGAATTGGACAACGCCATTCAGCGCGCGCTGATCTTGCAGCAGGGCGGCGTCATTCAGCCGCAAGACCTGTGCCTGAGCGGTCCCATCGGCCTGGCGCCGTTGCCAACGCCGACGGTCACGCCCATCAGCAGCGGCAATGCGGTATTGCCGATCAACGACGAAAGCAGTGATAGCAGCGCATTGGGCGATGACCTGCGCCGGCACGAATTCCAAATGATCATCGACACCCTGCGCGCCGAACGTGGTCGCCGCAAAGAAGCCGCCGAGCGGTTGGGCATCAGCCCGCGCACCTTGCGCTACAAGCTGGCGCAGATGCGCGATGCGGGAATGGACGTTGAGGCGTATTTGTTCGCGAGCTAAAAAATACGCGCCATAAAAAAGGCCGCTCGATTGAGCGGCCTTTTGCTTTGCGTAGGAGCGAGCTTGCTCGCGAATGAAGTTTGCAGGGTTCGCGAGCAAGCTCGCTCCTACAGGTGGTGTGTCACAGCGGGCTGATGCGAATCAACATGCCCAGATTCGAATGATCCAAGTACGTCAATTCGCCCGCTTTCAACCGCGCGGTGCGCTTCAGGCGCTCGCTGCCGGTGAGCATGCCGCTGGCGTCGAACTGGTTGATCCAGAAGTTGGCGTCCAGATCGACAAAACGAACCTGCTTGAGGCTCAGGGTGCCTTCCACCGGGTAGTGACCGAACTGCTGGTTGCCGGTGTTCAAGGCGATCTTGGTCGGCGCCTCGCCCATGCTTTGTTGCCAGGCCTGGTGCAGTAGCACGGTGTAGCCGTTGTTCTGATTCAGCTTGGCAGCTTCGCCATTGAGCGCCGTGCCCCGTGCGTTATCAGCGGCGCTGCCTTGCACGCCGGCTGCCCAGTCATCGGGGGCGGTTTGGCTGGCGGGAATGGGCTCGCCGGCCTGGCGAAAAATGATCAGCTCAACCTGATACAGGCCGTCGGCAAACGCCATCGGCGCAACGAGGCTGAGCAACAGGGCGACATAACGGAGGGCACGCATTCGGTAGTCCTTTAATAATCAAGCTTGTTTAGGCGTGAGGCGCTCGAACAGCGCTTCCAGCGTGTTAAAGCGCTCTTCCGGACGCTCCATCGGCACCTGGATTTTGAACTGCGTAGCGCCTTCGAATTTGTAGCGGTTGGGCTGGCTTTGAATCAGCTTGATCAGCACCAGTGGATCGACCTGGGTATCGGCGGCAAATTCAATTTTGCCCCCTTGCGGGCCGGCGTCGACTTTCTTGATGCCCAGTTGCTCGGCTTGCAGTTTGAGCAAGGTCAGGCGCATCAGGTTTTTGGTCGGCTCGGGCAATAGGCCGAAGCGGTCGATCATTTCCACTTGCAGCTCTTTCAGCGCGTCTTCGTCGGCGGCCGAGGCGATGCGTTTGTACAGAATCAACCGCGTGTGAACATCCGGCAGGTAAGCGTCAGGAATCAGCGCCGGTACGCGCAGGTTGATTTCTGGCCCGCCGCCCAGCGGCTGCTCAAGGTTGGGCTGCTCGCCTTTGCGGATGGCTTTCACCGCACGCTCGAGCATTTCCATATACAAGGTGAAACCCACTGCCTGAATCTGCCCACTCTGGCCATCGCCCAGCAACTCGCCCGCGCCTCGAATTTCCAGGTCGTTGGTGGCCAGCACAAAGCCGGCGCCGAGGTCTTGGGTATTGGCGATGGCCTCCAGACGCTTCTCGGCGTCCGGGGTCATTTGCTTGCGCGGCGGCGTGAGCAAATAGGCGTACGCCTGGTGGTGACTGCGGCCCACGCGGCCGCGTAGCTGATGCAACTGAGCCAGGCCGAATTTGTCGGCGCGCTCGATGATGATGGTGTTGGCGCTCGGCACGTCGATGCCGGTTTCAATGATGGTCGAGGCGATCAGCACGTTGAAACGCTTGTGATAGAAGTCGCTCATCACCTGTTCCAGCTCGCGCTCGTGCATCTGCCCGTGGCCGATGCCGATGCGTGCTTCCGGCACCAGTTCGGCGAGGTCGGCGGCGCATTTTTCGATGGTTTTCACATCGTTGTGCAGGTAGTACACCTGGCCGCCGCGCAGCAGTTCGCGCAGCAAGGCTTCTTTAATGACGGGTTTTTGCTGCTCCATCACAAAGGTGCGTACGGACAACCGCCGCGCTGGCGGCGTGGCGATGATCGACAGATCACGCATGCCCGACACCGCCATGTTCAGCGTGCGCGGAATCGGCGTGGCGGTGAGGGTGAGAATGTCCACTTCGCTGCGCAGCGCTTTGAGCTGCTCTTTCTGGCGCACGCCGAAACGGTGTTCTTCGTCGATGATCACCAGGCCGAGGTTTTTGATTTTCACATCGTCCTGCAGCAGCTTGTGGGTGCCGATAACGATGTCGATCTTGCCTTCGGCCAACTGCGCAACCGCTGCCTTCACTTCTTTGTCGGACTTGAAGCGGCTCATCACTTCCACGGTCACCGGCCAGTCGGCAAAGCGGTCGCGGAAGCTGTTGTAGTGCTGTTGGGCGAGCAGGGTGGTCGGCACCAGAATCGCCACCTGCTTGCCGCTGTGGACCGCAATAAACGCCGCGCGCATGGCCACTTCGGTTTTGCCGAAGCCGACGTCGCCACACACCAGGCGGTCCATCGGTTTGGGCGCCAGCATGTCGGCCATAACGGCTTCGATGGTGGTTTGCTGGTCCGGCGTTTCTTCAAAGGGGAAGCCGGCGCTGAAGGTTTCGTAATCCAGTTTCGGATCGGCGAAGGCATAGCCTTCACGGGCCGCTCGGCGCGCATAGATGTCGAGCAACTCGGCCGCCACGTCGCGCACCTGCTCAGCGGCTTTGCGCTTGGCTTTCTGCCAGGTTTCCGAGCCCAGACGGTGCAGCGGCGCCAGGGCGTCATCGCTGCCGGTGTAGCGGGCGATCAGGTGCAGGTTGGCTACCGGCACATACAGCTTGGCCTCGTCGGCGTAAGCGAGCATGAGGAATTCGGCGGTCTGGTTGTCCACTTCCAGCGTGGCCAAGCCCAGGTAACGGCCGACGCCGTGGTCGATGTGCACCACCGGCGCGCCTTCGCGCAGCTCGGTAAGGTTTTTGATCACCGCGTCGCCGTGGTCGCCACGGGTTTTCTCGCGGCGGCGGCGCTGCATCACACGCTGGCCGAACAGCGGGCTTTCAGCGATCAGCGCCAAGGCCGGGTCGTCCAGCTGCAAACCGTCGTCCAGCGGCGCGATGGTGATCGCCAGGCGCTCTTTGCCTTTTACAAAGTCGCTCCAGCTGTCCACTTCCACTGGCTTGAGGCGCAAGCGCGCGAGCAGCTCCAGCAGCACTTCGCGGCGCCCGGCCGATTCGGCGGTAAACAACACGCGGCCGGGGAAGTCGGCCAGGTAGGTTTCCAGCGCGGCCATGGGCTGGCTGGCCTTGGCTTGAATCGCCAAGTCCGGCAACGCTTGGACGGCGAAGCGCTCGCGGCCCACGCCGGTGTCGACGTCTTGCTGGCTGACCACCACGCGCGGCCAATTTTTCAGGCGTGCGAAGCAGTCTTCCACCGGCAGGAACAACTCGGCCGGCGGCACCAGCGGCCGCTCGGGGTCGACGCGCCGTTCTTCATAGCGGTTGCGTACGTCGTTCCAGAAGTTCTCGCTGGCCTGCTCAATGCCCGGCAGCGAGAACACTTGCGTGTCGCTTGGCAGGTAATCGAACAGGGTGTCGGTTTCGTCGAAAAACAGCGGCAGGTAGTACTCGATGCCCGCGGGTGTGATGCCGCTGTTGAGGTCTTGATAAATGGTGCAGCGACGGAAATCGACGTCGAAGCGGTCGCGAAAACGCGCGCGGAAACCGGTGACGGCTTCTTTATTCAGCGGAAACTCGCGGGCCGGCAGAAGGCGGATGGAGTCCACCTTGTCGATGGAGCGCTGGGTTTCCGGGTCGAAGGTGCGCAGCGTTTCAATCTCGTCATCGAACAGGTCAATGCGGTACGGCTGCGCGGTGCCCATGGGGAACAAGTCGATAATGGCGCCGCGAACGGTGAACTCGCCGTGCTCATACACCGTTTCCACGTAGCGGTAGCCGGTGGCTTCCAGGCGCGTGCGCATCTGGTCCACATCGAGCTTCTGGCCCACATCCAGCACCAGGCTGCTGCCCAGCAGAAAGCGCTTGGGCGCCAAGCGGTGCAGGGCGGTGGTGATCGGCACCACGAGAATGCCGTGGCTCAGCTCGGGCAGCCGGTACAGGCTGGCGATGCGCTGGGAAATGATGTCCTGGTGCGGCGAAAATAGGTCGTAGGGCAGGGTTTCCCAGTCGGGAAAGTGCAGCACGGGAAGCTCGGGCGCGAAGAACCGCAACTCCTGCTCCAGGCGCTCGGCGCTCTGGCTGTCGGCGGTCAGTAGCAGGGTGAAACGCTTGGCGGCGTTGGCGGCTTCGGCAATGGCCAGGCTCAGGGCGGCGCCTGGCAGGTTGCCCCACGTTTGTTTGCCGGAGGCGGCAGGAAGGCTGGGTAAGCGCAATACGGACACGAGAGGTCGTGGCTCCGGTTGAGGATTAACCGGAAGGATTGTAACTATCCCGCCGCGCTGCTGTCAGTGTTTCGTCCGCTGCAGATTGCCGGCAGTTGCACAGCCCGTCATAATGTAGCCCGTTTTTTCAGCCCCTACATACTTGTTAAAGGTATTGCCCGTGACTCAGAAGCCTGATCAGTGTCTTGGTGAATGGATTGATCGTGAAGCACTCGCGGAGGCGATGATTCCGCTGATTGGTCAGCTCTACCGCAACAACAACGTGGTGACCTCAATTTACGGTCGCAGCCTGATTAACCGTTCGGTTATCCAGATTCTCAAAGCCCACCGCTTCGCCCGTCACCGCCAGGCTGACGAAAGCGAACTCTCGGTTCACGAGACCTTCGCCGTCCTTAAAGAAATGAGCAGCTTGAAACTGGGCGCCGCTTCGGTCGACCTCGGCAAGCTGGTCGTGAAATTCAAAGCTGACGGCAACGGCCGCGCCATCGAGCAGTTCGTGCGTGACGAACTGGCCGCAGTGGTGGGCAAGCAAAACGGCACCCCGCGCAAAGGCACCGACGTTGTGCTGTACGGCTTTGGCCGTATCGGTCGTCTGCTGGCACGCATCCTGATCGAGAAAACCGGTGGCGGCGACGGTCTGCGTCTGCGCGCTATCGTTGTGCGCAAAGGCGCCAGCAACGACCTGGTCAAACGCGCCAGCCTGCTGCGTCGCGACTCGGTACACGGTCCGTTCAACGGCACCATCACCGTTGACGAGGAAAACAACACCCTCACCGCGAACGGCAACCTGATCCAGATTATCTACGCCAAAGAGCCGAAAGAAGTCGACTACACCCAGTACGGCATCAGCAATGCGCTGCTGGTCGACAACACTGGTGTATGGCGTGACGCCGAGGGCCTCGGCCAGCACCTGGCCTGCCCAGGCGTTGACCGCGTGGTACTGACCGCGCCGGGCAAAGGCAAACTGAAAAACATCGTGCACGGCATCAACCACGGTGAAATTACCCCGGACGACAAAATCATCTCCGCCGCTTCCTGCACCACCAACGCCATCGTGCCGGTGCTCAAAGCGGTGAATGACAAGTTCGGCATCGTTAACGGCCACGTCGAAACCGTTCACTCGTACACCAACGACCAGAACCTGATCGACAACTTCCACAAGGGCGACCGTCGTGGTCGCAGCGCGCCGCTGAACATGGTGATCACCGAAACCGGTGCTGCCACTGCCGCTGCCAAAGCCTTGCCGGAACTGGCTGGCAAGTTGACCGGCAACGCCATTCGCGTACCGACGCCGAACGTGTCGATGGCCATCCTCAACCTGAACCTGGAAAAGGCCTCCACCCGCGAAGAAATGAACGAGTACCTGCGCTACGTCGCGCTGCACTCGGATCTGCATCGCCAGATCGACTTCGTTAACTCGCTGGAAGTGGTTTCCACCGACTTCGTCGGCTCGCGTTTCGCCGGTGTGGTCGATGCTGAAGCCACCATCTGCAACGACAACCGCGTTGTGCTGTACGTCTGGTACGACAACGAATTCGGTTACAGCTGCCAGGTAGTGCGCGTAATGGAAGACATGGCTGACGTGAATCCCCCATCTTTCCCAGCGTGATAATGCGCATGCGCGCGTGGTAGTTGTTTTACCGCTGCGCTACAGCGAAACAAAAAAGCCCCGACTTGCTCGGGGTTTTTTTATGCCCGAACCCTCGCCGCCTTCCCCCGTAGGAGCGGCTTTAGCCGCGATAGCGATCTCCCGGCCAGCACCGTTTTCAGGAATCGCGACTGAAGTCGCTCCTACAGAAAACGGGGCATAAAAAAGCCCGTCACGAGGACGGGCCAAAGCGTGTTTTCACACGAGGAGTAAGTCGATGCCAGGCGAAGCCCGACGGGTTACAGCAGCGAAAGCGGGTAGCTGATGAACAGGCGGTTTTCGTCAAATTCGTTGGTGCTGTAGTCGCGGCGGATGCTCGCGTTGCGCCATTTGAAGTTGAGGTTTTTGAACGTGCCGCTCTGCACGGTGTACGCCAGCTCGGATTCACGGCCCCACTCTTTGCCGTCCGTCACAGCGCCGACGTGCACGTTGTCACCGCTGATGTAGCGGTTCATCAGGGTCAGGCCCGGTACGCCAACGGCGGTGAAGTTGAAGTCGTGACGCAGCTGCCAGGATTTTTCCTTGGCGTTGTCGTAGCTAGAGTTGTAGCTGTCGTTCGCCAGGGTGCCGCCGCTGGTGCCGTTAACGCGCATCCAGCCATCGTCGCCGCTGACTTTTTGCAGGCCGACGTAAAAGGTGCTGCCGCCGTATTTGGCAGACAGCATGGCGAATGCCGTTTTGTTGTCGAGGTCGCCGGCCAGTTGGCTGCCGTCTTCCTTGCCCATGAAGTAACCCAGGTTAGCGCCCAGGGTTACGTCGCCGACTGGCTGGCTGTGCAGCACGTTGAAGTATTGCTGCTGGTAGATGTCTTCGAGCTCGGCGTACCACACGCCAAAAGTAGTGCGTTTTTCGTTGAAGGTGTACTCGCCGCCGCCAAAGTTGAAGCGGTCGGACAGGAAGGCACCGCGTCCGTTCATGGACATGTCTTCCATGCTCGCATCGTTACGCGGGCTGTTCTGACGGAACTGGCCGCCGTACAGGGTCAGGCCGTCGATTTCCTGGGACGTCACCTGACCGCCGCGGAAGGTTTGCGGCAGGGAGCGGCCGTCGTCGGAGCGCAGAATCGGCAGCACCGGCATCCACTCGCCGACCTTCAATTCGGTTTTCGAGAACTTGGCTTTCGCTGCCACGCCCAGGCGACCGAAGTCGTCAGCCGGGCGGCCGTCCTGGTGAATCGGCAGCAGTTGCGAGCCGCCGGTGCCTTTGCCGCCGTCGAGTTTCAGCGAGTACAGGCCCAGCACGTCCACGCCAAAGCCAACCGGGCCTGGGGTGTAGCCGGATTTCACATCAAGAATGAAGTTTTGCGTCCACTCTTCGGCCTTGTTCTGCGGGTTAGCCGCGTTCGGGTAGGCCGGGTTGGTGAAGTTGCGGTTGAAGTAGGCATTACGAAAAGTCAGCGTGGCCTTGGTGTCGTCGATAAAACCTTCAGCCTGTGAAATCAGCGGCAGAGCCATGGCCATGCTGCCGGCGCCCAAGAGGACGAGCGATCGAGTGGTGCGGGTCTTCATTGTTGTTGTGCTCCCATTTTTGAAAAAGCCGTTCCCCTGCGCGCCAAATCTGGCCTGCATCAAAAGGCGGAACCGGTGATGCCCCTGTGTCGAGGCGTTGGGCCTGGCTTGAACGCAGCCGGGCCTATTGCTGCGGACTAGCCGTCAGCGAATTCGAAAGGATGGGGTGGCCCGTGAAGGCGAATGAACGACCGGGCCGAAGGCTGGCGCGGTAGGAGACTGGCGAGAGGGCGAGTCGTCATGGCGTGGTCCTGCGATTATTGTTTTTGTTGTTATATGTTGTCGTACAACTGTGTCGGGATTATCGACAGAGGCTGTCGGATTTGTCAACGCACTGTTAGACGAAAGTGCTAGAGCTTTTTATTCGTTAGCTCAGCAACCACGCAGCTCTTGAGGGCGAGGCGCAATCCATCGCTGAGGTCTCACCGCGCACTTTGTGGCCTCCCCGCCAGATGGCCTGTTGTGTGATGTCTGTTCTCGAGGCGCATGCGACGTAATGGGGCAGGGTTTCCACCCGTCGGGGCGACGCGCTAAGCGGCCTCTGACGTTGACGCCAGTTTCTTGATCTGAAAACGACGTCGACATAGCTATTTGCCATATCTGAGGGTAAAGCCGCTTGTGCTGGGCCTTCGTGCGTCGCAACTTCGCACGAGTCTTGAATACACAGACCTGTCGTTGAGCATTCGATAGAGGACCGGCGCGATGATTTCGATCTTGCAACGCAGTTTTGCCAACCTGGGCATGGCAAAGAAGCTGGGCAGCGGATTTGGTCTGGTGCTGCTGCTCACCGCCGTGGTGGCGGCCATTGGCGTGACCGCGTTGCAGGCCATCAGCCAGCGCTTCGAAGCGCAAAAGCAGATGTCGGCCATTAACAGCGCGGTGCTGCGCGTGCGCCTGAACGAGCAAGCGTTCTCCATCAGCGGCGATGCGAAGGCTGCCGATGCGCTGCGCAAAGGCGTGGACGACATTCTCGCCGCCACCGCCACGCTTAAAGAGCAGTCGCCCGCCAGCGCAGCCGCCATGGACGCCGTGGCGCAAGCGTTGGGCACCTACCGCACCTCGTTCGATCAATTCGTCGAGCTGGCCCTGGCCAAAGACCTGGCGCTGGAAATGGCCAGCTGGTCGGTCACCAGCGTGGCCAACAATCTGGATTTGCTGCAAGCCGGATTGGCCGACGACGGCGCCTACGAACTCAAAGATTCCCAAGGCCAGAACGGTGCGGAATTTATCGTCCAGGCCGGGCAAGTCAGCCAGGTGTCGCGCCTGATGCTGCAAGCCATGAACGAAGCGCATCTACGGCTCGCGCAAAGCCGTAAAGCGGCAGAGGGCGAAACCCTGGAGGCGACGAAAATCGCCCAGGCCGATGAAGCCCTGCAATTGGCCGAAACCCTGAAAAGCTCGGTGAAAGACTCCGGCTACCTCACGGTGCTCAACGACGTCAGCACCAACATCACCACCTTCAGCGGCAAGCTCGCCGAGTACACCGAACTGCTCGGCAAAGAGCGTGCGGTGTACACGCAAATGCGCGAACGGGCCGAACAGGTAATGGCCGAAGTGGACCAGGCCTACGCGGCGCAAGACGCTGCGATGCGCGCTGAACTCAAGGCCAATTCCGTGCTGATTCTGGCCTCGTCGGCGTTGGCGATTCTGGTCGGCTTGTGCGCCTCGCTGCTGATTACCCGCGCCATCGTCAAGCCGCTGCAAAGCGTCATTCATGTGGCCACGCGTATTGCCGACGGCGACCTCAGCACCAGAATTGAAGTGCGCGGCACCGATGAGGTCGGCCAGTTGATGAGCGCCATGCAGCAGATGTCGGCCAGCCTCAGCAGCATGGTCGGCAGCTTGCAGGCCGGCATCAACCAGATCGCCACCTCGGCGCGCTCGCTGTCGGCCGTCACCGAACAGACCAACGCCGAAGTCGCCAGCCAAAAAGAAGAAACCGAACAAGTGGCCACGGCCATGAACCAGATGACCGCCACTGTTCATGACGTTGCCCGCAACGCCGAGCAAGCCGCTGGCGCCGCAGAGACGGCCGACTCGAAAGTGCTCAACGGGCAAAACGTCGTACGCCAGACCATGGCGCGTATCGAGCAGTTGTCGGCGTCGTCCAGCTCGGCCAGCGACAGCATTCAGAGCTTGAGCAGCGAAATTCAAAACATCGTCTCGGTGCTCAGCGTGATCAAAAGCGTGGCCGAACAAACCAACTTGCTCGCGCTCAACGCCGCCATCGAAGCGGCGCGCGCGGGCGAGCAGGGCAGGGGCTTTGCGGTGGTCGCCGATGAAGTGCGCGCGTTGGCCAAACGCACGCAACAATCCACGGAAGAAATCGAACGGCTGGTCAGCGCCTTGCAGAAAGGCGCGCAAAGTTCAGTCAGTCAGATTCAAAGCAGCACGGCGCTGGTTCAGCTCACCGTGAGTGATGCCCTGGAAACTGAAAGTGCCCTGGGCAGCATCGCGGCGGCGGTATCGGTGATTCACCAAATGAACCAGCAGATTGCAGCGGCAGCGGAAGAGCAAAGCTCCGTGGCCGAAGAGATCAACCGCAGCGTGACTAACATTCGCAGCAGCGCCGATCAGTCCTCCATGGCCATGGAAGGCACGGCGGCGTCGAGTATTGAGCTGGCGAGTTTGAGTAATGAATTGCAGGGGATGGTGGAGCATTTTCGCTTGGCGTGAGTTTGCGTAGACATTGAAGAGCATCGCGGCTGAAGCCGCTCCCACAGGTTTATGCGTTCCTGTGGGGGGGCGGCTGGGCGGCATTCCGATTAGCCGCGATGCTTTTGCCCCCCTTCAATCCTTACGCCAATTCAAAATCAGCAAGGTCAGCACCCCCGCCACAATTCCCCAGAACGCCGACCCAATCGAAAACAAACTCAAGCCCGACGCGGTGACCATAAAGGTGATCAGTGCGGCCTCACGTTCTTTCGGCTCGGCCATGGCATTGGTCAAGCCGTTGATGATCGAGCCGAACAAGGCCAGCGCGGCGATGGACAACACCAGCTCCTTGGGCAAGGCGGCAAAAAGCGCCGCCAGCGTGGCGCCGAACACCCCCGCGAATCCGTAAAACACGCCGCACCACATGGCCGCCGTGTAGCGCTTGCTCGGATCTTCGTGGGCATGTGGCCCGGTGCAAATGGCGGCGCTGATGGCGGCCAGGTTGATGCCGTGGGAGCCAAACGGCGCCAGCAGCAGCGAGGCGATACCGGTGACGCTGATCAGCGGCGAGGCCGGCACGGTGTAACCGTCGGCGCGCAGCACGGCGATGCCTGGCATGTTCTGCGAGGTCATGGCCACCACGAACAGCGGAATGCCAATGCTGATGGTGGCGGCCAGGGAAAAGCTCGGCGTGGTCCACACCGGCACCGCCACCTGCAAATGAAAGCCGCTGAAATCCAGCAAGCCCATCACACCGGCCAACGCCGTTCCAACCACCAGCGCAGCCAATACGGCGTAGCGCGGCTGGGCGCGTTTAACCAGCAAATAGGTGAACAGCATCGCCAGCACCAAGCCTGTGCGGTGCTGGGCGGCAACGAATATTTCGCTACCAATTTTGAACAGAATGCCCGCCAATAACGCCGCCGCCAGCGAGCCAGGCAGGCGCTTCACCAGTCGTTCGAAACTGCCCGTAAGCCCGCAAATAATCACCAGCACCGCGCAGGTGATATAGGCGCCGATGGCCTCGCCGTAACTCACGTGGCCCAGGCTGGTGATGAGGAGCGCGGCGCCCGGCGTCGACCAGGCCACGGTGATCGGCGTGCGATAACGCAGCGACAAACCGATGCTGCAAACCGCCATGCCGATGGACAGCGCCCAGATCCACGACGAGATTTGTGCCGTGGTCAGCCCGGCCGCCTGACCGGCCTGAAACATCAACACCAACGAGCTGGTGTAGCCGGTCATCATCGCGATGAAACCGGCGACCACGGCCGATGGCGAACTGTCGGCCAGCGGGCGGAGCGGTTGGGTAGAAGCGGCGTCCATTCACACGTCCTTGAAAATGGGATAGAGCGAGGCGACCAGCAACAGCGCCATGGTGATATTGAAAAAGCGTAGCGCGCCGGGGTTGCGCAACCAGTTGCGCAGCAGGCTGCCAGCGGCGGTCCACACGCTCATGGTCGGGCAATTGACTAGCGCGAATACCGCTGCAATCAGCAGCACGTTAACGACGAAATTCTGTTGCGGCACAAAGGTGGTAATGGCGCCGACGGCCATGATCCAGGCCTTGGGATTGATCCACTGAAACGCCACCGCCTGGGCAAAACTGAACGGCTTGCCGCGCTCATCGCCGTTGGCTTCCGGCGCGCCGGAGCGAGCGATTTTCCAGGCCAGATAGAGCAAGTACAGCGCGCCGACGTAACGCAGAATCACATACAGCATGGGCACTTGCTCGAACACTTGGCCCAGGCCGAAGCCCACCGCCAGCACCAACGACATCAGGCCCACGCTGATACCCAGCATGTGCGGCAGCGTGCGGCGAATACCGAAGTTGACCCCCGATGCCAGCAGCATGGTGTTGTTCGGGCCGGGCGTCACGGACGTGACAAAGGCGAAGGCGACAAAGGCAATCAACAGCTCGAGGCTCATGGCATTTCACTCCAAAACGAGTGTCCAGCCTACGGGCGGCGGGGGTTGCCGTCCCGATACAGCAATTGGCGCAAACGGCCGTACAGATCCACGGGCTTATTGCTCGATCGCGGCGCCTTGGGCCAGCGCCTGATTCACCGCAAACCAACCCTTTACCGCATCCTCGCCGGTTTCATCAAACGCGCGGCGCAGCAACTTCACCTGTTCGCGGCGCAGGGCGCCTTCCAACTTGCTGCCTTCGGGCGTGAGATAGAGCAGGCGTTTGCGTTTGTCGTCGGTGGCCGCGTCGCTGTGCACCAGGTCCATTTCCAGCAACTGGCGCAGGGGAATATTCAGCGCTTGCTTGCTCACACCCAACACCGCCAGCAGCTCTTTCATGCTCATGCCGGGGCTGCGCGCAATGAAAAACAGAATGCGCTGATGCACGCGGCTCAAGCCCCGGCGCGCGAGCATTTCATCGGCCTTGGCGGTGAATGCCTGGTAGCCGAAAAAAAACGCTTCCATGGCATTTTGCTGAGTGGTTGAGTTTTTAAGGTCAAGCATATTGACGTTGTTATCCGTATCGTCGTAGTTTCGGTTTAGCCGATTTCGGTCAATCAGTTTGACTTATTTTTCCCTGCCTTTGCTACCGGTGACTTGTATGGCCTTCTCCGAACGTATCAGCCGTCTTAAAAGCTCTTTGATCCGCGAAATTCTGGCGGCTGCGCAACGTCCGGAAGTGATGTCCTTCGCCGGTGGTTTGCCCGCCGAACCCATGCTGCCAAAGGTGGAATGGGCCGACATGCCGTTGAGCATGGGCCAGTACGGCATGAGCGAAGGCGAACCAGCCTTGCGCGAAGCCATCGCCGCCGATGCCCGTGCGCTAGGCATTGCCTGCGACGCCAGCCAAGTGCTGATCGTCAGCGGCTCGCAACAAACCCTCGACCTGGCCTCGAAACTGTTTATCGACCCGGGCACCGAAATTCTGCTGGAGGCGCCGACTTACCTCGCCGCGCTGCAATCGTTCCAACTGTTCGGCGCCGACTGCCTGAGCGTTCCCCAGGAAGCCGACGGCCCGCAGCTCGACGCCTTGCGCGCGCGCCTGGAACAGCATAAGCCGGCGTTTGCCTATTTGATTCCGACCTTCCAGAACCCATCGGCGGTGCGCTACAGCGAAGCCAAGCGCGACGCCGTGGCCGCGCTGCTCGATGAGTTCGGCGTGACCCTGATTGAAGACGAACCCTACCGCGAGCTGGTGTTCGACGCCGGCAGCGCAACGCCGATTGTCAGCCGGCTGAAAAAGGCCAGTTGGATCTACACCGGCACCGTGTCGAAAACCCTGTTGCCGGGCCTGCGCGTCGGCTTCTTGATCGCTACGCCGGACCTGTTCCCACACCTGTTGCGCCTGAAACAATCCGCCGACTTGCACACCAACCGCGTCGGCCAATGGCAAGCGCTGCAATGGCTGGGCACGGAGAAATACAAGTCGCACCTGGCCGAGCTGCGTGACTTCTACCGCGTGCGCCGCGACGCCATGCAAGTGGCGCTGGAACAACATTTTGCCGACCTCGCCGAATGGAACGTGCCGCAAGGCGGCCTGTTCTTCTGGCTGACCCTCAAACAACCGCTGGACACCCGCACGCTGCTCGACGCGGCGCTGAAAGAAAACGTGGCGTTTATGCCGGGCGAACCTTTCTTTGCCCAGCCGGAAGACAACCCCGGCTACTTGCGCTTGAATTTCAGCCACATTTCGCCGGATCGGTTGGGGGAAGGGCTGTCGCGCTTGGCTAACGTCATCCGCCAGGCGCAGTTGGAACAAGCGGCTTAACACCTCACCGAACAGGCACTACAGGAGGTTGCTATGTACAAGGTTTACGGCGATTACCTCTCCGGCAACTGCTACAAGGTCAAATTGATGCTGCACCTGCTCGGCAAAGAGTCGAAGTGGGTGCCGGTGGACATTCTCAAGGGCGAAACCCAGACCCCGGAATTTCTCGCCATGAACCCCAATGGCAAAATTCCCGTGCTGCAATTTGAAGACGGCACGTGCTTGTGGGAGTCCAACGCGATTCTAAATTTCCTCGCCGACGGCAGCGAATTCCTGCCCACCGAACCGCGCCTGCGCACGCAAGTGCTGCAGTGGCAGTTCTTCGAGCAGTACAGCCACGAGCCGTACATTGCCGTGGCGCGCTTTATCAAGCTGTACCAAGGATTGCCCGAAGACCGCCGCGCCGAATATGAAGCCACCCGCAAGGGCGGATACAAGGCGTTGAAGGTGATGGAGCAGCAACTGAAGCTGACTCATTATCTGGTGGGCGATCATTACTCGATTGCCGACATTGCGCTGTATGCCTACACCCATGTTGCCCATGAGGGCGGCTTCGACCTGGAACCGTACCCGGCGGTGCGCGCCTGGTTGCAGCGCGTGGCGAGCCATCCCAAGCATGTGGGGATGTTGGATTGACTGAAGTTTGCTAGATAAAAAAACCGGCCTTGTGCCGGTTTTTTTGTGCGCTGGAAAAGATCAACGGCCCCTCACCCCAACCCTCTCCCGCAAGCGGGCGAGGGGGCCGACCGAGTGAGTCGCCGCGACCCAATTCCGTTCGCTGTCCCGCATGCTGGCGGGAGGGAGACCGAATTATTCGCCGCGACCCAATTCTGTTCCCCTCTCCCGCTCGCGGGAGAGGGGCTAGGGGTGAGGGCCGGCCTCTACTCGGGCGAATCAAGAAACGCGCAATCACCCGTTCGCCTGCTCCAACGCCGCCAACCGCGCCTCCAACTGCGCCACACGTTCTTCCAACTCATCAATGCGCGACTGCGAGGGCGCTGCCCCTTCGCTGCGTTCACTGCGCCCACTGCTGGCAATCGCCGCCGCCAATTCCTCAGGGCTGGCGAGCAAATGCATATACCGGTCTTCCCGCTGCCCCGCCTGACGCGGCACCAGCACCGCCAACCCACGGCTGGCGAGGCGTTCCAGCTGGTGCTGCAACGCTTCAACATCGTCAAAATTGTGCATGCGCGAACTGCGGGTCAGCAGTTCATTCAGCGTTTGCGGCCCGCGAAGCAGTAACAGACTCAGCAAAATCACCTGGGCCGGCACCAGCTCCAATGCTTTGTCGGCACGGTGTTCCCAGCGATCCGCGCGACTGCCCATCACCAGTCGCGCCATGCCGCGCCCTTCAAGCGCACGCAATGCCTGGGCGACCTGGCCCTGGGTCAGGTTCATCACCGGTTCGCGGCTGGTTTTCTGGTTGCACGCCAGCACCACTGCGTTGAGCGTGAGCGGGTAGGTTTCGGGCGTGGTGGCTTGCTTTTCGACCAGGCAACCGAGCACGCGGGCTTCGGTGGCGGTCAAGGGTTCTACGGCGGGGGCGGAAGTGCCCGTTTCCTGGCTTGCTTCGATGTCTTGGCTCATGGCGGCAGCTCCGGCGCAAATGGAGCCGTAGCCTAGCGTGAGATGGGCGCGGGTGCACTCTTGAGCGCAGCGGAGAAAGTCTTTTGCACGAATCGAGGCTGAAGCCTCTCCTACAGAAAGCGGGCAAGGGGACAAAAAAAGCAGCCCGAAGGCTGCTTCTTTTACTGCGCGAGGCTGGGAATCAGGCCACATCCACCAGGATGATTTCGGCATCTTCCACGGCATTGAAGACCAACACCTCTTCGCCGCTGACCGCCACGCCGTCGCGGGCATTGGCTTGCACGCCGTTGACGCTGATCACACCGCTGGCCGCGACCAGATACGCCTTGCGATTGCTGCCCAGGCGGTATTCGGTTTGCTGACCGGCCTTAAGCGTTGCAGCGCTCAAGCGAGCGTCGGCACGGATGTGCAGGGCTTCACTGTCGTCTTTGTCGCCGCTGGCCAGGGTCACGAATGCACCGGCACGTTCGCCTTTGGGGAACGGCTTGGCGCCCCAGGCGGGTGGCGAGTTGAACTCGGTCGGCTGAATCCAGATCTGGAAGATCTTGGTGGTTTCATCCTCAAGGTTGTACTCGCTGTGGGCGATGCCCGTGCCTGCACTCATTACCTGCACATCACCGGCTTCGGTGCGGCCTTTGTTGCCCAGGTTGTCCTGGTGAGTAATGGCACCTTCACGCACATAGGTGATGATTTCCATGTCCCGGTGCGGGTGACGGGGGAAGCCGCTTTGCGGAGCGATTTCGTCATCGTTCCACACTCGCAGTTGGCCCCAGTTCATCCGGCTCGGATCGTAATACTCGGCAAACGAGAAGTGATGGCGAGCGTTCAGCCAGCCATGGTTGGCACCACCCATCTGCTCAAAAGGTCGACGTTCGATCATGACTTGTGTCCTCCGTTGGTTAGCCAGGTGGCGCTCGTTGGGTCTGGTCTGTGCTGAAAAGCGCAAGTCAGACGGTGGGATGCCGCTGGTGTTGGGTGCCATGATCTATCGGTTTGGTGTGGCTGAATAGCGCAATTTTCCCCCTATACCTATCGAATAAAGCGATATGTTTGGCGGCGTCGTTTTAACGGTTTTTCTCGCCTGAGGGGGCCACTTTTGCGCGGAGAACCTCCCGCCTTGCGCAGACGGACGGTTGTCACATTCCCGCTTTGTGACAGCCATGTTTTAGCCGAAACGCAAAACTTGGGTGCTGGCACGGTGCCAGAAAAGCGGCTGAAAGCCTCGTCCTAGAGCGCCTCCATCGTTATTCCTATTAGAAGTAAAAAAGTTCCTCTGTCATAAAACATTTATATAAAAGCAACTGAGCTGAAATAACCCCCCGCCAGTATTCCCCCAGCACAAACGAGCCAGCCGCTCGGGTGTATTTCAAAGACCAATAGGGGAATTCTTCGATGATCCGTAAGCACTTCGCCGGTATTGCCGCCAGCGCCCTGGCCCTGGCCATTTCCGCCCAGGCTTTCGCCGGTACCGTTACTACTGACGGCGCTGACATCGTTGTAAAAACTAAAGGTGGCCTTGAAGTGGCTACTACTGACAAGTCGTTCGGTTTCAAAATCGGCGGCCGTCTGCAAGCTGACTACAGCCAGTTCGATGGCATCTACACCCGCAATGGCGACAGCGCTGACGCTGCCTACTTCCGCCGTGCATTCCTGGAATTCTCCGGTATCGCGTTCAGCGACTGGCTGTACAACATCAACTACGACTTCTCGCACAACTCCGGTTCTGCAGATGACGGCTACTTCGACGAAGCCTCCATCAGCTACATCGGCTTCAACCCGGCTGTGATCAAAGTAGGTCGTTTCGACCCAGAGTTCGGCCTGGAAAAAGCCACCAGCTCCAAGTGGGTAACCGCTCCTGAGCGTAACGCCTTCTACGACATCATCGACTGGTCCAACAGCCACCAGAACGGCATGGGTGCACAGGTTTCCAGCACCTTCAGCGACTCGTTCTACGTATCGGCTGGCGCATTTGCCAAAGACAACAACGACACCGACGGCGACAGCAACAAGCAAGTCAACCTGCGTGGTGTGTTCGCTCCGCTGCACGACGCTGGCAACGTGCTGCACTTCGGCTTCAGCGCCGCTCGCCGCGACGTTTCCGACTCGGCGCTTGACGCACAATTCCGTAGCCGTCTGGGCATGCGTGGCGTCGCCACTACCGGTGGTAACGATGCCGGTGCTAACGGCAACCGCGTTGTGTTCGCTGGCCAGAGCAACACCACCACTGGCCTGTATGACAACGACACCGCGTTGGGTCTGGAAGCTGCCTGGGCAATGGGTCCGTTCTCCGTTCAGGGTGAATACATGACCCGTGAACTGAAGGCCGACACCAATAACCCGACCTTCCAAGACGTGGAAGCCAAAGGCGGCTACGTACAAGTGGCCTACACCCTGACCGGTGAAGCCCGCGGCTACAAACTCGGCAAGTTCGACGCCCTCAAGCCTGCCAACAACCAGATCGGTGCATGGGAAGTGTTCTACCGCTTCGACAGCATCTCGGTTGATGACGACAGCACCCGTACCGCTGCTCAGCGCGTGACGCTGGATGACGGCGACCGTGACGCCAAAGTGCACAACCTGGGTGTGAACTGGTACGCCAACGAAGCCGTGAAAATCAGCGCCACCTACGTGAAGGCGTCGGTTGATGGCGTGACCAACGCCACCGGCACCACCGCTGCTTCGCGCACTGGTGATGACGACGGCGACGGTTTCATCGTTCGCGCTCAATACGCGTTCTAAGCTGTAGCTCCACGCAACAAAGGTTCTGCTCCTTTCTTTAGCCCCGCCTCGTGCGGGGCTTTTTTATGGGCGGCTATTAATAGAAGCAGCCTCGCGGCTGCCCACCAACCTGTAGGAGCCAGCTTGCTGGCGAACCCCTGCAAACATCGGCGCCGGCCTGTACCAACGCTTCGCGACCAAGGTCGCTCCTACACAATCAAAAGCTCGAGCCTTCAGCCGCGATGCTTTTGACCTTATCCGCCGAGCTGCCGTTATGATGACCGGGCCGTCTAACTCGCTGTGGAATCGCCCATGCCTGTGCACATTCTCGACTCCCTGTCCGCCATTCCCGCGCAAGCCTGGGATGCGTTGCTGCCCGAGTCGCAGCCGTTTTTGCGCCATGGGTTTCTGTCGGCGCTTGAAGACAGCGGCAGCATTGGCGGGCGCAGTGGTTGGCGGGCGTCGCACCGCGTGTGGGTGAACGACCAAGGCGAATTGCAGGCGGCGCTGCCGGCGTATTTGAAAAGCCATTCCTACGGCGAATACGTGTTCGACCATGGCTGGGCCGACGCCAGCCAGCGCGCGGGCATTCCTTATTACCCCAAGCTACTCGGCGCCGTGCCGTTCTCCCCCGTGACCGGGCCGCGCCTGCTCGGCTTGCCGGACAGCGCCTCGCTCCTGCTGAACGCGCTAACGGCTGATTTACCGGCACAAGGGCTTTCCAGCCTGCATATCAACTTCACCGATGAGCTGGCCAGCGCCTTGCTCGACGGCCGCGAAAACTGGCTGCAACGCCTGGGCTGTCAGTTTCACTGGCAGAACCGTGGCTATCGCGACTTCGCCGATTTCCTCGACGTGCTCGCCTCGCGCAAGCGCAAGCAAATGCGCAAAGAGCGCGAGCAGGTGGCGGGGCAGGGCATTGAGTTTGAGTGGTACGAAGGCAAGGCGCTGAGCGAAGCACAGTGGGATTTTGTTTACGCCTGCTACGCCAACACCTACGCCGTGCGCGGGCAGATGCCGTACCTGACGCGCACGTTCTTCAGCCTGTTAGCCGAGCGCATGCCCGAGGCGATTCGTGTGGTGTTCGCCATTCAAGGCGCGCGGCCGGTGGCCATGGCGTTCAGCTTGGTGGCTGGCGACAGTTTGTATGGACGCTATTGGGGATGCCTGGCGGAGTTTGATCGCTTGCACTTCGAGACCTGTTTTTATCAGGGCATGGACTATGCGATCGGGCAGGGCTTGCAGCGTTTTGATGCCGGTGCTCAGGGCGAGCACAAGTTGATTCGGGGTTTTGAGCCGGTGATTACCCGGTCGTGGCACTACTTGTGTCATCCCGGGTTGCGCGATGCGGTGGCGGACTTTCTGGAGGATGAACGAGCCGGCATTCGCGCCTACGCCGAAGAGGCGAAGACGCTGTTGCCGTTTCGCCAGGCTTAGGGCTGTGGCCTAAGCCCGGCGGGCGGCGGGTTAGCCGTTCTGCGCGCGGCCGCCCCATTCTTGATACTTCAGCTTGTGCACTTCGCCGAGGCTGTCTTCGTAGACCACGATCACAGGCACGACACCGGTTTTGCCGGAGTTGTCGGTGCGGTGCAGCACTTTGGCTACATCGACCTTCATGCCGTAGTGGTAATCCACTGCCGGCAGGCCAGCGCCCGGGGCGGGGTTGAGATCATCGGCAAACACGCCAGGAGCGAAGCCGGAGAGAACGGCGGTAACCAGTGAAGCTATTTTCATGATGGCCTTTCCTCAACAGTGGGGGTCGATTAAAAGCAGCAACGAAAATCTTCGGTAAACGGCAGAGAAGGTTTGCATTGCGGCTTTCTGTCGCAGGTAGCGACGGGCTTATATAAACAGCCGCAGGGCAGGTTTGAATAATCAATGATCTTGCTAGTCGGCATCGGTGACGTTGATATTAGAAAGCTAGCTAACGGTTTTGCTGGCTTTGAGAACATCCAGGCTAAAGCCTCTCCTACAGGATCCGCGGTTCGGACGTGAGAGCGTCGCGATCAATCAAGCCCCACAAACCCACCCGTTTGGTGATGCCACAACCGCGCATACAACCCTTTGTGCGCCAGCAACTCGGCATGGGTGCCGCTTTCGGCGATGCGGCCTTTGTCGAGCACGACCAGGCGGTCCATGCGTGCGATGGTGGAAAGGCGGTGGGCGATGGCGATGACGGTTTTGCCTTGCATCAGGCTGTCGAGGCTTTCCTGGATGGCCGCTTCCACTTCAGAGTCCAGCGCCGAGGTGGCTTCGTCGAGGATCAAAATCGGCGCGTCTTTGAGCAATACGCGGGCGATGGCGATGCGTTGGCGCTGGCCGCCCGACAGCTTCACGCCGCGCTCGCCCACATGGGCGTCAAAGCCGAAGCGGCCCTGGGCGTCGGAAAGTTCGGGAATAAACTCGCTGGCCCGCGCTTTACGCACCGCCTCCCACAGCTCGGCGTCGGTGGCGTCGGGTTTGCCGTACAGCAAATTGTCGCGGATGGAGCGATGCAGCAGCGAGGTGTCCTGGGTGACCATGCCGATGCGTTCGCGCAAGGTTTCCTGGGCGACGTGGGCGATGTTCTGACCGTCGATAAGAATCTCGCCGCCTTCCAGGTCGTACAAGCGCAGCAGCAGGTTCACCAACGTCGATTTGCCTGCGCCTGACGGCCCGATCAGCCCGATTTTCTCGCCGGCGCGAATCTCCAGGTCGAGCCCGCCGATCACACCCGCGCCTTTGCCGTAGTGAAAGCTGACGTTGCGCATGCTCACCGCGCCTTGAGGCACTTGCAGGCGCGGCGCGTCGGCACGGTCGAGCACCTTGCGCGGCTGGGCGATGGTTTGCATGCCGTCTTGCACGGTGCCGATGTTTTCGAAAATGCCGGTGACCACCCACATGATCCAGCCGGACATATTGATCAGGCGAATCACCAGGCCAGTGGCCAGAGCGATGGCGCCCACGGTGATCAGCCCCTGGCTCCACAGCCACAACGCCAGGCCCGTGGTGCCGACGATCAATGCGCCGTTCATGGCGGTAATCACCGCGTCCATCACCGTCACCACGCGGCCAGCCATTTGCGTGGTCACGTTCTGTTCGTGCAGCGCTTCGCGGGCGTAGTTCTGCTCGGAGTTGGTGTGGGCGAAAAGCTTGAGCGTGGCGATGTTGGTGTAGCCGTCGACAATGCGGCCCATGAGTTTGGAGCGCGATTCGGACGCGATCACCGAGCGGGCTTTCACCCGTGGCACGAAGTACACCAGCGAGCCGATGTAGCAAACGATCCACGCCAGCAGCGGCAGCATCAGCCGCCAGTCCGCTTCGGCAAATAGCACCAGGCTGCTGATGGCGTAAATCAGCACATGCCACAACGCGTCGACGGCTTGCACGGCGGAGTCGCGCAGGGAGTTGCCTGTTTGCATGATGCGTTGGGCGATGCGCCCGGCGAAGTCGTTCTGGAAAAACCCTAGGCTCTGCTTGAGCACGTAACTGTGGTTTTGCCAGCGAATCAGGTTGGTCAGGCTCGGACTGATGGTCTGGTGCACCAGCAGGCCGTGCAGGCCATTGAAAATCGGGCGCAGCAGCAAAGTGACGGCCGCCATCCACATCAGTGCCGTGCCGTGTTGCTCGAAGAATTGGGCGGGTGGGGTGCTTTGCGCCCAGTCGACGATGTCGCCGAGAAAGCTGAACAGCGCCACTTCGATCAGCGCGACGATCAGGCCGACAATCATCAGCGCCACAAAGCTGGGCCAGGCCTGGCGCAGGAAGTACAGGTAGAAACGCCATACGTCCGTGGGCGGTGCCTCGCTGGGGGCGGGGCGGAAGATGTCGATCAATTGCTCGAAACGGCGAAACATCATGGACCTCGTTGCAAAGCGGTTGCGCGCGATTACGCGGCGCTGAAAAACCAAACGGAAAACGCCAACCGCTCGTTTTCCGTCTGCTTTCGTGTTGCCCGGTGTCGCTCGCTACGCTTTCGTTCCGCCGCGTCGCGCGCGCCAGTTACAGGCGTTTGGCGGCCAAGATCAGCACCGGCGTGTTGGGCACATCGCTCATGCCGGCGTAGCGGCCGGTCGGCACTTGGGCAATTTTGTCGACGATATCCATGCCCTTGACCACTTTGCCGAAGACGGCATAACCAAAGTCGCGGCCGCCGTGGTCGAGGAAGGCATTGTCTTTCTGGTTGATGAAGAATTGGCTGGTGGCCGAGTCGACAACCCCGGTGCGGGCCATGGCCAGCGTGCCGCGCACGTTGTGCAGGCCGTTGTCGGCTTCGTTCTTGATCGGCGATTCGGTGTTCTTCTGGCGCATGTCGGTGTCGAAACCGCCGCCCTGCACCATAAAGCCCGGAATCACGCGGTGAAAAATGGTTTTGCTGTAGAAGCCCTTGTCGACGTAGGCGAGGAAGTTTTTGGTGCTGAGCGGCGCTTTCTGATCTTCCAGTTCGATTTCGATATCGCCCAGGCTGGTGGTCAGCAGCACATGCGTGCCGGCTTGCGCGTCGGCGGCGAACAGGTGGCTGGCGAACAGCACGGAGCAGGCGAGGAGGGTGGCTTTTTTCAACATGGCGAAGACCTTGTCTGGACTATTTATTGGTGTGGAGAAACCGGTTATTGGCATGGATCAACAGCTGTAGCCGGGCAGTTTAACGCTCCACCTCGGCGAGGAATGCCAACAGCTGGGCATTGAAGAACTCGGGTTGATCCATGGGCGTGGCGTGGCGCGAATCTTCTACCACCAACAAGCGAGCGTTGGGCAGCTCGTCGACATAAGCCTGTTTGCTGGCCACCGAGGTGTAGTCATGGTCGGCCGTAACCACCAGCGTAGGACAGGTTATGCGCGCCAGTCGTTCCCGCACGCCCCAGCCGATAATGGCGTCCAGGCTGGCGAGGTAGGCGCGTTTGTCATTCATGGGCCAGCGCCGCTCAATCTTCAGGCGCAGCTCCACTTGCTCCGGTTTGGGGAACAGTAAACCGCCGAGCTTTTTGCCGATCACTTCCAGGCTGAGCAGGCGCGATAACGTCCAACGCTGCGCCACCATCAGCGCGTCTTTCGGCGTTTTCACCTTCACTTCCGGACTGCTGTTGACGATGGTCAGACTTTTCAAAAGGTGCGGGTAATCCACGCCCACTTGGAAGCCGATCATGCCGCCCATGGAAATGCCCACCAAATGCACGGGTGGCAAATTCAGGTGTTCGATCAGGGCTGCCACGTCTTCGGCGAAACCGCTGATGCTGTAGGCCTCGTGCGGTTTGTCAGAGCGGCCATGGCCGCGCACGTCGAGGCTGATAACGCGGTAGTGTTGGCTCAGCACAGGCGTCTGGTATTCCCAATCCAGCGTGCTGGAGCCCAGGCCGTGGACCAGCACCAAGGGCGCGCCAGTGCCGTATTCCTCGTAGTGCAGCTGGCAATCGTCGTGATCGAAATACGGCATGTGTGCCTCCTGGCTAGCGCGGCTGCGGGGTCAGTTGTGCATGGCGGGTGCGGCGAATGGGGCGTCCAGCGGCGCGGCGTCGAAGTTGCGCAGCAGCTCGATAAGAATCTGCGTGGCCGGGCCCAGGGGTTTGTCTTTGTTGGTATAGAGGAAGAACGTCGGGTGGCGGCTGCCACCGCGGTCTAGCGGCAATTCTTTGAGCACACCTTCGCGCAGTTCGCGCTCGATCAGGTGGCGCGGCAACCAGGCGAAACCCAGCCCACTGGCCACAAACGTGGCAGCCGTCGCCAGGCTGCCGAGGGTCCAGCGCTGCTCGGCGCCGAGCCAGCCGACGTCTTTGGGTTGCTGGCGGCCCGAGTCGCGGATGACCACTTGCATATGGGATTCGAGGTCTTGAAAGGTGATTTCCCGTTGCAGGCGGTGCAGGGCGTGTTCGGGGTGGGCGACGGCGACGAATTCCACCGGGTTCATTTCCGAACCGAGAAAGCCCGGCACGTTGAAGCCGCAAATGGCCAGGTCGGCGATGCCGTCTTTCAGCACTTCCTCGACCCCCGACAACACTTCCTCACGCAGCCGCACGCGGCAGCCACGGCTCTGCGGCATAAACGCGGTCAGGGCACGAACCAGGCGGGCGGTGGGGTAGGCGGCATCGACCACCAAACGCACTTCGGCTTCCCACCCTTGTTCCATGTGGTGGGCGAGGTCTTCGAGTTGGCTGGCGTTCTTCACCAGTTGCCGTGAGCGGCGCAGCAGCACATCGCCGGCCTCGGTGAGCACGGCTTTGCGACCGTCGATACGCAGCAGCGGCACGCCCAGTTGCTCTTGCATACGCGCCACGGTGTAGCTCACCGACGACTGCGAGCGGTGCAACGCTTCGGCTGCCTGGGCGAAACCGCCGTGGTCGACGACCGCTTGCAACGTTCGCCACTGATCCAGGGTTACCCGGGGCGCTTTCATCCTCGCATCCTCTTGTCCTAAGCTGTGATCCCTGCCGGAGACCACTATGAATAAGTTGTTGTGTTTAGCCTTTGCCGCGCTGCCCCTGAGCGCACTGCCGTTGACCGCCTTTGCGTTTCCCATCGAGCTTGAGAAAAAGCTCAATGGCGCCGAGGTGTCGGCCTCGACCCAGGAAGTCGACTTCAACATGGGGGCCGTGCAGCTTTACAACTATGGCCGGGCGGCCGCCGAATGCTCGGCGGTTTTCCGCAATGGGCCGGAAGCACCTCGCACCCGCAAGGTCACGCTGCAACCCGGCAAAGACGCGTTGCTGACCGGCCGCTTTACCTCGCAAGTCATCAAAATGCGCATCCGCGTCACCTGTAAACCTGTCTAGCGCTGAGACTAGGGTTAACGACGCGATAAATCAAATAAATAGATAGGTTGTAGCGGTTTTTTACGCTTTTTTATCGATTTAGGCGGCATTAGTCTAGCTCCATCGCAAGCACAACGCAGATGGAGCAGGTCCCATGTCTCAGGTTTTAGTGATTGAAAGCAGCGCCCGCACCCAGGGTTCGATCTCCCGCGAACTCACCGCGCAGTTCATTGCGCAATGGCAGGCCGCCCACCCTGGCGACACCATCACCGTTCGTGACCTCGCTGTTGACCAAGTCCCGCACCTGGACATGAACCTGCTCGGCGGCTGGATGACGCCCGCCGACCAGCAGAGCGACGCCGAAAAAGCCGCCCTGGTTCGCTCCAACACCCTGACCAATGAATTGCTCGCCGCCGACGTGCTGGTGCTGGCCGCGCCGATGTACAACTTCACCATTCCCAGCACGCTGAAATCGTGGCTCGACCATGTGCTGCGTGCCGGCGTGACGTTCAAATACACCGAAACCGGCCCGCAAGGCCTGCTCACCGGCAAACGCGCCTTTGTGCTGACTTCCCGTGGCGGCATTTACGCCGGCAGCAGTCTGGATCACCAGGAACCCTACCTGCGCCAGGCGTTGGGCTTTGTCGGCATTCACGACGTGAGCTTCATTCACGCTGAGGGTTTGAACCTGGGTGGCGAGTTTATGGAAAAAGGTTTGAATCAAGCCAAGGCGCAGCTGGCGCAAGTGGCTTGATGAATTGACGAGGCGCCTGCTCGGCTGGAGCGGCGCCCCGGTTGGTTAATGCTCCTACTTCACACGCCCGCTCCTGCGTGTATCCGCCCGACAGACGCTCCCCTTGTTCTGTTGGGCATTTTTTTGCCTGGTGGAAATGCTGGTTCAGGGTATTCGGGTCACTCGCTAGGTTCTTTATCCTGAGATAAGGGTGAAGTGGCGACGGATTTTCACGTTCGCCATGCAAGCCTGGATCCCCGCCTGCGCGGGGATGAGGCCAAGAGTGGCAAAAACCTCCGTCATGCTCTGGCAATCGGCGGCTAAATCGGGACGCGACAACAACCTCCGTCATCCCCGCGAAGGCGGGGATCCAGAGTTCTGGATTTGACGCAGTTCTGCACACGGCTCAAAAGCCTGGATCCCCGCCTGCGCGGGGATGACGGGGGGGCGGTTAGGAGCGCCTTCAGGCTTAACACCGTTATTCCCGCGAAGGCGGCGGTCCGACGATTCGGAATTCAGGGGGCAGGGAGCTGCCAATAAAAAGCCCGGCATGTGCCGGGCTTTTTATTGCGCTACGCGCCAATCAAATCTCTGGCCGATGCACGTTGCCAAACAGGCTCTGGGAAAATTTCACGCGGTCCTCGGCGGTTTCCACCACGCCTTGTGCGGTCAGTTCTTCGATGCGTGCTTCCACGGCATGAGCGCGGTGAGTCAGGCCGCAGTCGTTGGCGATCTGGATGTTCAAGCCGGGGCGGGCGTTGAGTTCCAGAATCAGCGGGCCTTTTTCCTGGTCGAGCACCATGTCCACGCCGATGTAGCCCAGCCCGCACAGTTCGTAGCAACCGGCGGCCAGTTTCATAAAGCCATCCCAGTTGGGCAGCTGTACGCCATCCACGGCATTGGTGGTGTCGGGGTGCTTGCTGATTTTGTTGTTCAGCCAGGTGCCGCGCAGCGTGACGCCGGTGGCCAGGTCGACACCAACGCCAATGGCGCCTTGGTGCAGGTTGGCTTTGCCGCCGGACTGGCGGGTGGGCAGACGCAGCATGGCCATCACCGGGTAGCCCATCAGCACAATGATGCGGATGTCCGGCACGCCTTCGTAGCTGATGCTTTTGAAGATCTGGTCCGGCGTAACCCGGTATTCGATCAGCGCGCGGTCGCGGTGGCCGCCCAGTGAGTAGAGGCCGGTGAGGATGCTGGAGATCTGATGCTCCAGCTCTTCATGGCTGACGATTTTGCCGGACACCGTGCGGTAGCGGTCTTCGAAGCGGTCGGCGATCACCAGAATGCCGTCGCCGCCCGCGCCCTGGGCGGGCTTGATGACGAAGTCGGGACGGTCGCCGATGATTTCCGGCAGCTTGTCGATCTGCTTCTCGGTTTCGATGATGCCGTACATTTCCGGCACATGAATGCCGGCCAGAATCGCCCGCTCTTTGGTGATGATCTTGTCATCCACAATCGGGTACAGGTGCCGTTTGTTGTACTTGAGCACGTAGTCCGCGTTGCGCCGGTTGATGCCCATGATGCCTTTGGCTTCCAGGGCCTTCCACGTTTTGATCATGCCGAACATGGCTCAGTCCTTCAGAAAGGCTTTGAAGCGGAACAGCTCGGTCAGGCGATAGCCGCGATAACGACCCATGGCCAACATGAAGCCCACCAGAATCAGCAGCACAGCCGGGAAGGTGAAGACGAAGTAGTTGAGCTCCGGCACGGTCATCAGCAGGTGCGCGAGGGAGGCGGCGAACAGCGTACCGATGGCCACTTTCATGGCATGGCCGCCGCCACGTTCTTCCCAGGTGATCGACAGGCGTTCGATGGTCATGGTCAAAATCACCATCGGGAACAGCGCGACAGACAGCCCGCGTTCCAGGCCCAACTTGTGGCTCAGCAAACTGATGGTCGCGATCAGCACCACCACAAAGGTCAGCACCACCGACAGCCTCGGCAGCATTTGCAGTTTCAAATGTTCCAGGTACGAGCGTAATGACAGGCCCAGCGCGGTAATGATGGTGAACAGCGCAATGCCGTAGCCCAGTTGCATTTCGCGGAAGGCGAGGGCGATCAGTACCGGCGTGAACGTACCCAGGGTCTGCAGCCCGATCAGGTTGCGCAGTACCAAAATCACCAGCACGCCGATGGGGATCATCACCATGATCATGAAGGTTTGCTGGGTTTGCAGCGGCAGGCCGTACAGCGAGTATTCGAGGAAGTCGGCGTCGGTGTTTTCGTCGGTCAGCTTGGCCAGGCGAATGGCGTTCATCTGGCTGTTGTTGAGGCTGAAGCGCACCTGAAGTTTTTTCCCGCCTTCGATGCTCACCAGGTTTTCATCACCGGTCCACCACACCAGGCGGTCGGCCGGCAGGCCTTGTTCGCCGGTTTCCGGGCTGAAGTACAGCCAGTCCTGACCGTTGAAGCTGCGCAGCCACAGTTCCGGGGTTTGCGGTTGGTCCGCTACCAGGCGAATGGTGTGCACGCGCTCCATCGGCACATGGGCGATGGAAAGCAGCAGTTCGATGGTTTTGGCTTTGTTCGGGGTCGACAGGTCGCCTGCCAGCAGCAGTTTGACGTTGTCATCGTTGACGTTGTTGACCCGTTTGATGGTTTCGCTGATGAAGGTTTCGATGTCGGCCGAGTGCTGGCGAATCGGCGCCATCAGCGCTTCGGCGGCAATTTTTTCGGCGCCTTCCACAGCAATGCTGTCGCGGAAAATCGGGCCTTTGGCTTTCGGTTTTTCACCGCTGTAACGCTTGGTCAGCACCAGGCGGTAGTAGAGCGTTTGGTTGCCACTGACACGACGGGCCGACCAGGTGACCTTACGGTTGCCGTCGACGCGGTTGATGCTCACCCCGTAGTTATTGGAAATGAAGCTCTCGTTGAGGCTTACATAATCCTGGCTCAGCGGCGGCACGAACATCTGCACCTTCACCGGGTTTTTCGGTGTGGCCTGGAATTCGACCTTGGCATCGATGTTCCACAGATCGTCGGTTTCATCCTCGGTAATCGGAATGCCAACGACGAAAATCTGGTAGGCCGTAATCAGAACGCCCAGGGTCACCAAAATGGCGATCAGGACTTTCAGATGCAGGGTAAGAGAGCGCATGTGGGGAACCTGTCCATTAATCAATCTTGTCAGTGTCGCTGTACCACATGACCCCAGGCAGGGCGCGGTGCAGGTAATGGCATTGCGGTGGAGCTCACGTTCTTGACGCTGTTTCGGTGTAACGGGCGCGGCCGGGTAGGCCGTTTAGCTCACCGGATGTTTCTCACTGCTGTCTTCTGCCACCGCGCAGCCGGGTTTGCCGGCGGCGTATTTGAGGCTGGGGTCGACCAAGGCATCGAAGCGTTTTAGCGCTTCGGAACCAATTAACAAGGGGTACTGGAACGCGCTGCGGTCGGTGAGGTTGACCTCGATGGTGCGCAAGGCTTTGCCCATGCATACCTGAAGTTCGATGACCGGACGTGCAGTGTAGGTTTTCTCTTCGTCGGGATCGTAGTCCCCGGCGCGGCGTTTGATTTTGCTGATGCGCGCCAGGGGCCGCTCGATGGGGTGCGCGTGGGCGTCGTCGATGGCCAGGTAAAAGCGCACCCAGGTTTCGCCATCGCGTTTGAAGCGTTTGATGTCGCGGGCGCTGAGGGAAGCGGTTTTGGCGCCGGTGTCGAGCTTGGCCGCCACTTGCAGATCAATGTCGGTGAGCTGCGCGTATTCGTTCAGGCCATACACACCCTTTTCCGCCGCCTGGCTGAGGGCCGGCAACAGAGCGAGCGATAAAAAGAAGGCTAAGGGCTTGAGTGTCATAAGTCCTAAAACGGATCGTGGAAATTTCAGCGGGGTCCGTGTGGGGCAGTCCCGGATCAAGTCACTTAGTGTTAACAGCGAGGGCTTAGGTTCACCTGGCGCTTGGCGAGTGAGTCTAGCAGCCCGAACGGTGCAGGCTGGCAGGCTTCAAGCGCGGCGCATTCTAACATGCAGATTTTTCGCGGCGACAGGCGGTTGCGTGGCAAAAAAGCATCGCGGCGAAAGCCGCTCCCGCACCAAACGCCAACCTGTAGGAGCGGCTTCAGCCGCGATTCCTGCAAACCGCGCTCTACCATAACTGTCGACAATCCGTTCTCTAGGTTTGACTAAAAAGAGTCCAGAGCGTACTTTTCACCGAAATATTCATCGGTGTGTCGACAATATGCAAGACGCCCTCGAATCCCCGGTCGATTCCCCCGTCGACTCCGAAACCCTCTCTGAGCACGTATTCCGCCGCATTCAGGCGGCTATCGTGCAGGGCGACATTGCACCCGGCAGCAAAATCTCCGAACCCGAACTGGCCCGCACCTATGGCATCAGCCGTGGCCCGCTGCGTGAGGCGATTCACCGGCTTGAAGGCCAGAAGCTGCTGGTGCGCGTACCCCATGTCGGCGCGCGCGTTGTTTCGCTCAGCCATGCCGAGCTGATTGAGCTCTACGAAATTCGCGAATCCCTAGAAGGCATGGCCTGTCGCCTGGCGGCCGAGCGCATGAGCCAGACTGAAATCGATGAGCTGCGCAGCGTGCTGGAGCTGCATGAGCGCGATGCGGCGTTTCAGGCCGGTGTCGGCTATTACCAGCAGGAAGGCGATTTCGACTTCCACTACCGAATCATTCAAGGCAGCGGCAACAAAACCCTGGCGCAAATGCTCTGCGGCGAGCTGTACCAATTGGTGCGCATGTATCGCCTGCAGTTTTCCGCCACGCCCAATCGTCCGCGTCATGCGTTTGCCGAGCATCACCGCATTCTCGACGCCATTTCCGAACGCGACGGCGAACTGGCGGAGCTGCTGATGCGCCGCCATATCGCTGCCTCCAAACGCAACATAGAACGCCACTACACCGGCCAGGCCGGGCAGGCGGTTCGCAAATCCCCCACGAGAGGTGAAGCATGAGCTCCAACACCGCAGGTCAACGTTTCCGCGCTGCCATTGCTGCCGAGTCGCCGTTGCAGGTCATCGGCGCGATCAACGCCAACCACGCGCTGCTGGCCAAGCGCGCCGGTTATAAAGCCATTTACCTGTCCGGTGGCGGGGTGGCGGCCGGCTCGTTGGGCTTGCCGGATCTGGGCATCAACACCCTGGACGACGTGCTCACCGACGTGCGCCGCATCACCGACGTGTGCGACCTGCCATTGCTGGTCGACATCGACACCGGCTTCGGCCCCAGCGCCTTCAATATCGAGCGCACGGTTAAAAGCCTGATCAAGGCCGGCGCCGCGGCGGCTCACATTGAAGATCAGGTCGGCGCCAAACGCTGTGGTCACCGCCCGGGCAAGGAAATTGTTTCGACCGAAGAAATGGCCGACCGCGTAAAAGCCGCTGCCGACGCCAAGACCGACGCCGATTTCTTCCTGATCGCCCGCACCGACGCCATTCAGGCCGAAGGCGTGGACGCTGCCATTGAACGCTGCCTGCGCTATGTGGAAGCCGGCGCCGACGGCATCTTTGCCGAGGCCGCCTACGACCTGCCGACCTACAAGCGCTTTGTCGACGCGCTGGGTGTGCCGGTGCTGGCCAATATCACCGAGTTCGGCGCCACGCCGCTGTTTACCCGCGATGAACTGGCCTCGGTCGGCGTTGCCATTCAGCTGTATCCGCTGTCGGCATTCCGCGCCTCGAACAAGGCGGCGGAAAGTGTCTACACCTCGATTCGCCAGAACGGCCACCAGAAAGACGTCATCGAATTGATGCAGACCCGTGCTGAACTGTATGACCGCATCAACTACCACGCCTTCGAGCAGAAGCTCGACGCGTTGTTTGCGGCGAAGAAGTGATTGCCACCCGGCCGCTCGACTGAAGCGGCGGCCGGCCAGCGCTGTGCTGAGTCAGAACAACAATTACAACCGGATCAGATGAGGAGATACCCGCGATGAGCGCAACCCCAGAGACGACCACGCCGGGCTTCAAACCCAAGAAATCAGTTGCCCTGAGCGGCACCGCCGCCGGCAACACCGCGCTGTGCACCGTCGGCCGTACCGGCAACGACCTGCATTACCGTGGCTACGATGTGCTGGACTTTGCCAACCGCTGCGACTTCGAAGAAATCGCCCACCTGCTGGTGCACGGCAAGCTGCCGAATGTGTCGGAACTGGCCGCCTACAAAGCCAAGCTCAAAGCACTGCGGGGCATTCCGGCGGCGCTGAAAACCTCGCTGGAACAGCTGCCGCCCTCGGCGCACCCGATGGATGTGATGCGCACCGCCGTATCGGTGCTGGGCTGCGTGTCGCCCGAGAAAGACGACCACAACCACCCCGGCGCCCGCGACATTGCCGACAAGCTGATGGCCTCGCTGGGCTCGGCCTTGTTGTATTGGTATCACTTCAGCCACAACGGCAAGCGCATCGATGTGGAAACCGACGACGACTCCATCGGCGGTCATTTCCTGCACTTGCTGCACGGCGAAAAACCGCGCGAGTCGTGGGTGCGCGCCATGCACACCTCGCTGAACCTGTACGCCGAGCATGAATTCAACGCCTCGACCTTTACCTCCCGCGTAATCGCCGGCACCGGTTCGGACATGCACTCGTGCATCGCTGGCGCCATTGGCGCGTTGCGTGGCCCCAAGCATGGCGGCGCCAACGAAGTAGCCTTCGAAATTCAAAAGCGCTACGACAACCCGGACGAAGCCGAGGCCGATATCCGCGCCCGCGTGGAGAAGAAAGAAGTGGTGATCGGCTTCGGCCACCCGGTCTACACCGTGGCCGACCCGCGCAACAAAGTGATCAAGGAAGTGGCCCGCGAGCTGTCGGCGGAGCAGAACAACACCAAGATGTTCGACATTGCCGAGCGCCTGGAAACCATCATGTGGGACATCAAGAAAATGTTCCCCAACCTCGATTGGTTCAGCGCCGTTAGCTACCACATGATGGGCGTACCCACCGCCATGTTCACGCCGCTGTTCGTGATCGCCCGCACCTCGGGCTGGTCGTCGCACGTTATCGAGCAGCGTATCGACGGCAAAATCATTCGCCCGAGCGCCAACTACACCGGTCCCGAAGACCTCAAGTTCGTGCCGCTCAAGGACCGCCCATAACCATGAGCATTGCGATGAACACCCAATACCGCAAGAACCTGCCGGGCACCGTGCTGGATTACTTCGACACGCGCGAAGCGGTCGACGCCATCGAGCCGGGCGCGTACGCCAAGCTGCCGTACACCTCGCGCGTGCTGGCCGAGCAATTGGTGCGCCGCTGCGACCCGGCCATGCTCACCGATTCCCTCAAGCAACTGATCGAACGCAAACGCGACCTCGACTTCCCTTGGTACCCGGCGCGCGTTGTGTGCCACGACATTCTTGGCCAGACCGCCCTGGTGGACCTGGCCGGTCTGCGTGACGCAATCGCCGACATGGGCGGCGACCCGGCCAAGGTCAACCCGGTGGTGCCGACGCAACTGATCGTCGACCACTCGTTGGCCGTGGAATTCGCCGGCTTCGACCCGGACGCGTTCGAGAAGAACCGGGCCGTGGAAGAGCGTCGCAACGAGGACCGTTTTCACTTTATTGAGTGGACCAAAACCGCGTTCAAGAACGTCGACGTGATCCCGGCCGGCAACGGCATCATGCACCAGATCAACCTGGAGAAAATGAGCCCGGTGATCCAGGCGCGCGATGGCGTGGCGTACCCCGACACCTGCGTCGGCACCGACAGCCACACCCCGCACGTCGATGCCTTGGGCGTGATCGCCATCGGCGTTGGCGGCCTGGAAGCGGAAACCGTGATGCTTGGCCGCGCCTCGATGATGCGTCTGCCGGATATCGTCGGCGTCGAGCTGACCGGCAAACGCCAGCCCGGCATTACTGCCACTGACATCGTGTTGGCGATTACCGAGTTCCTGCGCAAGGAGCGCGTGGTTGGCGCCTATGTGGAATTCTTCGGCGAAGGCGCCAACAGCCTGTCCATCGGCGACCGCGCGACCATCTCGAACATGTGCCCCGAATACGGCGCCACCGCCTCGATGTTCTACATCGACCAGCAAACCATCGATTACTTGGTGCTGACCGGCCGCGAGCCGCAGCAAGTGGCGTTGGTTGAGCAGTACGCCAAGCTCACCGGCCTGTGGGCCGACGCGCTGGAAACGGCCGAGTACGAGCGGGTGCTGAGCTTCGATTTGTCCAGCGTAGTGCGCAACATGGCCGGCCCCAGCAACCCGCACAAACGCCTGCCCACCAGCGCCTTGCAGGAACGCGGCATTGCCGGCGACGCCATGCTGGCGGCGGCCAAGGGCGAAGAAGCCGAGGGCAAGTTGCCTGACGGCGCGGTGATCATTGCCGCCATCACCAGTTGCACCAACACCTCGAACCCGCGCAACGTCGTCGCCGCCGGCTTGGTCGCGAAGAAAGCCAACGCCTTGGGTCTGCAACGCAAACCGTGGGTGAAAACCTCGTTTGCGCCGGGCTCGAAAGTGGCCAAGTTGTACCTGGAAGAAGCCGGTTTGCTCAGCGAACTTGAGCAGTTGGGCTTTGGCATCGTGGCGTATGCGTGCACCACCTGTAACGGCATGTCCGGCGCGCTGGACCCGGTGATTCAGCAAGAAATCATCGACCGCGACCTGTACGCCACCGCCGTGTTGTCGGGCAACCGCAACTTCGACGGGCGCATTCACCCGTACGCCAAACAAGCGTTCCTGGCCTCGCCGCCGTTGGTGGTGGCGTACGCCATCGCCGGCACCGTGCGCTTCGACATTGAACAGGACGTGCTCGGCCATGACGCCGCCGGCAACGCCATCACGCTCAAAGACCTGTGGCCAAGCGACGAGGAAATCGACGCCTTGGTGGCCTCGTCGGTGAAGCCGGAGCAGTTCAAGCAGATCTACATTCCGATGTTCGACCTGGGCACGGTGGAGGAGGCGGCCAGTCCGCTGTACGACTGGCGCCCGCAGTCCACCTATATTCGCCGTCCGCCGTATTGGGAAGGCGCCCTGGCCGGCGAGCGCAGCCTGACCGGCATGCGCCCGTTGGCGGTGTTGCCGGACAACATCACCACCGATCACCTGTCGCCATCCAACGCCATTCTGTTGGACAGCGCCGCCGGCGAGTACCTGGCGAAAATGGGCTTGCCGGAAGAGGACTTCAACTCTTACGCCACGCACCGCGGCGACCACCTGACCGCCCAGCGCGCCACCTTTGCCAACCCGCAGTTGGTCAACGAAATGGCCGTGGTGGACGGGCAGGTGAAGAAGGGCTCGCTGACGCGCATCGAGCCGGACGGCAAGGTCACGCGCATGTGGGAAGCCATCGAAACCTACATGGAGCGCAAGCAGCCGCTGATTATCGTGGCCGGCGCCGACTACGGTCAGGGCTCGTCCCGCGACTGGGCCGCCAAAGGCGTGCGTCTGGCTGGCGTGGAAGCGATTGCCGCTGAAGGCTTCGAGCGTATTCACCGCACCAACCTGGTGGGCATGGGCGTTTTGCCGCTGGAGTTCAAACCCGGCACCAACCGCCTGACCCTGGGGCTGGACGGCACCGAGGTGTACGACGTGATTGGCGAGCGCACCCCGCGCGCCACGCTGACCCTGGTCATTACCCGGAAAAACGGCGAACGCCTGGAAGTGCCGATGACCTGCCGCCTGGATACGGCCGAAGAAGTGTCGGTGTACGAGGCGGGCGGCGTGTTGCAGCGTTTCGCCAAGGACTTCCTGGAAGCGACGGTGGCGTGAAAAAACGCTAGCTCCCTCTCCCTCTGGGAGAGGGTTGGGGTGAGGGTTTGGTGGACGTCATCCCTCATCCGCCCTTCGGGCACCTTCTCCCTGAGGGAGAAGGGATGCTCCAACGATCGAGGACACAGTTCATGCCTCACCCAGCACAAATCAAAATCCCCGCCACCTATATGCGTGGCGGCACCAGTAAAGGCGTGTTCTTCCGCCTGCAAGATTTACCGGAAAGCTGCCAGGTGCCGGGCACGGCCCGTGACCGTCTGTTTATGCGCGTGATCGGCAGCCCCGACCCGTACGCCGCGCAAATCGACGGCATGGGCGGCGCCACGTCGAGTACCAGCAAGTGCGTGATTCTGTCGAAAAGCACGCAGCCGGATCACGACGTTGATTACCTGTACGGCCAGGTTTCCATCGACAAAGCGTTCGTCGACTGGAGCGGCAATTGCGGCAACCTTTCCACCGGCGCCGGCGCGTTTGCGCTGCACGCCGGCTTGGTCGACCCCGCGCGCATCCCCGAGAACGGCGTGTGCGTGGTGCGGATCTGGCAGGCCAATATCCAGAAAACCATCATCGCCCACGTGCCGGTCAGCAACGGCCAGGTTCAGGAGAGCGGCGACTTCGAGCTGGACGGCGTGACCTTTCCCGCTGCGGAAATCGTGCTGGAGTTTCTCGACCCATCTGACGATGGCGAGGCGGGCGGCTCGATGTTTCCCACGGGCAACCTGGTCGACGATTTGGAAGTGGCGGGTATCGGCACCTTCAAGGCGACGATGATCACGGCCGGTATTCCCACGGTGTTCGTGAATGCCGAGGACATCGGCTACACCGGCACCGAGCTGCGTGAAGACATCAACACCAACCCCGCGGCGCTTGAGCGCTTCGAAGCCATTCGTGTGGCCGGCGCGCTGCGCATGGGCCTGATCAAAACGCCCGAAGAAGCCCTGACTCGCCAGCACACGCCCAAGGTGGCGTTTGTTGCCAAAGCGCAGGACTACCGCGCTTCGAGCGGCAAAACCGTGGCCAAGGGCGAGGTCGATTTGCTGGTGCGCGCGCTGTCCATGGGCAAGTTGCACCACGCCATGATGGGCACGGCGGCAGTGGCCATTGGCACGGCGGCATCGATCCCCGGCACCTTAGTCAACCTGGCGGCAGGCGGCGGTGAGCGCACGGCGGTGCGCTTTGGGCATCCGTCCGGCACCTTGCGCGTCGGCGCCGAGGCGCAGCAGGTGAACGGCGAGTGGGTGGTGAAGAAAGCCATCATGAGCCGCAGTGCGCGGGTGTTGATGGAAGGGTGGGTGCGGGTGCCGGCGGGGAGCTTCTGATTTGCGTGGAGGCCGGCCCTCTCCCCCAGCCCCTCTCGCCTGCCCGGCCGGCTTAGCGGGCGAGGGGAGCTTGAGCGCGGTGGCGGGCTTATTTCCGATCGGCTTTCAGTCCCCTCGCCCCAGCGGGGAGAGGGTTAGGGAGAGGGGGAGGCTGCGAGCACGATCAATGGTGCGTAGTGCTCAACAACACCCCACTGGCGCCCATAAAAAACGCCCCGGTGGTTTTGTTCAGGCGCCGCGCCCCTGTTGGAGTCTTGATCAGCCGGCGAATCTGCCGCCCGAACAGGCCGTACACCATGGAGGCCACGAACTCGGCCAACAGGTACGTGCCGCCCAGGTACACAAATTGTTCGGTGGTGGGCAAATCGGGTTTGATGAACTGCGGGAAGATGGCCGCGAACAGCAAAATGGCTTTGGGGTTACTGATGCCGACGAGAAACTCCTGAAGCATCAGGCGCGTCACACTTCTGCCGCCAGCCGCGCCCTCTGCTACGCTGCTTTCAGCCAGATCCAGACCGCTGAATTCACGGCTGCGCCAGGCGCGAATGCCGAGGTAAAGCAGGTAAGCCGCGCCCAGCCATTTCAAAACGGTGAACGCGGTTTCCGACGCCAGCAACATGGCACCCAGGCCAACGGCGGAAATGGCCAGGAAGATCGCGTAGGCCACATTGCGGCCAACCGTGGCGGCAACGGCAGTGCCGACGCCGTGACGAATACCGTTATTGAGCGCGCAGAAATTGTTGGGCCCCGGCGTGAGGGCAATCGCTACGGCGATCGGTGCAAACAACAAGCAGTCCATTAGCGTCATCGAATGTGCACCTTTTTCGCTGTAGCGGGTCTGTTTCAGCGGCGTCTATTTCAAGCGCCGCTCAACGCCTTTTTCCACCAGGATTTTGGCGGAGATTTCTTCCACGGAAAAATGCGTGGAATTGATGTACGGAATGTTTTCCCGGCGCAGCAGTTGTTCGACTTCACGCACTTCGAACTCGCACTGGGCAAAACTGGCGTAACGGCTGTTGGGCTTGCGTTCGTTGCGAATGGCGGTCAAGCGGTCGGGGTCGATGGTCAGGCCGAACAGCTTGTCTTTGTACTGCTTGAGCGCGTTGGGTAATTGCAGGCGCTCCATGTCGTCTTCGGTCAGCGGGTAGTTGGCTGCACGAATGCCATATTGCAGTGCCATATATAGGCAGGTTGGGGTTTTACCGCAGCGCGAGACACCGACCAGAATCAGGTCGGCCTTGTCGTAGTAATGCGTGCGGGCGCCATCGTCGTTGTCGAGGGCGAAGTTCACCGCCTCGATACGCTCCATGTAATTGGAGTTGTGGCTGATGGAATGGGACTTGCCCACCGAATAGGACGAATGTGACGTCAGTTCCTGTTCGAGGGGAGCGAGAAAGGTCGAGAAGATGTCGATCATGAAGCCATCGGACTTGGCGAGAATATCGCGGATGTCCTGGTTGACGATGGTGTCGAAAATGATCGGGCGAACGCCGTCTTTCTCAGCCGCATTATTGATTTGTTGTACCATCGCCCGCGCTTTTTCTACGGTGTCGATGTAGGGGCGCGTGAGCTTGTGGAACGTGATGTTCTCGAACTGCGCCAGCAGGCTTTGGCCAAGCGTTTCGGCCGTGATGCCGGTGCCGTCGGAGATGAAGAAAGCGGTTCGTTTCATTTGCACCGAGGGCCTTAAGCTAAGGATGATTCTTGGCTATCATAGGCCCCATTTGATCGAAGCCATGCCGGTTGGCATTGTTACTTATTTTCCAGGGCCAGGCCACCGTCACAGGGAGCGGCACCAAGGTGCGGCAAAGCGTGAGAGTAAATAGGGTCTGAGCTAGTCCAACACCGTTAGTGGAGAGATCACCTTGGCTGAATACGTAGTTTCCCTCGATAAGCTCGGCGTCCATGATGTGGAGCACGTGGGGGGCAAGAACGCATCCCTCGGCGAAATGATCAGTAACCTCGCAGGCGCTGGCGTCTCGGTCCCCGGTGGTTTCGCAACCACTGCCCAAGCCTACCGTGATTTCCTCGAACTGAGCGGCCTCAACGCCCAGATCCACGCCGCGCTCGACGCGCTGGATGTCGATGACGTCAATGCCCTGGCCAAAACCGGTGCGCAGATCCGTCAATGGATCATGGAAGCCGAATTCCCTGAACGCTTGAACACCGAAATTCGCCAAGCCTTCGCAGTCATGGCCAACGGCAACGAAAACATGGCCGTCGCCGTGCGCTCGTCGGCCACCGCCGAAGACTTGCCAGACGCCTCGTTCGCTGGCCAGCAAGAAACCTTCCTGAACATTCGTGGCGTGGAAAACGTAATCCGCGCCGCCAAGGAAGTGTTTGCCTCGCTGTTCAACGACCGCGCCATTTCCTACCGCGTGCACCAAGGCTTCGATCACAAGCTGGTGGCGTTGTCGGCTGGCGTTCAGCGCATGGTGCGTTCGGAAACCGGCACCGCTGGCGTGTTGTTCACCCTGGATACCGAGTCGGGCTTCCGTGACGTGGTGTTCATCACCGGCGCCTACGGCCTCGGCGAAACCGTGGTGCAAGGCGCGGTGAACCCGGACGAATTCTACGTTCACAAGAAAACCCTGGAAGAAGGCCGCCCGGCGATCCTGCGTCGCAACCTGGGCAGCAAAGCCATCAAGATGATTTATGGCGACGAAGCCAAGGCCGGCAAGTCGGTGAAAACCGTTGATGTCGACCGCGCTGACCGCGCCCGTTTCTGCCTGAGCGATGCCGAAGTCACCGAGCTGGCCAAGCAGGCGATCATCATCGAAAAACACTACGGTCGCCCGATGGACATCGAGTGGGCCAAAGACGGCGACGACGGCAAGCTGTACATCGTTCAAGCGCGTCCGGAAACCGTAAAAAGCCGCACCACCGCCAACGTGATGGAGCGCTACCTGCTTAAAGAAACCGGCAAAGTGCTGGTGGAAGGCCGTGCCATTGGCCAGAAGATCGGCGCCGGTAAAGTGCGCGTGATCAACGATATCGCCGAGATGGACAAGGTTCAGCCGGGCGACGTGCTGGTTTCCGACATGACCGACCCGGACTGGGAACCGGTCATGAAGCGCGCCAGCGCCATCGTCACCAACCGTGGCGGCCGTACCTGCCACGCCGCGATCATCGCCCGTGAGCTGGGTATTCCGGCAGTGGTCGGTTGCGGTAACGCCACGCAAGTGCTGGTCGATGGCCAGGGCGTGACCGTGTCGTGCGCTGAAGGCGATACCGGCTTTATTTTCGAAGGCGAACTGGGTTTCGACATTCGCACCAACTCCGTCGATGCCATGCCTGATCTGCCGTTCAAAATCATGATGAACGTCGGCAACCCGGACCGCGCGTTTGACTTTGCCCAGTTGCCTAACGCTGGTGTCGGCCTGGCGCGTCTGGAATTCATCATCAACCGTATGATCGGCGTGCACCCCAAGGCGCTGCTGAACTACGAAGGCTTGCCAGCAGACATCAAAGACAGCGTCGACAAACGCATCGCCGGTTACGACGATCCGGTTGGCTTCTATGTCGAGAAACTGGTCGAGGGCATCAGCACCTTGGCCGCGGCGTTCTGGCCGAAGAAAGTCATCGTGCGGTTGTCGGACTTCAAGTCCAACGAATACGCCAACCTCATCGGCGGCAAGCTGTACGAGCCGGAAGAAGAAAACCCAATGCTGGGCTTCCGTGGCGCGTCGCGTTACATCAGCGAAGCGTTCCGTGACTGCTTCGAACTGGAATGCCGTGCACTGAAAAAAGTGCGCAACGAGATGGGCCTGACCAACGTCGAGATCATGGTGCCGTTCGTTCGCACCCTGGGCGAAGCGAGCCAGGTTATCGACTTGCTGGCGGCCAACGGCCTGGCTCGTGGCCAAGATGGCCTGCGCATCATCATGATGTGCGAACTGCCATCCAACGCCATTCTGGCTGACGAATTCCTGGAATTCTTCGACGGCTTCTCCATCGGCTCCAACGACCTGACTCAGCTGACGCTGGGCCTGGACCGTGACTCCGGCATCATCGCTCACCTGTTTGACGAGCGTAATCCGGCGGTCAAGAAGCTGCTGTCCAACGCTATTCAAGCGTGCAACAAGGCCGGCAAGTACATCGGCATTTGCGGTCAGGGCCCTTCGGACCACCCCGATCTGGCCAAATGGCTGATGGAGCAAGGCATTGAAAGCGTGTCGTTGAACCCGGACTCCGTGCTGGAAACCTGGTTCTTCCTGGCGGAAGGTCAACAGGCCTAAGGTCCCGTTGGGTTTCGCGATGCTCACAGCTGAGCACCGCAAAGCCCAACAAGAAACACAAAAAACAAAAGAAGGGCGGGGCTATTTCCCGCCCTTTTTTCTGCAAGTTTTCCTGTCAGTCGATCCGCATGCAAAGTAGCAGTGAACTGTTTCCCGTAGCCTTGATGAGCGCCGAGTTTCGTGGCGATCTCAGCGAGGATGTTTATCGCCTCAAACCCTCAAACAGCCCGGACTTCAGCGTCGAGCTGGCGCTGACCCGCTTGGGCATGGCTGACCACGGTGAAGACCGGGGCGTGCCGGTCATTCTGATTCCGGGCAGCTTTTCCAACCGCCGCTTCTGGTATTCGCCCAAGTGCATTGGCTTGGGGCCGTATCTGGCGCGCGCCGGATTCGACGTGTGGATTGCCGAAATGCGTGGCCACGGCTTGTCGCCACGCAACCTCGACTACAACAACAACACGGTGGCCGACTACGCGCGTTACGACTTGCCGGCCATTGCCGCTTTCGTGCGCGAGCAGAGCGGGCAGGCGCCTCACTGGATTGGCCATTCGCTGGGTGGCATTACCTTGGCCGCCGCACTGGGTGGGCATTACCTGAGCGAAGACGACGTGGCGTCGGTGGCGCTATTCGGCAGCCAGGTCAGCCGCGTTTACTGGCCGCTGAAAATTCCGCCAGTGGAGTGGGGCGCACGCTTGCTGCTCAAGGGCGTTTCGGTGATTTCTGGTTCGCGCCTCAAGCGCGGCCCGGAGGACGAGCCGGTTGGCTTAATGCGCGAGAGCCTGCGCTGGCACCGCCTGTTTGGCCGTTTTGGCGAAGGCAAGAAAAACGACTGGTGGAAAGGGCTGGCCGAGGTCAACGTGCCCGTATTGGTAGTAACTGCCGACGGCGATGAGCAAGACCCGGCGTGGGGCTGCCGCAAGTTGCTGGAACAATTCGGCTCCGAGCAGCGCTGCTTTGTTTGCTTAGGCAAACGGCAGGGGTTCAGTGATGACTTCGGGCACGTCGAGATGCTGGTCAGCAAACAGGCACAGGCCGAGGTCTGGCCGCTGGCCGAGCACTGGTTGCGCAATTTGCGCCTTCCCGCTGCGTTGGAACCTGAAGAAGCGCCTGCGCCGAGCGTTTCTTCGTTGCAGTGACACGGCTAAGATGGCGCCGTATCCAAATTTGAGTCAGCGGTTTCCAGAACCTAACCAGGAGTTTTCCCATGCAATACGTCACTCCCGATTTGTGCGATGCCTACCCCGAGTTAGTGCAAGTGGTTGAGCCAATGTTCAGCAACTTCGGCGGCCGCGACTCGTTTGGCGGCGAAATCGTCACCATCAAGTGCTTCGAAGACAACTCACTGGTAAAGGATCAGGTCGACCTGAACGGCAAGGGGAAAGTGCTGGTTGTGGACGGTGGCGGTTCGCTGCGCCGTGCATTGCTGGGCGACATGCTCGCGGAAAAGGCGGCGAAAAATGGCTGGGAAGGCTTGGTCATTTATGGCTGCATCCGTGATGTCGACGTCATTGCGCAAACCGAGCTGGGCGTGCAGGCCTTGGCAACCCACCCGATGAAAACCGACAAGCGCGGCATTGGCGACCTCAACGTGGTCGTGACCTTCGGCGGCGTCACCTTCCGCCCGGGCGAGTACGTGTACGCCGATAACAACGGCATAATCGTTTCTGCGCAACCGCTCAGCATGCCGTCCTGATACGGCCATAAGACCCGGCGCAAGTCGGGTTTTTCTTTTAGGTGTCGTGCCGCAGTAATAAAGAAGGAATGCCGAGGGAATGCACGAGGAAGACAACGCCCAATGGGGGCTGGTGCACGCGTTTGTGCTGGACGGCGAGGGTGGTGCGCGCGCCATTACGCGCCAGCAGCTCGACGTTATTCAGCTTGAGCCGGCTGAAAGTCTTTGGCTGCATTGGGATCGCGGTCACCCGCAGACCCACGCCTGGCTTCGCACCGACAGTGGCCTGAACGAATTCAGCTGCGATTTGCTGCTGGAGGAGAACACGCGGCCACGTCTGCTTCCCTTGCCTAACGACGAACTGCTGCTATTTCTACGTGGCGTCAATTTGAACCCGGGCGCCGAGCCGGAAGACATGGTGTCGGTGCGAATTTTCGCCGCCGCCCAGCGCGTGATCTCGTTGCGACTGCGGCCGTTGCATGCAACCGAAGATCTGATCGCCGAACTTGATGCCGGAAAAGGACCGAAAAGCGCCTCGGAACTGATGCTGTATATCGCACAACACATGACCGGCAAGGTCGACGCGCTGGTGATGGACCTGTCCGAGCTAGTCGATGCGCAGGAAGAGCGCGCCGACGCGGATGAGCGTTTCACGCCGGAGCATGGGCAAATGCTGCATATCCGTCGTCGCGCCGCCGGTTTGCGGCGATTCCTCGCGCCGCAGCGTGACATCTATGCGCAACTGACCCGCAATAAACTGCCGTGGTTTTGCAGCGATGATGCGGATTACTGGAACGAGCTGAACAACCTGCTTACTCGCTACCTCGAAGAGCTCGAACTGATTCGCGAGCGGGTAGGGCTGGTGCTGGAAACCGAGAGCCGGCGCATGAGCGAGCGGATGAACCGCACTATGTACCGCTTTGGCATCATCACCGGTATTTTCCTGCCGATGAGTTTTCTTACCGGGCTGCTGGGCATCAATGTCGGCGGCATCCCGGGGTCCGAAAGCCCGTATGGTTTTCTTCTGGCGTGTTTGCTAATGGCATCGGTCGCGCTGGGACAATGGTGGCTTTTTCGCCGATTACGTTGGGTTTGATGTGACCCGGCAAAAATAGCCCGCGTCTAGCCCTGAGAAATCCTGAGGTGCGCATGCACGATCCATTCGAACAATCCCTGCGAGATTTGCTCAAGTCCTCGGCCACCAGCCACGACGATGACGCAACCCTGGGCCGCGTGTTGAAAACCGCCAATAGACAAGTGGGCGCCGGCGACCTGTTCGGCCTCATGGGGCGTTGCCTCGAAGCGCTGATGATCGCCGTGAACAAAGGCTCTGATCATGTCGCGCCGGTATCGCGCCGCACTTCCTCCGCTCGTATGACCAAGAAGGCTGACTGAACATGGAACTCGATCTCTGGACCCAAAGCCTGAAAGAGGCAATGGCTGCGCTGTGGACCAAGGTTGCAGTGTTCATTCCCAACCTGTTCGTGGCGCTGATCCTGGTGCTGCTGGGGTTTGTGGTCGCCAAGCTGCTCGACACCTTGCTGTCGAAACTGCTCGGCAAAGTGGGCCTGGATCGCTTGATGGCAGGCACTGGCCTGACCAAGCTGATTGGCCGTGCAGGCATTCAAGTGCCAGTGTCGGCGCTGATCGGCAAGATCGTTTACTGGTTTGTGCTGCTCGTTTTTCTGGTTTCGGCCGCTGAATCGCTGGGGCTGCAGCGGGTATCGGCAACCCTGGATGTGCTGGCGCTGTACCTGCCAAAAGTGTTTGGCGCGGCACTGGTGCTGGTGATTGGTATTTTGCTGGCGCAACTGGTCAGTGGTCTGGTGCGCAGTGCAGCGGATGGCGTGGGTCTGGATTACGCCAATGGCCTGGCCCGCATCGCTCAGGGCCTGGTCATTATCCTCAGCATCTCGGTCGCTATCGGCCAGCTCGAAGTCAAAACTGATTTGCTCAACAACGTGATCGCAATCGTGCTGATCTCGGTTGGCCTGGCTGTGGCACTGGCGCTGGGCCTGGGCAGTCGTGACATCGCTGCGCAGATACTCGCCGGTATCTATGTGCGAGAGCTGTATGAGGTGGGGCAGCAGTTGAAAGTGGGTGAGGTGGAAGGGCAGATCGAGGAAATCGGTACGGTGAAAACCACCCTGCTGACGGATGACGGCGAGCTGGTTTCGCTGTCCAATCGCGAAATCCTTGAGCAACGGGTGAGCAGTCGCTAACGCGCCAATCCCTGCTAATGTATGCCGCCATCCTGAACTGCCTGAGGTTCAGGGCCTTGGCGGCTATCCACCAGACTGCCGGCCCGACTCGTTTTGAATAAAGCTCAATCGCTATCGTCCCGTTATGACCCCCGCGAGCTCTCGGATGAAGAGCTGGTGGCGCGTGCGCATGTGGAGTTGTTCCACATTACGCGGGCATATGAAGAGCTGATGCGTCGTTACCAGCGAACCCTATTTAACGTGTGTGCCCGTTATCTCGGAAACGACAGGGATGCCGACGACGTCTGTCAAGAAGTAATGTTGAAAGTTTTATATGGGTTGAAGAATTTCGAAGGCAAGTCAAAGTTCAAGACTTGGCTTTACAGCATTACCTACAACGAGTGCATTACCCAGTACCGTAAAGAACGTCGAAAAAGGCGTTTGTTGGACGCTTTAAGTTTGGATTCTTTGGAAGAAGCTTCCGAAGAAAAAGCGCCCATTGCCCAAGAACCGGGCGGTCTGGACCGTTGGCTAGTCCATGTAAACCCCATAGACAGGGAGATTCTGGTGCTCCGATTTGTTGCCGAACTGGAGTTTCAGGAAATCGCCGACATCATGCATATGGGCTTGAGCGCAACCAAGATGCGTTATAAAAGAGCGCTCGACCGGTTGCGGGAAAAATTTTCCGGCGTTACCGAAACTTAGTTAGGTGAAATACCTCTAACCGACCAGGCGATTGCTGTTAGAATCGCCGCCTGAGTTGTCTTGCGTTTGTCAGACAACTTACTGACCACCAAGATAGGGATTTACGGATGAAATTTAAAAACACCTTAGGCGTTGTTATCGGCTCGCTGATCGCTGCTTCCTCTCTTCAGGCGTTGGCCCAAGGCCAAGGTGCAGTAGAAATCGAAGGCTTCGCGAAAAAAGAAATGTTCGACAGCGCTCGTGACTTCAAAAACAACGGCAACCTCTTCGGCGGTTCCGTTGGTTACTTCCTGACCGACGACGTTGAACTGCGTCTGGGCTACGACGAAGTTCACAACGCTCGCAGCGATGACGGCCGCAACATCAAAGGCTCGAACACCGCTCTGGACGCGCTGTACCACTTCAACGCTCCTGGCGACATGCTGCGTCCGTACGTTTCGGCCGGCTTCTCCGACCAGAGCATTGGCCAGAACGGCAATGGCGGTCGTAACGGCTCCACCTTCGCCAACCTGGGCGGCGGTGCCAAGGTGTATTTCACCGAGAACTTCTACGCCCGTGCTGGCGTTGAAGCTCAATACAACATCGACCAAGGCGACACCGAGTGGGCGCCAAGCGTTGGTATCGGCGTTAACTTCGGCGGCGGCAAGAAAGCAGCTGAGCCTGTAGCCGCTGCTGCTGCTCCAGAAGTTTGCTCGGACAGCGACAACGACGGCGTTTGCGATAACGTTGACAAGTGCCCAGGCACTGCTGCCAACGTAACTGTTGACGCTGATGGCTGCCCAGCCGTTGCTGAAGTTGTTCGCGTTGAACTGGACGTGAAATTCGACTTCGACAAGTCGAAAGTCAAAGAAGAAAGCTATGGCGACATCAAAAACCTGGCTGACTTCATGAACCAGTACCCAGCGACTTCCACCACTGTTGAAGGTCACACTGACTCCGTTGGTACTGACGCTTACAACCAAAAACTGTCCGAGCGTCGTGCTAACGCCGTTCGTGAAGTTCTGGTTAACCAGTACGGTGTAGGTGGCGAGCGCGTTAACGCTGTTGGCTACGGCGAGTCCAAGCCGGTTGCTGACAACGCTACCGAAGCTGGCCGCGCTGTTAACCGTCGCGTAGAAGCTGAAGTTGAAGCCCAAGCTAAGTAATTAGCACGGTGTTTCAGAAAAGCCCGGCTTAGGCCGGGCTTTTCTTTGCCTGCGATTCGGTGCGCTGGTTGTCGGCACGGTATGCTCTGGTCTTTCTTTACTTAAATAGGAGCTGCGCAAGTGGCGAAATTGCGTCTCTTACTATTAGCAAGTTGCGCGTTGCTGCTGGTAGCCAGTTGCGCCTCTCGCGTGGCTATCGCGCCGCAAGTGCGCGCATTGCCGGAGCGGGTTGAGCTGAACGCTGTGCCGTTTTTCGCTGAAACCGCATTCGAGGGTGTGCCGGGCGCGGTGGCAGAAATGCTGTCGCAGCAAGGTGTCGTCACCACGCCTGGTTTAGTGGCGAAGAAAATGCACTTGCCCGGCCAGGAATCAGCGGTCGAGAAGAATTTGACTCGTCTGGTTAATGGGTATGGGTTGCTGGTGTATCCGCTATCGCCCGGCTTGGCCGATTTACTGGAGCAAGTCTCTGCCGGGTTTCCGGTGTTGGTTCGTATAGATGACGGCAGCTTTGTTTCGTCGCCCCGTTATGCCGTGGTGGTGGGGTATGACCGGGTCAAGCAGCGCTTGTTGCTGCGATCCGGCATGAATCGCCGTTTTTTGATGAGTTTTAAAAGCTTTCAGTCGGCTTGGAGCGAAGCCGGCAACTGGGCAATTCTGACTCAGGCGCCGGCACAGCTGCCGGCAAATGTGGATCGTCAGCGCTGGACGAATGCCGCATCGCAGCTTGAGCAGGCCGGGCAGAAGCTGGCAGCCACCAACGCGTATGAAGCGTTGAAAGGGGCGCGGCACTGAAATACGCGACGCAAAAAAACGGCGCCCTGATAGGCGCCGTTCTTTGTTGTGCTGAGTTAAAAGCCCAGTTTGTCGCGCAAGCTGTAATACCAGGCGCCCATGGCGGTGAAGGGCACGCGCATCAGCTCGCCGCCCGGGAACGGATAATGAGGAAGTCCGGCGAATGCGTCGAAGCGTTCGGCTTGACCCCGCAGTGACTCGGCCAAAATCTTGCCGGCCAGGTGGGTGTAGGTAACGCCGTGGCCGCTGCAACCCTGGGAGTAATAGATGTTGTCGCCGAGGCGGCCAACTTGAGGAAGGCGCGACAGGGTTAGCAGGAAGTTGCCTGTCCAGGCGTAATCAATCTTCACGTCTTTAAGCTGTGGGAAGGTTTTGATCAGCTTGGGTCGAATGATGGCTTCGATGTTGGCCGGGTCACGAGCGCCGTATACCACGCCGCCGCCGAAGATCAGGCGCTTGTCGCCACTGAGGCGGTAGTAGTCGAGCAGGTAGTTGCAGTCTTCAACGCAGTAGTCCTGCGGAAGCAGGCTCTTGGCAACTTCATCGCTCAAGGGTTCCGTGGTAAGGACTTGCGTGCCGCAAGGCATCGACTTCGCCGACAACTCGGGGACCAGATTGCCAAGATAAGCGTTGCCCGCAACCACAATGAACTTAGCCTTCACTCGACCTTGTGGCGTGTGCACCACTGGGTTGGCGCCGCGCTCAATGCGGGTGGCAGGGGTTTGTTCATAAATGATGCCGCCTAGGGATTCGACCGCAGCTGCTTCGCCGAGCGCCAGGTTTAGCGGGTGGATGTGGCCGCCGCTCATGTCGAGCATGCCGCCGATATAGTTCTCGGTATTTACCACTTCGCGGATGCGCGCGCCGTCCATCAGCTCAAGCTGGGTATGGCCGTAGCGCTCCCACAGCTTCTTCTGCGATTCCAGATGACCCATCTGCTTTTTGGTGATGGCAGCGAAAACACCGCCGTCTTTCAAGTCGCATTGAATGTTGTAAGTGGCGATGCGCTCGCGAATGATGCGGCCGCCTTCAAAGGCCATTTGGCCGAGGAGCTGAGCTTGTTTGGCGCCGACGGTGCGCTCGATTACATCGATGTCGCGGCTGTAACTGTTAACGATCTGGCCGCCGTTGCGGCCCGATGCGCCAAAACCCACTTTCGCGGCTTCGACGATGGTGACTTTGAAACCGTGTTCGAGGAGGAAGAGGGCAGTTGAAAGGCCGGTGTATCCGGCACCTACTACACAGACATCGGTTTCTACGTCGCCTACCAATTCGGGTCTGGCGGGAGCGGCATTGGCCGATGCGGCGTAGTAAGACTGCGGATAAGGAGTGTGTGCCATCTTGCAACCTCTGTTTTATATTTTTTACGAACCGGGCGATCCTACCTGAGTTAAAAATGCCCGGCTAGCCTCCGTGCAAAATATAAAACGCCTTGGTAAACAGTAAAAAATACGTTTATTCAGGTAGTTAGGGAGAAAAGAGTTGACTCTTTTACCTGTCTCCGTAGAATGCGCCTCCATTGCAGGCACGTAGCTCAGTTGGTTAGAGCACCACCTTGACATGGTGGGGGTCGTTGGTTCGAGTCCAATCGTGCCTACCAAACATAAAGGGTCACTTAGGTGACCCTTTTTTATTGGGCGCTTGTCAGGGCTTCGGCTTTCTGAAAGCATCCAACGTCCACAAATCCCCAGTGACTGCGGTTCGGTCAGGTTGCCTTATGGCTCCTGCCACTGTGAGGCGGGTACACCGCCGAATCGCGTACTGGCTCATCCCAACCCATGTGACCTTTGGTAGGGGTCACCACTAGGAGAGGAAGCGCCATGCCTGTTATTACTCTTCCCGACGGCAGTCAGCGTTCGTTCGATCACCCGGTTTCCGTAGCCGAGGTTGCTCAATCCATTGGTGCAGGACTGGCGAAGGCCACCGTGGCCGGCAAGGTCAACGGCACGCTGGTCGACGCCTGCGACCTCATTAGCAGCGACGCCGCCCTGCAGATCATCACGCCGAAAGACGAAGAGGGGCTCGAAATCATTCGCCACTCTTGCGCGCATTTGGTGGGGCATGCCGTCAAGCAGCTGTATCCGACTGCCCGTATGGTGATCGGTCCGGTAATTGATGAAGGCTTCTATTACGACATCGCCTATGAGCGTCCTTTTACGCTCGACGATCTTTCGGCAATCGAAGCGCGCATGCACCAACTGATCGATACCGAATACGACGTGGTCAAGAAAATGACCCCGCGTGCCGAAGTAATCGCCGAATTCACCGCGCGCGGGGAAGAGTACAAACTGCGGTTGGTTGAGGACATGCCTGATACCCAGGAAATGGGGCTCTACTACCACCAGGAATACCTCGACATGTGCCGCGGCCCGCACGTGCCGAACACGCGTTTCCTTAAAGCATTCAAACTGACTAAATTGTCCGGTGCGTACTGGCGCGGCGACGCGAAGAACGAGCAATTGCAACGTGTGTATGGCACAGCCTGGGCTGATAAGAAGCAGTTGGCCGCATATGTTCAACGTATCGAAGAAGCTGAAAAGCGTGATCACCGGAAGATTGGTAAGCGCCTGAACCTGTTTCACACCCAGGAAGAAGCGCCAGGCATGGTGTTTTGGCATCCTAACGGCTGGACGCTTTACCAAGTGCTTGAGCAGTACATGCGCCAGGTCCAGCGCGAGAACGGTTACCTCGAAATCAAGACGCCGCAGGTTGTTGATCGCAGTCTCTGGGAGAAATCCGGGCATTGGGCGAACTACGCGGAAAATATGTTCACGACCGAATCGGAAAGTCGTGACTACGCCATCAAGCCAATGAACTGCCCGTGCCACGTCCAGGTGTTTAATCAGGGGCTGAAAAGCTACCGCGAGCTGCCGATGCGTCTGGCAGAGTTCGGCGCTTGCCACCGCAACGAGCCTTCGGGTGCGCTGCACGGCATCATGCGCGTTCGAGCGTTTACCCAGGACGATGCGCATATCTTCTGCACTGAAGAGCAAATGCAGGCGGAATCTGCTGCGTTCATTAAGTTGACGCTCGATGTTTATGCAGACTTTGGGTTCACCGATATCCAGCTCAAGCTGTCGACGCGTCCGGAAAAACGCGTGGGTTCGGATGAGCTGTGGGACCGCGCTGAGTCAGCATTGGCCTCGGCTCTTGAAAGTGCAGGACTGCCTTACGATTTGCAGCCGGGTGAGGGGGCGTTCTACGGCCCGAAAATCGAGTTTTCGCTGAAAGACTGCCTTGGGCGCGTTTGGCAATGTGGCACCTTACAGCTTGATTTCAATTTGCCGGTTCGCCTTGGTGCCGAGTTCGTGAGCGAAGACAACAGTCGCAAACACCCGGTTATGCTTCACCGGGCGATCCTGGGTTCATTCGAGCGCTTTATCGGGATGTTGATCGAGCACTATGAGGGTGCATTCCCGGCTTGGCTGGCTCCAACGCAAGCTGTAATTTTGAATATCACTGACAAACAGGGTGATTTTGCGCTTGAGGTTGAAAAAACGCTCCATCAAAGCGGGTTCCGTGCCAAGTCTGACTTGAGAAACGAAAAAATCGGCTTTAAAATCCGCGAGCATACTTTGCTCAAGGTTCCTTATCTCTTAGTTATCGGAGATCGGGAAGTTGAAACGCAAACTGTCGCTGTGCGTACGCGAGAAGGCGCTGATCTGGGCTCCATGCCAGTCGCCCAATTCGCAGCATTTCTTACGCAAGCGGTTTCCCGGCGTGGTCGCCAAGATTCGGAGTAATTATTATTAAGCGTGAAATGAGACAAGATAAACGAGCTGCACCGAAAGCCCCGATCAACGAGAATATCTCGGCACGCGAGGTTCGGTTAATTGGCGCTGACGGCGAGCAAATTGGCATCGTCTCGATTGATGAAGCGCTTAGAATCGCTGAAGAATCCAAGCTGGACCTGGTAGAGATTTCCGCTGATGCGGTTCCACCCGTCTGCCGCGTAATGGATTACGGCAAATCGATCTTCGAAAAGAAGAAGCAGATTGCCGCAGCGAAGAAAAACCAGAAGCAGATTCAGGTTAAAGAAATCAAGTTTCGTCCAGGGACGGAAGAAGGGGATTACCAGGTAAAACTACGCAACCTGGTACGTTTCCTTAGTGATGGGGACAGGGCCAAGGTTTCATTGCGATTCCGCGGTCGTGAGATGGCGCATCAGGAGCTGGGCATGGAGTTGTTGAAGCGGGTTGAAGGTGACCTCGCTGAATACGGCACCGTTGAGCAGCACCCGAAGATGGAAGGACGCCAACTTATCATGGTCATCGCCCCCAAAAAGAAGAAATAACCACCAGGGCACGGCAGGCCTTGCGGTTATGTTTATCAACTGAATGCGGAGTATCCGAACATGCCAAAAATGAAAACTAAAAGCGGTGCAGCTAAACGTTTCTTGAAAACCGCTACCGGTTTCAAGCACAAGCACGCTTTCAAGAGCCACATCCTGACCAAAATGTCGACCAAGCGTAAGCGTCATCTGCGCGGCAGCACCATGGTGCATCCGTCTGACGTGGCAAAGGTCGCGCGCATGCTGCGCGTTCGTTAATTTCGGTCAAGAATTAGAGGAAGTTACTCATGGCTCGTGTTAAGCGTGGCGTTGTTGCTCGCCGTCGTCACAAAAAAATTCTGAAACTCGCTAAAGGCTACTATGGCGCACGCTCACGCGTGTTCCGCGTTGCCAAGCAAGCGGTAATCAAGGCAGGCCAATACGCCTACCGCGACCGTCGTCAGAAAAAACGTCAATTCCGTGCTCTGTGGATCGCCCGTATCAACGCTGGCGCCCGCATCAACGGTTTGTCCTACAGCCGTTTCATCGCTGGCTTGAAAAAGGCAGCGATTGAGATCGACCGTAAGGTTTTGGCTGATCTGGCAGTGAACGAAAAAGCGGCGTTTGCTGCGATTGTCGAGAAAGCGAAAGCCGTTCTGGCTTAAGTCCCCGACAATCACCGGGCTCGCCCGGTGCTAAACGTCACCAATAGGGGAAGAGCCTTTAAGCTCTTCCCCTATTTCGTATCTGGAGTCTGTAAATGGAAAACCTGGATGCGCTGGTCTCTCAAGCACTAGAGGCCGTTCAGCGCGCAGAAGACGTCAATGCCCTGGAGCAGATCCGGGTTTTGTATCTCGGCAAGAAAGGCGAATTGACTCAGGTGATGAAAAGCCTGGGGAATATGTCTGCAGAGGATCGTCCCAAGGTCGGTGCGCTGATCAACGCCGCCAAGGATCGCGTTCAAGACTCGCTCAACAGTCGCAAGGATTTGCTCGAGCAAGCCGCGCTGAGCGCCAAGCTTGCAGCCGAATTTATCGACGTAACTTTGCCAGGCCGCGGTCAGTCCTCTGGAGGGCTACACCCTGTCACGCGCACGCTTGAGCGCATTGAGCAATTCTTCACCCATATTGGCTATGGCATTGCCGAAGGTCCTGAGGTCGAAGACGACTACCATAATTTCGAGGCGCTCAACATTCCCGGCCATCACCCGGCGCGGGCAATGCATGACACCTTCTACTTCAACGCCAACATGTTGCTGCGCACTCACACCTCTCCTGTCCAGGTGCGCACCATGGAATCCCAGCAGCCACCAATTCGCATCGTCTGCCCAGGCCGCGTTTACCGTTGCGACTCCGATATCACGCACTCGCCGATGTTCCACCAGGTTGAAGGGCTGCTGGTCGATCAGGACATTAGCTTCGCCGACCTGAAAGGTACGATCGAAGAGTTCCTGCGAGTGTTTTTCGAGAAAGACTTGGGCGTGCGTTTCCGTCCCTCTTTCTTCCCGTTCACCGAGCCATCCGCTGAAGTCGACATGCAATGCGTGATGTGCAGCGGTAAAGGTTGCCGTGTGTGTAAACAAACCGGCTGGCTCGAGGTTATGGGCTGCGGCATGGTTCACCCGAATGTGTTGCGCATGTCCGGCATCGACCCCGAGAAATATCAGGGCTTCGCGTTTGGTATGGGTGTTGAACGTCTGGCCATGCTGCGTTATGGCGTTAACGACTTGCGTCTGTTCTTCGACAACGACCTGCGATTCCTCGCGCAATTTCGCTAGGTCGCTTGCCCGTTAACGTTTTCTAGGAGAAGAGCAGAATGAAATTCAGCGAACAGTGGCTGCGTAGTTGGGTAAATCCGTCGGTTTCCCGTGATGAGTTAGTAGCGCGTCTATCCATGGCCGGGCTTGAGGTCGACAGCGTTTCGTTGGTCGCCGGCGTATTTAGTGGTGTTGTGGTTGGCGAGGTCCTTAGCGCCGAGCAGCATCCAGACGCTGACAAGCTTCGCGTCTGCCAGGTCAGCAATGGCGCAGAGACGTTTCAAGTCGTGTGTGGCGCGCCTAATGTGCGAGCAGGACTGAAAGTGCCTTTCGCCATGATTGGCGCCGAGCTGCCGAAAGATTTCAAAATCAAAAAAGCCAAGCTGCGAGGCGTCGAGTCTTACGGCATGCTCTGCTCTGCTTCTGAGTTGCAAATCAGCGATGACAGCAGCGGTCTGATGGAGCTGGCAGCTGATGCGCCGGTTGGCCAAGACGTGCGCGCCTACCTCGGTTTGGACGACGCCAGTATAGAAGTCGATCTCACGCCCAACCGCGGCGACTGCTTGTCGCTTGCCGGATTGGCGCGGGAAGTCGGCGCGTTGTACGACACACCCGTCAGTCGTCCTGCAGTCGCGCCTGTTTCAGCTGTTCACGAACAGACGATCCCCGTCGAGGTTTCTGCTGTAAAAGCCTGTCCGCGGTACCTCGGCCGCGTTATCCGAAATGTTGACCTGAGCAAGCCGACGCCGCTCTGGATGGTTGAGCGCCTGCGTCGCTCCGATGTTCGCAGCATTGATGCTGCCGTAGACATCACAAACTACGTGATGTTGGAACTCGGACAGCCGATGCACGCGTTCGATTTGAACGAGCTCCAGGGCGGAATTCGGGTACGTATGGCCGAGGAGGGCGAAAAGCTGGTTCTTCTGGACGGTCAGGAAGTAACGCTGCGAGCTGACACTCTAGTCATTGCCGATCACGAGCGCGCGTTGGCGATTGCTGGTGTTATGGGTGGCGAGCACAGTGGCGTCGCAACCAGTACGCGCGATCTGTTCCTGGAGAGCGCGTTCTTCGACACGATCGCCGTTGCCGGTAAGGCGCGGTCCTATGGTTTGCACACCGATGCCTCGCATCGCTTTGAGCGCGGCGTCGATTGGAACCTTGCCCGTGAGGCGATGGAGCGCGCTACGGGTCTGCTGCTTGAGATAGTCGGCGGGGAGCCAGGCCCGATCATCGAGGTTGTCAGCAGCGAACAATTGCCAACTACGGCAAGCGTCACGCTTCGTGCTGAGCGCGTGAATCAGATGCTTGGCATGGAAATGGATGCCGGCGAGATCGAGCGCCTGCTGACGGCGTTGGGCTTGCAGGTGAGCAATTCAGCAGCGGGGCAGTGGTCCGTAGTCGTTCCGAGTCATCGTTTCGACATTAGTCTCGAAGTTGACCTGATCGAAGAGTTGGGGCGTCTGTATGGTTACAACCGTCTTCCGGTTCGCTACCCGCAAGCGCGCCTGGCGCCACAACCTAAAGCCGAGGCAAGAGCCGAACTGCCGGCGCTGCGTCGGTTGTTAGTGGCTCGCGGTTATCAGGAAGCGATCACCTACAGCTTCATCGATCCTCAGCAGTTCGCATTGTTCACTCCCGGCGTAGAGCCTCTGATGTTGGCCAACCCCATCTCTTCGGATATGGCAGCAATGCGTTCCTCGCTGTGGCCAGGTTTGGTCAAAGCTGTTCAGCACAACCTGAATCGTCAGCAAACACGTGTCCGTTTGTTCGAAAGTGGCTTGCGTTTCGTGGGGCAGCTTGACGGCTTGAGGCAAGAGGCCATGTTGTCTGGCGTAATTTGCGGCTCGCGTCTGGCCGAAGGGTGGGCCCACGGTCGTGATACGGTCGATTTCTATGATGTGAAAGCTGACGTTGAAGCACTGCTGGGCTTCTCGGGCGCGCAACGTGCGTTCAGTTTTGTTGCGGGCGAGCATCCGGCGCTGCATCCAGGCCAGACCGCGCGAGTTGAGCGAGATGGCCAATTGGTTGGTTATGTCGGTGCGCTTCATCCTGAGTTGGCGAAAACCCTCGGCATTGATCAAGCGCTTTTCCTGTTCGAGCTGGTGTTGGCTGAAGTTGCGCAGGGCCTTTTGCCCAAATTCCACGAGCTTTCGAGGTTCCCTGAAGTGCGCCGCGATCTGGCACTTTTGGTTGACCAAAGCATCGCTGCCGATGCGGTACTCGGCGCAATTCGCGAGGCGGCGGGCGAGTATCTGACGGACCTCAAGCTATTTGATGTGTATCACGGTAAAGGTATTGATCCGCATAGAAAAAGCTTGGCCGTCGGCTTGACCTGGCAACATCCATCGCGCACTCTTAATGATGAAGAGGTGAGCACTACAACTCAGAATATCCTCGCCTCGCTTGAAGAAAGGTTCAACGCCACGTTAAGGAAGTAGCGTATGGGGGCTCTGACGAAAGCTGAAATGGCCGAACGTCTGTACGAAGAGCTAGGCCTGAATAAACGGGAAGCCAAGGAATTGGTGGAGCTGTTTTTCGAGGAAATCCGTCAGGCGCTAGAGCTTAATGAGCAAGTGAAATTGTCCGGTTTCGGCAATTTCGACTTGCGCGATAAGCGTCAGCGACCTGGCAGGAACCCGAAAACAGGGGAAGAAATCCCAATCACGGCAAGACGCGTGGTCACATTCCGCCCCGGGCAAAAATTAAAAGCCAGAGTTGAGGCTTATGCTGGAACCAAGTCATAACGACGAGTTACCGCCCATACCCGGCAAGCGCTACTTCACTATTGGTGAAGTGAGCGAGCTGTGTGCGGTAAAGCCGCATGTGTTGCGTTACTGGGAGCAGGAATTTACTCAGCTCAACCCGATAAAGCGACGCGGTAATCGCCGGTACTATCAGCGTCAGGATGTGCTGATGATTCGGCAGATTCGGGCTCTTTTGTACGAGCAAGGCTTCACAATCGGAGGGGCGCGGCAGCGGTTGTCTGGAGATGAAGCTAAGGACGACACTACTCAGTACAAGCAGCTGATCCGCCAGATGATTGTAGAGTTGGAAGAGGTCTTGTTGGTGTTGCGCAAATAATAGAGTTCGCTAGAAAACTTCCACATTTCAAAAGCTTAGTGTATAGTCCATCCCGCTTTCGGGCGGTTGGGAAGCAATAAAGTTGTACCGTCGGGGCGTAGCGCAGTCCGGTAGCGCACTAGCATGGGGTGCTAGGGGTCGAGTGTTCGAATCACTCCGTCCCGACCATTATTCTTCAAGAAATCCAGTCACTTAGCGGTGGCTGGATTTTTTTATGGGCGAGTGATTTGTGTTGCGTCGTATTTTTGCCCCACTTTTTGCCCCACCGGAATTTTTTATACGTGCGGTGGATTTGGGGCCGCGTTAGCGATGTTTGGCACCGAATTGTCTTGTGCCTGATTTGCCGCTTTCCTTCGCATTAATATCTAGCTCAGCTTTCGGCTGTGCTCAATCCGAAGCCAGGTTTGTTCGTGTTCGCATTCATTCCCCTGTTCGTAGATCCGGCACATGGATCGGTCTGCGCGCAGATGATGGTTTAGGGGGCGCGGTTTGCGGTACTGACAGCCTTGGATTTTGCCTTTGCTAGGCACCGGCGTAGTCATCAATGATATTGAACAAATGGCATTCGGCTGAACGCCAAGCGCCCTTAGTTGGGGTATTCAAGGTATTGCTCGGATGTTAACGTCGCGCGCAATCGGCTCATCGCCCTACTAATTCTGCGTCTGCATCAAGGAGAGATACGTGTTCAAATCGCTGCGATTGACCAACTTCAAGGCATGGAAAGACACAGGGGAAATTGGTTTGGCGCCTGTGACCATGTTGTTGGGTACCAATTCCTCTGGCAAGTCTTCATTGTTGCAAAGCCTGTTGTTGCTCAAGCAAACCGTCCGCTCTCCTGATCGCACCATTCACCTGAATCTGGGTGGTGATGAGGTCAACGATCTTTTCAGCTTCGGTGATTTCGATAGCGTTCTCAAGCATGGCGCCGATTCACCCAGGCAGTTTTCAATTGGCTTCGACTTTAACCGCTTCGATGACTCCCGGGTGAAGACGGGCTCTCTGGAAACGTCCTATGGAAAGACCTCCAGTGGCAGTGTCGCGGTCCAGCAGATGAAGCTGAACACCGACGCCCGCGAGTTTCGTGCGGTGCGTAGGGACCGTGGTGCTTTCTCGATATTTGTCGATGACGAAGTTCAACCCCGCTTCAAAGGGCGAAATTATGCGCCTGAACGGTCCATCTCTTTTTCTGCCGATGCCATTGCCGAACTCGATCAGGATGGAGCCTTGGTAGAGGACCTTAGCCTGTCCATCCGCCGCGAACTGGAAGGTATCAGCTACCTTGGGCCTCTACGGCGCAAACCCGAACGTGACTACGCTTGGAACAAAAGCAAACCAGGTGACGTCGGCAGCGATGGCAGCAACGCCATCGGCGCTTTGCTGGCGAGCGCGTTGTTGCGTTCGGAGGAGCAGAACTACGTAGTCGAGGGCGTTTCCAAATGGCTCAAACGCATGAAGGTAGCCGAGCAGTTGGAGGTCCGGCAGCAGGGGCGCTCCAATCGTTATGAGTTGATCATCCACCGCGATGGTGTGGCCTCTAATCTAAGGGACGTAGGCATAGGTGTTTCGCAGGTACTGCCTGTGTTGGTCGTCGCCTATTTCGCCCCTGTGGGTAGCACCGTAATCTTGGAAGAGCCCGAGATTCACCTGCACCCCTTGGCCCAGTCGATCCTTGCCGAGTTGTTCGTTTCCGTCAGCAAGGAGCGCAATGTTCAGTTCATCGTCGAGACCCATTCGGAACACCTGTTCCGACGAATGCAGACGCTCATCGCCAGGGGCACCGCAAAACAGCGCGATGTCTCGATGTACTTCGTCAAGCGCAAGGGCGCACAAGCACTCTTGCAGACGTTGGAGGTCGATGAATTCGGCGTCGTTGGCAATTGGCCTGAGCATTTCTTCGGTGACAGCGTGGGTGAAGCTCGCCAGCAAGCGATGGCGCGTGCCAAGCGCATGCAGGAGCGTGCAAATGGCTGACACCAGGGTCGTCGACACCAATGTATTGATCGTAGCCAGTGCTGCGGACGAGTGTTCGCTCTTCGACGAGAACGCCACGCCGGTCCAAGAAAAGCAGTATCGTGACAAGGTGCTGGCATGGGTGCATGCGCTCGAAAAGGACGTCGAGCGCCGTGTAGTGCTCGATTGGGGCTGGCATATGTGTACCGAATACAGCAACAAATTGACTGAACAGGACTACGGTTGGCTTGTAATGATGCGTAAGCGTGATTATGGTCAGGTAGATTGGGTCGGTATCGAAGTCGATGCTAATGGGCACGCCCTCTTGCCCGATGAACTGAGCGCGGCCATCAGCGATCTGGAAGATCGAAAGATGGTGGCCGCCGTGTTGGCGTCCAAGGCGAACAATCATGACTGCAAGTTGGTCAATGCCTGTGATACCGATTGGCTCGACTGTGCAGCGGCGCTGGACGAGGCGCAGGTGCACACCGAACACCTGATCGAGCACGAGTGGCTGCGTCCCAGGTGGACGAGCAAGAAGGCACGAAAGATAAAGGCATGAGTGATTTTTTCCGTTTCCCCTCCACCCCCCATCTTTTCAGCGCTGCGGGTACCAAACTGCCGCGCGACGACAAGCTGATTTCCGCTCAGGCGCTACATGAACTGCTGGGGGGAGAGGTAACGGTGGAGGAGAAGCTCGATGGCGCCAACCTGGGCATTTCCATCGACTCACAAGGGGCAATACGGGTACAGAATCGGGGGACTTATCTTGTCCCGCCTTTTTCAGGTCAGTTCGATCGCTTGCGACAGTGGTTGCGTCAGCATGAAGACCACTTGTTCGATGTGTTGAGTGGCAACATCGACCTCATCCTCTTCGGCGAATGGTGTGCGGCCCGCCACTCGTTGGACTACGGCTGTCTGCCGGACTGGTGGCTGCTTTTCGATGTGTATGACCGCAGCGTGGGGCGTTTCTGGAGCGTGGCGGAGCGTGATACGCTCGCTGGAAGGCTCGGTGTTGCGGTGGTTCCGTGCCTGTTCCGTGGGCGTGTCACCTGCGCACGCCTGGAGGCGTTTCTCGAATCCCAACCAAGCCATTATCGAGATGGACCTATGGAAGGTGTCGTCGTGCGCAGCGATGACGGCGTCTGGCTGCGCGCTCGAGGAAAATTGGTGCGCGCAGACTTCTCGCAGGCTATTGAAGAGCACTGGCGAAGCCGTGCGATTGAGTGGAACCGCATAAAGTTTTGAAATGACCTGCGTAGATGTTTTTGCGTTCTTAAATTGGAAGCTCATCCAGTAGCAGCTAGTGGATAAACGACCGCTCCTGGCCGCAAGCGTAGGTTTAGAGGTCGGAAAATAAATCTGTCCCCATATCCCCACTGCTAATCGATGGAGCGATCCAATGAACGACACCGGTTAAGGAACGAGCAGATAACAGCGGCAATTCGGGAGTAGGTTTTTCCCGCGCCTGATTCAGGATTCACTTGCTTGCTAAGCGAGATCTGCTGGCGATCAATAGAGGCAGAACAAACCCGCCTAAAATTTCTGGGAACGAGCACTAGCTTCATCGACTAGAACCAGGTTATCGGTGTACTTGCCAATCGGCAGAAGCGAGTTCAGTTGGCTATGAACGACGTAGAGCAGGTATGAGCTAGGGCGGCTAGATAGCAACTGATGGACAGCTAGTTAATTTTTATTAATGCAGGCCGGCCGAAAAGTACCGCAGCCGGCCCTTACGCTTATAAGCTACCTAGGCAGTCTCGGTAGTATGTCGCTCTCGAAAATCTGCAGCGCAGTGAATCCATTGATCATGGCATTTGGGCCTTGGATTTCGCCGAGGCGTTCTTGATATCCGCCAATCGCAACGATGCCATAGCCCAGTCGGCAACCCTCAAGATGTACTTCTCTGGAGGGCAACTGTCTCATTAGATCGAGGATTCCTCTCTCACGCTCTAGATAGTTTTTTGCACTCGGAAAGCCTTGTCGTTTGAGCTGAGAGGAGGCGAGAGGGGAAATAATCTCATGCGCTTGCATGCTGTAGGGATCAAATCCCTTCGAACAGACCATCGACGGCAGACATTCGGCCATGGCTGCTTTGCTGTATCCCTGATGTTTGATGGTCACGTCGACCACAAAAAAGGGTGGTGCGACCACTACAGCATGTGCCGCAACGAAGTCCCCTATGTCGATGCTGTAGAAGTGTTGGGGCGTCGTTGAGATTTCTGGAGGGAAACGGATCGTCAGGCTGCTTTTAGCGGTGTAGTTCCACACGCCTAGCTCGTCGAGGATTCTGGACAGAATGCCCGAAGCTACAACGCAAAGCCCACGCCGACCATCCTGTGCAACATGATGAGCCAATACTTCAGCTGCAATCTGGATCTTGCGTTCAGCCTGCAGCAGTTCTTCGGCAGAATAGCTCCTCGCCTCTACCAAGCGAGCGACCTGGTTCAGGGCCGTCGAGTCTTGGGCTTCTGCCTTTAGAAACGCAGGAGAGTCATGAAACCCTGGTTGAGTTGGATCGATACCATGCTTTTGAAACCAAGACTCAAGCTCCTGAGCTTTGCGTGCGTTCGACAAGCTCCAATTAGCATCTCCAGAAGTTGGGCTAGTAAGACCAATAGTGGCCTTTAATTTCCGTTGTTTTGCCTCGCCCATAGCGCGTTATCCTTCTTCCATGATTTACCGGATCTTACTCTCGGCAAACTCAACATCAATTGGTTATTGGTGACACCCTCTGAGGGACTGACAGATTTTCCGACTCCACCGAATATTCTAGACGCCGCGAGTCCGAAGGGGCTGAACAGTCTAGTAATAGGGTGAAAAATAACGTAAGGCCGGGTCAATTTCGGCCTTACGCAGCGTTGTAAAATCGCTCTTCGCTCGACTAGACAGGCCTTGTAGCAGCTATTTTCGCTATTTGTAGCAGGTTAGCAATGGTTAGGGCACCAATGGGGCACGTACGCATCTGTAATGGGTATGTAATTGTCTGTAACCGTTCCAAATTCCCTGCCATGAAGTAGCTCGATGATATTTTTCCCCTGCCTGCTACCTCCCGGCTAAATCCATAGGGAAACCAATGTATAACTCAACGTATTATTCAATTTTACCCATTCGTGGTTCGGTATACCCGATGCTGTCGGATGCGCATCCGTGTTTTAATTCGGCGGTTTGGGAATGTGCAAACAACCTAAAGCTGCCATTGCCGTTCGTTTGTCTTACAGCGCTAAGTACTATAGCGGCAGTACTACAGGAAATAGCAGATGTTGAAATGCCTTCCGGTACCGCGTTGCCCGTCTCATTAAACGCATTGATCACTGTTCCATCGGGAGGAGGAAAAAATAGGACGATAAATCTTTTCAAAAAATCTATCGAGGAGTACGAGGTCCGTCAGGGCCGAGCGTACATTGAAGAGATGACGAATTATAAAGCCAGATTCGAAATTTGGTCACTGAATCGCCAAGAACTTATCAAAAAGAATAGGAAGATGCTGGCTAACGATGATTTTATTCAACTGCTAATAGCTCACGATCAAAATATTCCAGCGCGCCCTAAACCGTTCAGGATGATTTTTGAAGATGCCACTCCTGAAGCGTTACTGGCGTCTTTAGGCGGTGGTGGACATAGTGCATGGTTGGTAACAAGTGAGGGAGGCATCATTCTTTCGCAACATTCCATGAAAAATATGCCGGCACTCAACCAACTTTGGAGCGGTGACAGGGTAACAGTTGACCGTAAAACCACGGATAGCTTCGTGTTAGAAGATGTCAGGATCTCGATCCTAATCATGAGTCAGCCTGGAGTATTCGAGTCTTTTATCAGCCGATACGGATCCTTGGCCCGAGAGTCTGGATTTTTTGCACGATGCCTAGTGTTAGAGGTTCCACCGAGCGCTGTCGCGCAGTATGAAGATGATCAGGAGCTCGATTGGCAAAACCTAGAACAATTTCATGTGTACTTGCGCCGTTTCCTGCGTATGAGCATTTGTGGGATCGATCGCTCTATGGTTAAGTTTTCTCCTGAAGCTCATAGGCGATGGATTGCCATTAAAAATGCGGTTGTAGAAGAGTCACGAATGGGTGGGCGATTTACTGATTTTTCAGACTTGGCTGCAAGGACTCCTGAAAATATAGCGCGGATATCAGCTTTACTTCATTTCTTTGAGGGGCGGAGTGGGGGTATTTCTGTCGAAACCCTGGATTTTTCCTGCCGACTTTGTTTTTGGCACGTTGATCAGTTTCTGCAGATATTCTCCGAACGATCTACGGGCGAAGATGACGCTCAGCTTTTATATAAGTGGTTTCTGTCGCGATTCAATAACACTGCCCAGTATTGTTATCGTAAAAACTACGTCAGGCAAGCATGCCCAAATGTTTTGCGGAAAGACGGTCGGTTTGCTGCCGCTTTTGAGCTCCTTGCATCAAGAGGGTATTTAACTACGCAAGTTTATGGCAAGGGAACTCAAGGTGTGATCTTCAATGCGGGAGGAGCTGGTTACGGGTATTGCTGAGTCGAGATCACTCTCCATTGATAATTACTTTAAGATGTTGCGCTACTCCGGGTTTGAAGCCGAGCTTGATGAGCGTTGCACGCGCTTGGTCAGAGGGGCTTAAGTCAAAATCATCTAAAGCAACCGTTGCTGGGTCGCGTGCTTCATTCAAGAGCCTTAGCGCGTAAGAGTAACTTTCAGGATATATGGTGTTTCTTGGTTCGGTTTCTGGCATTGCGTCGCTAAACAAGCGCTCATCATTTATTAGAACTTGAATGCAGGCTTTCAATGTTCTGTCATTTTTGTTCAGTGCTTTGCGAAGGTAGTTGATAAGTTGTGATGATTCGTTTTTTTCCTGCCAGTACTTAGTGAGAGTTTTGATTTCGCTAATCTCAGATTTGTATAATTTTGCAGCTTCATTCAATATCTCAATTTGGCTAAGTTTTATGAGCTGTTCGGTGTTTTGGGGAAGGTTCATAATAATATCTTTCAGCTCGTAAATCATGTTCGGAAAAAAAAGAAAATCTGAGCTCTTTATATCGACATGCTCAATCTGAGCGGTATCGGGACCTTCGAAGTCCAGGCTAGTAACCAGCGTAGGCTCTGTTGTTGATTCGGAGTAAAGATCAATTAATTTGTTTTTTGTAATACTAAACCATTTCTCGCAGTTTGCACTTTCCATCAATTTGTGAAGTTGCATGTTGGAATTAATTTCTTCCCAGGGTGTGAGCTTTTGGGTTTGAGCTATCTCCGTGGCGCGTATGGATATCTCTTGGTGGAGCTCCTTTGCGGAGAAGGTCTTGCCGGAGCTAAAGGTGATCGCTTCAAATTTAGATAGCCTATGTTTACCTCCTAATACGGTTTTTCTCAACACTGATTCGTGTACGTGTAAATAGTCAACTTGGCCAGTGAATTCTATTGAGGGGCACGTAGGCTTCATAAAGGATAGCAATTGATATTTATAAAAAATTCTGACTTTGACGCCTCCTGGGATAGGGATAATTAAATCCAAATCTGCCCATCGTACGAAATCGATAAATTCAGTTCGTAAAACGCCGAGCTCCTCCATAGCCTCTTCTAAAGAGAACGGTGCTCGTAAATTTCGTAGTTCCTCGGTCATTCTGCCACCCACCTGATTGCTGAAAATATCGGTCTCATCTTATCCTGCGCTGGCCCAAGCGCAAATCAAAGACATACCTGTAGCGTGACCCGCGCCGCTCGGCCTGATGCGGTCTGCGAGGCGACACTATGTTCATAAAGATAGGAGCAGTCAGCGCCGCTCAAATAGAGTCAACGGGCAGTCAGACTGATAAATCACCAGTGTGTAGGATACTAATGGAAAATTATACGAGCAGCACATCTCGGCGAACGGTTGGCCTTACCATAGGTTGTGGAGAGTCGATCGCAGAATATTGGGCCAGGTAGATATGTAATTGCGTTGTAATCACGTGTAACGGTTCCAGATTTGCGTCAAAACATTTTCCTTCTGGTAGCTTAGTCATCATCAAATCAGGAAAGTGTGCACGGGGCGTTAACTCAAAAAGTTTGTGATGCACTCTCGCTCTTCTCACTCACTGTTTGTGAAGAAACCGGAGCCGAATTCTAAAATTGCGTGGAGGAGCGGTAACCACTGGTTTGCACCTGGAGATAATAAATCGGAGTTAACTAGATACTAGTTTTTTTGTTGCTGTGCCTTGTGATCCAGGGAGTACGTGTCTTAGCAGTGGGGTGTGGATTGCTAAATGTTTTTCCGCTTAATACTACCCGTCGTACTATATCAATTAATATATTGTTTAGCCTGTATGTTGCAAGCAGGTGTGCTTCATTACGGCTGAGCATCACGATGCCTAAGTTTACGTTATGCATTTGAAATTGGTAGATGAGGTGGGTTTTAGGTGGGTAGCGTCAAATGATACATGTGGTGTGATCAGCCCTACTGTGGCCTGCGCATAGTTTTGCAGTGCATATAGCTTATATATATTCTGGAGGAGAGTCCGGTGAGTGAGGTGGAAGTCGTAAGTAAGATAAATAGTCCAAGTATCTTCAGCTATGTTGAGATAGTTGAGGGAGTGCTTAGGTATGCTATGAGAGATTATCGTAACTTATTTGTGGTTAGACTAGACCTGCGGTTTCCTCAGAAGTTTTCTAAAGAGCAAATTCCTGGAAATGAAGCTATGACTAGGTTTATAAAATCGCTGAGGTCTAAAATTAAACATCAACGTGGACGTATGCGGAAAAAAAAATATAGTGCGCATTCTACAGATGTGAGATTTGTTTGGGTGAGAGAATTCGGGCCAATAAATAATCGCCCCCATTACCACGTCATGCTGGTGGTCAATCGAAATGCATTTCGCAGTCTTGGGAAATACAATTCTGATGAGGATAACCTCGCAAGATGTATCCAAGGAGCTTGGTCGGCTGCGTTGAAGATAGATCTTTCGACGTATAAAGGGCTAGTAAGTTTTAGCCGGAATGGGCAGTACAGCATTATCAACGGCCATGGATACAAGGAGGTTGTTAATGCAATGCTCTACCTATGCAAGGAGTACTCTAAGGTACGAGATGGCGCTCGGAATATAGGGTACAGCCTCGCAAAAAATGACCTTCCTACTCATGTTTGTAGTATTCAGTGTGTGCATTGAATTTAGTGATTGGTTGGCTCGTCCGGTTGTATGTCCTGCGTAGAGACCTTGATTCGGTTGCGCCCTTAGGCGCTTTGTTGACTGATCCAGTTTAACGCGTGGGATTTCAAATAATTTCACTGCAACTTAGATTGAGTGTCTGCGATCTCTCCAATGCGTATAGCGTATTCTGGACGATCTTCAACACTTGTTTTTGTTATGTAGAAACAAAACTCGTTTGGTTGATGCTTTGGACGTATACGAGGACCCTGATTATGAAAATTATTCGCCTGAAGGAAGTGATGAAGATGACCGGGTTGGGTCGGTCTACCGTCTATAAGTACATTGCATTGAACGTTTTTCCCAAACCGATTCCGTTAGGGAAAAGATGTGTCGGTTGGTTAGAAAGCGAGGTCTTGGGCTGGATTCTTATTAAGGTCGAAGCACGGGGTCTATAGCGGGACGTGTAAGCTCGAGGTTGCTACTGGGCGAGCTTTAGCCGGTGTCGAGGGGGATAGCCTTTACCGGTACCTTTTAGTGGAGAGACTCGCATGCACCAACCAATGAGTTCCAAAATGGGTGTCTCATGGATGGCATTGTTGAAAACAAAAAAACCGCAAACAAAAGCCGAGAACCCCACTTAAGGGGCTCGGCTGTTGTAGAACCTTATCGGTTCACTATTGTCGACAAGCCCGGGTCATGGCTGTTATTTCTTGCATTAGTCTCGGAGAAGGCGAGCGCAGCTCCTGTGGAGAGTAGTGTTTAGCCTCAAGCTTTTGGTACACGCAGGTGCAAATGGATTTGGGAGCGCCTACCCGCAGGCAGCTAGAGAGAAATTCCCCTTTGGCTCGTGAGTTTTCATCGGAGCAGCCAGTAAGGGCTAGGAGCGTTCCGGCAAGAAAGAAAGGAAATAGGTTGGGCATTGGGGTTCCTCAACGAAGCACTATTGCGCAGCCGAGCATCACGCCCACTCCTAACCCAATCACCTGAGGTCCAATCGCCCAGAAGACCTTGATCCATATCAGGCTGAGCATTCCACCGCTGGTGAAGACGCTATCGGGGTGGGCAAACTTACGGATAGCGTCGCCCAGCAGTGCGCCGATCCATCCCAGCACCGCGCCAACCAACACGGCTCCGCATTTGGCGAGCCAGCCTGCACCCAGTACCAAGGCGGATGTGTTGAACGTCACGCTAAATATCGCGAAGGCAAGTGCTGCTACTCCCCATCCTATGACTGCAGGGTTGATGCCCATGCCGCCCCCATCGCCGTTGAGCTGATCCGGGTTGTTTTCGTTTTGCTGACTCATGAATTTTTCCTTTCTGTAGTGGATGGAGCTACCAGGAGGCTCGGCAGCTATTGTTCTTGTCGGTGAGTGCCGGCAGCACCGTCTTCAAATTCTTAGTGGGCAGATTGATCGTCTTGCCGTTCGCGCTCAGTTGCAGGCGGTTGGCCTTGCGCAATGCCTGCCAGAACTCCGCCTTGAATATGTCGCTGCAGGCTTGGCAGTCGGTGTAGAAGGGATTGCTGTAGGTTTTGCCGTCAACGATGACGTCAAAGCCTGCTTCGCTTTCGGAGATGAGGGTTTGGCCTTTTACCGTTGCACTGGCGGAGACGTATTTCCCTTCGTCATCAGGACAATTGATCACCAGCTCATTGCCGTTTCCGTCGTCGACGGCGTACTCGCTTACACCCATGCCCCAGCCGGACGTCCAAGCGCCGTTACCAGCGCTGACGAGAGTGCTGGTCAACAGGCCCAGGCAAACGATGGGCAGAAGAAGTTTGTTCATTGGATATTCCTTATCGTGTTGAGATGCGGGAAGAAATAAAAAGTCGATACTCATCCTTGGGGGTTGATTTTCAACTTGTGATGTTCTTCATGTCAATGAGGCGATGCTCAACCATTCAGGTTGAAATGGAGGGCATCGTGATCGAAGACGAACAGAAGCAGCTGGCAGCCGTTATAGGCCGTGCCATATCGAAACAACGTACCCGTTGCGGGCTGACGCAGGAGGAGGTGGCAGAGCGGTTGGGTTTGGGTAACGAAGCCGTATCGCGCATAGAGCGTGGGGTCGTGATTCCCAACATTGCGCGGCTGCTTGAGTTTGCAGCCATCTTCAACTGTGACGCCGCGGAGTTGCTGACGGAGTCCAGTTCTCGCCCGGATGATCAGGCCAGTCGCATTAGCCGCCTGTTGTCTGCTCTGCAGCAGAGTGATCGGCAATTGGTAGTGGAGATGGTTGAACGACTGAGTGAGCGCTTAGGTCGACGTTGAGCGAGGGTTTGGAGCGGGGTAGGTATTGCGATCAGCGTTGTTGTTTTGTTCGTCGAATTTTGCCCCGCAACGCAGGCACACCCAATCGTAGTCCATGAACTGGTAGGTCTGAACGTCGCGAACGAAAGCTTGGGTATCAGCCATGTTTGCGGCGGCGCCGGACACACCATGCTTCATCACGCTGATTAATCGCATTAAAGGGCTTTCACCAGTCTTGTTATCCGTAGCTGCCTGTTCCGAGGTGGATTGCTGAACGCCACTTAAAAATCCATCCAGGCCCCCAATTAGATGAGCAATTGCCTTTGACGCGTTGCTTGATAAAACGACGGAAGAGTCACAGATCAGGCAATGACTAGTCATTTTGCTTCTCCTGCACATATGGGTTGAGGGAGGCATGAGCGCACACCTGCGGAATGCATTACTTTTGCGCCGGGTCTTTTCGTAGAGCACGAGCAAGGATCCAAGACGCCATGAGCACGGCGACTAGCAATGGTGGAAAGCGCACCAGCAACAACACTGTTGCTACTAACGCGCTACTACCGGCCAGCAAGCTAATAAACACGAACAAATAGAAAATGAAGCGTGGCAGCGTCATGGACGTAGCTCCTTTAATCGTAATGGGGGTGAGATGGTTAGTGCTGAGCCCGATGCTGGGCTTGCCTTTCAAGCTTCTCAGCCAATGAAGGGCGTAGGTCAACTGCAGGTTGAGCGGAAGGGGTGGGTACTTCAGTCGTTGGAAAGAACTCCTCAGCGATGACGCCGCCATCTTCCTCGCTGTCCTCAAACGCGCCATTGCTGAAGCCCCGTCGTGCAGCCTCGTCCAGTGCTAATTGATTGAAGCCAGCGGCTTGCCGTTGTTCATCTAGTTCGCTCGCACTCGTTAGGGCCTCCGTCATGTCCATACCGCTACGCACGGTGATGTCGACGTAAAAGATCGGTGTGCCGTGACTCTGGCGAGTCGACTTGCCACGTAATCGTAGTTCCAATGGCAGGCAGGCCAGGCGGTCTCCAGAGATGGCCTGGTAGTAGTGCAGCCGGGCGGCCAGAGTGCGAATGCTGTTGAACCCGGTTGTGCGGAACACAAAACTGCCAAGGGGATCGTCATCGCCAATTAGCACGTTTAGTCGTCCGTAGGGTTTGCAGGCTCCGCCTTTGGCAAGCGGACAAGCATCCGGCGAGGGGCAGGGCAGGGACTGCATGCCCTCAGTGGTTATCCGTTTGCATGTTTCACCATTCCCCACACACAGCGGTCGTCCAGATTGCCGATCGAACAGGGTGTAGTCGGCACGAAAGTTCAGCTGCGGCTCGTTAAACAACAGTCGTACTGGAATGCTGCGTAGCTTGTCTTCCTGGGATTTGCGCAACTGGTCGTTGAGTGGGTGTAGTAGCCATCCATCTCTGCCTTGTACCTGCGAGGTGATGGTGAACTGATCATCTTTTTCAGGCAGACGCTTGCCGTTTTTCTCAATAACCCTACCGATGGATATACGTCCAAGCACGGGCGGGGTAATAGCTAAACCTTTGAGCATTTTGGTTCTCCTTAAAATGAAAAAGGCCGGCCACGCAGCGCGAACTGCATGGACTGGCCATGGGAGGAACTGGTTGGGCTTCAGTTGATGAGGAAGCGACGGCTGCCTTCCTTGAGCTTGGAGTAACGGACTTGTAGGTAGGGTTTGTCTTTAAGCATGCGCTCCACATCGAGCGCATTGGTGTCTTTGGATTTCTTCCAACTGATAAAGCCATGACTGAAGTCTGCGCGTGTGGCATCACCCATCGCCTGTTGCAGGATTTGTTTGAGCTGGGCCTCCCGTGTTTCTTTCTCGCCAATGGATTTGCGCACCGCTTTGAGCTCCAGGTAAACCGCTGCCAACCCAGCTCGACCACTAAAGTCGACGGTCAGGCCGCTGTCCTCTGGGTAAAGACAGCGCGGTGCTGTTTCAGCAGACGCAGAACCATCTGCAGGTGGTGGCGTATCGGTTAATACGTGGTGCCAGAACTCGCGTTCAAGCTCGATCAGGCGACTAATCATCTGCTCGTCTCGCTCAATGCGATGAATCTCCAGCGTTTGGCCTCCCAGCAGTACCGCAACATCTGCGGCCTGCTTGCCGGTGACGGCGAGCTGGTGCATTACCTGTAGTTGCACATACTCAGGCACACCTTCTTTCCAAAGGCATGCGCCGTTTATGCCGGCTGTTTTGCATTCAAGAATTTGCACATCGTCGGCGCCGATCACCTCTCGGTCTATGTTGGCCAACATCCATGGAAGCTCGGGATTAGGATGCTGCAGCACCGCATTGATACGTCGAACTTTGTTCTTGGTGCGTTTGCTGTAGTGCCAAGCCACGACGGGTTCCAAGACGTTGCCCCAGTACATCGGGGTTTCTTCGTCGTTCGGATCTGCTTTCGGCAGTGAGGCGTCGCGTCCTGTTTTTTCGAGCCATAGTTCCAACTGGGACTTGTAGGGATTGAGTCCAACAGATGCTGCTGCATCCGAGCTGCCGATACCAAGCTTGCGCACAGCCAGCCAGTCTTCTCGCGGCAACTCCTTGGTTCCTATCAGACGTAACGCCGGGCGAGGCTTGCTGGTGCTGCCTAACGAAATAGCTTTCATAGCGTTCACCTACTGACATAAAAACGCCCGATCAGCGATGAGGCTGATCGGGCGTTATGGGGTTTGGGGTTTAGGAGGTCAGGCCAATAGTTGTAGAGCTGTGTTCAGTGCGCGCTGTTTGATTTGTGCTCCCTGGCCAAACCATGCCGAGTCCATGCGGTACTCGTTGTTACGCGCTCGGCGCTCGTGGTCGACGTATTCAGTTACGGCATTGAGCAGTCCCCACGCGGTGCCACTGGCCGACGCAAGCTGACTACCACGACCACGCCCTTCGTACAGACTCTGAACCTTGCGCAGTGCACGCTCGTTGGGTAGTACCTCGGGCATTGCGCCGGTGGGTGTGGTTTCGCACAGTACATTCATGAAGAAGCCCAGCGCCTCATGCCACTGTACTTTGCGTTCGGCGAGGGCTCGCATGCGGTACATGAAGTCGTCCCATTGCGAGACTGCGATGCCGAGCTGCCTTTTAACTGCGTTAGGATCAAAACGAGTGTTGTGCGGGACTTTGATGGCGCGAGTAGTGCCGTCCAAAGCGATGGTTAGGGTGTTGTTGCAGACCACTCTCACTGTGGTAGGAGTAGCGGTCGTTGCCAGAGTGCCATCGCAGGACGAAGCCAGTAGCAAGTATCCATTGACCTGGTCATTCCCTTTTAAAGTGGAACCTTGGCCGGTACGCGCCAGCGCCCAGAACTTGCGGCCGCCTTTTAGAACTCCAGCGGTTTCTAGCTCATAGCCTGACATCTCTGTAAGGTCGCGATAGAACTCCAGCACTTCACGGGGTTGCACTACCTGGTAACGATCTGACACCACGGACAGTGCAGATTTCGTATCGGAGCGATACAGCACTTTTTGTTCTGGGAAGGAGTGGATCACACCTAGGTGCCCGGCTGCGTCTGATTTGAAATGTACGGGGCTTTCCTGGATTTGCCAGTCCATTCCAGCCTCCCGTTGCCAGGTTTCAATGGGTTGATTTTCCGTGAGGTGATTACCCAAGCCATGCCATGGCGTTGAGCCTACATAAGCCATTTTTTCGATTTCATGAGCCATAACAAGTTTTCCTATCGAGCAGGCGAAAGCGCTGCGCAAAGCGCAGCGAGCCATCAGGGTTGAGGATTTGGTTAGAGCAGGAGAGAGGGCCAAACCCTGTCAAACGGGGAAGTCAGGTGCAGTAAAGCGGTATCCGCAATCCATACACCGGATGTTCAAATGCACCTTGCGGTCAAGTTGCTCGCCAAGTTTTGCACCCAAAATGCAACCGTCGATGCCGCTGGCAAGTCCCCCTAGCACCATCCTGGAAACGGCGCCGGACGTGGCACCAAAACCTCCCGCTAGCGCACCTATTGATGTACCGGTTTTGGCTGAGAAAAGGGCCAGGCCGATGCCGCGCGCTAGGCCACCAACGGCGCCAATCGAAGCACCTATTTTCAGCACGGATATTTTCTGTGTGATGTTTACTGACAAACATAGCGGACACTGCAATGACATGGCTCTAGCTCCATGTGGGTAGGTTCATTACAGGTCATATAGATCTGAATTTTTTTCGAGTCGCCGTTTGAGGCTTCTGATCCTGCAATTGGCCCTATCGAGGAGCATCGGCCTGTCAATTTCTTACATCGCTCTCGCTGCTCGCTCGTTTGCGATGCTGTTGCCTGGTAGCTTGACGTCTGCGACGACAGTCATGGAACGAACCTTAGGTAGCTTTACTTGAGTAAGCGTTAGGCTGTGGAGCGTGTGGCTAAGGTTGGCAGGGGAGGGGGTTAGGTGACAGAAAAAGGAGAGCGGTGCCGACATCACTATCAGTCGGTATACGAAAGGAATCAGAGAGAGCTGAGTAAGGGCGCCGCTCTTGATGAGTGCTTGCATCATTTCCTAGACCAAAGGCCCGCAGGCAAAAACTTATCCTCAATTGATCGTGCAATAGGTGTGACTTCTGCTACGTATTGGCTTGATGCTGAGGCAGTTGCATGCTCAAAGCTCGCCAGCTTAGCGCTGAGCCGAGTTTTGCATTTCGACACTGCAATCAGTGTCGATCTCCTGCTGCACTTGGCGAGCCATAACCCTGACACCCTAAGATGGGCAATTCGCTACTCAAAGCTTTTTGAGCGTGCAGAGTCACCGCTCTGGAAGACGCTTCGTGCAGCACTGACAGCTGATGAGTGGCTAGTCTTCTTCGGCGTGTGTGACCGCTTACTTGATCAGCTCAAGCCTTTTGATGAGGTGATCGCTCACGCTGAAAAACACCTTAAGCATTTATCCCTGCTGGAGCTGTTTTCATACCTCAGCATTTTGGCGTATCAGGCATTTACCGAAGAGGCCTTCGATGATCATTCTAGTCAGCAATGGGGCGTCTATAACCGCATCATCCTGAGGAAACTGCGCTCGTGTCCGGAGGAGGATTTTCGGATGAGCGAGTCAAAACTCGGTCAATCTCTGAAACGGCACCTATCCCCGATTATCTTCCGAGACTCAGGAGCCGCCGAGTTGGCGGTATGTCGAGAGAATCTGGAGTGGCTAGCCGTACTGATTGAGGCGGTGCGAGAGAGGATCGACTACGAGGGCTCAATCGATTGGTTCTGCTTCGACCCTGAGTGCCGTTATCAACTGACGCCAGGCGAGTCGGTTATCTATAACAAGTCCCAGGCTGGAACAGAACAATGGCAGCGAACTGGGCGTAAGAGTGATCTGCTTTGGCACTACTGGATGAATCGAGCGGTGCAAGTATTTATCGATTCAGGTTTGGCCGAGCAAACTATCGGTTCGCCTGAGAATCATGAGCTAAATCAACTGGCCTACATCAAGGCCATTCGTGGCAGGCTGCAGTTACAGCAGATTTACGGCTTGGGCGATCGGCTCTCGCTCAGTGATGGTTCTGAGGTTCAGCTCCACCATCTGCTATTGGCGAGTGAGCTGTTCTCGGTCTTCTTCCTAAGTCAGTTCATTCAGCCATTTCGTGCCCACTTCCGCGAATCGGGTGTAGTCGCCCACGCGCTGGGTCGCCTGGCCATGGATGGCATGCGCACTGGGGAGAACCGGTTTCCCATGACCTGGTCCGAAGAGGAAGAGAAAGTCCACAGGATCAAAGATTGGACGGTCTGCGAAGAGCACCCTCAAGGCAGCGTTGTTACGGCAAAGTCGATCCTCAAATTTTGGACCGGCGACCTGAAATCGCTAGCTCAGCAAATGCAACAGCAGCCAGGAATACCCACGCCGCGTTTGTACGAACAGCCCTTTTACAAAGTAGGCCGTTACAGTTTTCAGTTCCCCTGGGTGGGCGCGCAGCAAAACAACCTGACGGCAGCCATTAATAACCTTCGACGCCTAAATGCGCGCCGGACCGACGCGCAAGCAGAAACCCAGCGGGTTGAGTTGGCGCTAGCCGAGAGCCTTCGGCAACGAGGCTTCGCCGTTGAGGTGGGGTATCGACCTCCTGCAACAGAGGAGGATGATGCCGGCGAAGTCGATTTGATCTGCCATCAAGATGGCGTACTACTGCTCTTGGAGGTCAAATCGGGCTATATCCGCTCGACCACCCATGAAGTCTGGCTCCATCGCACCAACACGTTGCGCAAGGCAGCTTGGCAGTTAAGGCGTAAGCGCGTTGGGGTGGCAAGAGCTCTTATAGCTGATCTGGAGTTACGATCTAGGTTGGGTTACCACGGTCAGCATCCCGAGGACGATCTACTTGCCTGGATAGTCGATACATCCATTGAGATGGATGGGCAGTTAGTCGATGGGTTTAGGGTGGTGTCTCGGGAGGCGCTGGAGGTTGTTTTGCGTGATGAGAAGAAGCTTCTCCGGCCGATTGACGAAATTGACGATGTTGAAATTGGGTCAATGTTCCCAGACGGTTTCTCTGCTGAGCGCTTCGTCCGACTGGTCGAGTCAGAGGAACTTTGGCGAAGTTTTTTTAAATAGGACCGCTAATGACGAGGCGGATGAGGCCACTGAATTGGCTTGCCGCTTCAGGCCGAATGCTCATGTTCTTTTTAACTCGGATTGTGCATATCTTGAACGATGCTAGCGTCTGTGGTTTGATCGTTAGTGAGGCCTCATGCAGAAGCCGGCCACCCGCTATAGCGAACCCTTGTAGGGACTGCAATTTTCTTCTATCCATACGTTGACTTTGTGCTGCTAGCAGCCTTGTCGGTATTTGCGGGTGATGCCTCTCGGGCTGCGTAAGCACGAAGGACTTCGTATGAGCAGCTATACATCTCGCCTACAGCGCCATCTCAAAAATCACGCCAAGCAACTTCGTTCTGAAACTAACATCAGGCATAGCGAAGCATTGGACGTTGCTGCTATCGACTTTGGATTTTCTGGTTGGAAGCAAGCCACCGCCCACATGGCCATGGCTGAACACCGAATAGGAAACGCCCCAGTCTCATTTTCCAGCGAGCTTGCTCGCCTAACTGCAGAGCTGCGCGTACTACCTGGTTATCCGTACCGACTAGAAGATCGTACCGGTGTGCGATTTGAACCAGCCGACCAGAATCAAACTGAAGCAGTAGCCAGGCGGTTAGTTTTGCTCCAGGTGTTCGAGGATATTCATGCCCCTCGGGAGATCTGCCGCTCAGACAACGCCCAGCTCTGGCTGCGTGCGCCTATGCTGTTCGAGGACGCTGCAGAAATCTGTCATGGTGCTCCTTGGCAAATAAGACGACTTTCGAACGCGCTGGTGAACGAGCCAAATCCTTCTGAAGATGGATGGCAGCTCGCCCAATTTCCAACGTCTGAAGTGGCGCGAATTACCGTTATCGAGTACTTGCATGCACTGCATTCAATATCCGTGATCCGCTCGCTGAATGGCTCCCTTGAGGAAGTCGTCGAGCACCCAGGGTTCAGAGAATTTACCGGCTTTGTTTTGAGTGCGCTTTTGGCTAGTAAAGAGCGTAGTGAGACTCTTTTCAAACTGCTCGAATATGCACAGATCAGCGCCTGGGTGCAGCCAACCCATGGGCTTGTCGACCCCAAACGACTGTATTGGATCGGTCGTCAGGAGTCGGATCGCCAGTCGTCTGATGATGGAGTGTCGATGGTTATCGGATCACCTTTTCACTCGCGTCTGCGCAGGCCGTTGAACTCACTCTCACATGAAAAACATCAGGAGCTATCTGCTGTATTGACGCGCCTCGGCGAACTCGTTCAAGGGAAAGCCGTTTTGGAGCGCAATCTCGGCGAGATTCGAGAAGCCCTGGTTGGTTGGATGGCTTTAGAGACCGGAAGTCAGGAGCGGGCCATTGAATGCTATTTAGGTAAGGTTCGCGCTTATCGAGCAGTGCCGTTCCTTGCGCCGGCGGAAGAGCGATCAGCTCGCATAGCCATTCAAGCTATCCGAGATAGCATTGAAGCAGGTTACGAACAGTGCACGCCACGAGCACGGCTATTGAGCCATATCCTTCAACTGCAACAGAAGTTCGATCGTTGGATGGGAAAAACGGAAGGTCACTGGCGCAGCACCGCTCACAAGTTGCCGATGGACTCCATTGGCTTAGTAGCCGCCGATCCTAAGCATGAGCTTTCACTCGATTCTGACGTCGTCTGGAAAAAGGCGGAGATTATGGGTGGCCGCATGGAGGCCAACTTAATTGCTGCGATTCGTCCTTATCTATTCGAGTCTTGGAAGAACGACGAGGACGATTCGGGGTATGAGTTCGACGCGGCCGACTTCGATAGCGAGCAGTCGATCCTTGAGCATCTGCACGAGCTTGTTTTTTACCGCTACACGGGAGAAGCGCTCACTCGCTCAGAATTCGTAAATGAGGTTCGCAAAGCCTTTTACTTCGAACCGGAACACATCTGGTTTAAGCAGCGGAAGCTGAGCTGTAGCGAGTGTGCTCCCAGCGTAAAGGCCTCCGCTTCCAAGCGGATACCTGTCTAGGTCGAGTGGATAGGATTCAACTGCGATATAAACGGCCCCTCGGCGCTATTTCGAAGTGCACGCTAAGATGGGCTACTTAATTATTGGCAGCCTGACATGGATGTTTTTCTATGACACAGCGAAAAAATCCTGGCGTTACAGGAGCTAAAGACGTCATGGCAGATGAGAGCGGAGCGGGCGCCGCTTCGCTCGCTGGTTATGAGTATCAGATTGACGTTTCGGTTTGGCTAGCGCTCGACTTAATACTCGTGTCGCGGCTGGCGGAACACCTCGTTTTGGAACCTGCCACTCAGGAAGATTTGGAGGTCACGCTTACTGATCCCGAGCCCGGGCGGCTTGTCAGCCAAGTGCCGATGACGGGCTATACGCTTATAGTTCAGGCGAAGCGCCTAGGCGGCGACGCCTGGACGCCCAAAACGCTCAAGACACTACTCGAACACGGTAGTGATAATCGAATATCGGCCGCGAAGCGGCTCAAAGATACCAACTCCCGCTATCTGCTCGTAACCAGCGCTGGCGTCAATGGCGACGCGCGAAAGCTTAACCGGCGGCGAGCTGGGACTTGGCCCGCACCCAGCGTGATGCCGGGTGTCATATCCCGAGGTATCGATCACGACATCTCCGGCCGCGTCGCTGTTATTGCAAATCAGGATGACGAACGTCTGCTTGGGGACATTAATCGCCTCCTCGCTGAAGGTTGCCGCGTTCCTAGTGCGCGGCTTTACGAGTGCCGCACTAAGCTGCGCGAAGAGGCACGCACGAGAATCGCACGAGCAGGCGGCGGGTGCTGGAGGCGTGAAGAGTTGGAGGCGGTTATCCGGCTGCACGAAGGTTATCTCGCAAGTGCACCCGAACTCGAACATTACGTCCATCCAAACAACTGGGGGCATTTGCGCACCGCGATGGCCGAGGGATCGGCCGCTATCATCATCGGCCAGTCGGGAACCGGCAAAACACTCGCGACCAAGATGCTCTACGATGAGTTGCGCAAGGACGTACATGGCCTCACGCGTGTACCAATCAGGCTTGGTCCTTCCCAATTACGCAATGACACGACGCCTCCCCCGGTTCTTTATGACATTGAGGATCCATGGGGACGGTTCGACTTCGATCCTGACAGCCGTCCATGGAACGATCAGCTAGGGGATTTCCTCGCGGCCGCTAGGCCCGACCGAATGATCATCGCGACTTCGAGGTTCGACGTAGCGCAGGCATCAGGCGCTCTCGGAACGGTTAAACCCTGGGTCGTAAGGCTCGAAGCCGAGAATTATGGGAAATCCGAGCGACAACTGCTCTATCAAAGTCGGATCGACAGTCTTCCGCGCGATTTACAGCCGCTTGCTCGGGGTTCCGAGCGCCAGGTGCTCGACAAGCTGGCGACACCGCTTGAGATCCAGAAGTTCTTCGACGCGATGCGTACACAGGATCGCGATGGACTCAAAAACCCACCTCGCTTTGTGACTGCGGCCATCGATCGTGCGCACCAGAACTCGATTGAACAGACCGTTATCGAGCAGATCGAGACGCGCGATGACGTGCGCGCGGCTGCTATTGTCTGGGCGCTGCTAGCGGCGAACGATAAGGTGACGCGCTCAGTTCTCCGCGAGATTGAGGATGGTCTCGCCGACATGGATGCTGCGATGGAGAAAGGTGTATCGCCGCTTGTAGACTTTTTAGTCGCCGCTCGGAATTTGCGCCAAAGCGATGGAGGAATCATCACCTATTACCATCCTCGCGTCGAAGCCGGTATTACGCGAACACTCAAAGAACACCGGCAGGTCGTCCGCCAGACACTACGCAAATTGATCGATCTTATTGTTTCTGCCACGGGGCCTGGCGCGGAATGGGGCGCAGGTGCGGCATCGCGCATACTTGCTCGAACATGTGATCAGTTTGGGGTAAAGCCAAGCAGCGGCGCGGCTGCCAAGATCGATACCTGGCTGAAGGCAAGGCTTGTAGATGGTGGCAAAGAGCTCGGAGCTCATCTCAAACTTGCCGCTCGCTCCGGTTCGGCAGCAAGTAATGCTGCCGAAATAGCGCGCTTTTTGCTACATCGCCCCGACAGTTCGTTTGGAGGTCTGGTTACCTGGGCACGGCCGGAATATAGCGCTGACTGGTATCACGACCGATCTAACGATCAATCGACCAAGCCGCTAATCGAGGCCTTCATTAGAAAAATCTTGCCGCAAGATCAGGTTCACTACCCCAGGTCATTCGCTGACGATCTATTTCGGCTTTCTTCAGGACTAGAGTCTGCATTTTTCGATGCAGCAAGTGAGACCGTCCATTACGGCTACATTGCTTCTGATGACGTAATCGCTCACGGGGCGCTTAATGACATCGACGCTTTCGAAGCTATTGTCGATATAGCCGTCGACGTGCTGACGCCGACGGAAGAGGGTTTGCGGGAGACTGCCGAAGTGCGTCTCGACATTATCAACGACGTCTACAGCGAGGAGCATGCACAGCATCTCTCGGAGAATGACGATGGCTACACGGCCAGCGAGTTCCTAAAGGCTTATGTAAGTCGTGTTCGTGAGGTAAAGGGTTGGCGTTGTATCGTCCAACATCCTCACTTTGATCGACTTCGTTCGTATTGGCTACGTGCACTTGCCGACGAAGCGCGCCAAAACCGGGTCGACGGGGAAGAGTTCGCCGGTGCCTTCCAGGCGGGTTATGGCACGAAGGATGAAGATGATCTGTGGCTGGTGCTGCTGAAAGATTGGGATCCTCAATATCGCCTAGCGCTTGAAGCCCGACTCAGGGAGGGTTCGCCGGACGTTAGCATTGAGCGTACGGCGCTTGCGTGCCTGCTCGAGCTCGGTGGGGCGGCTTTCTCTGTGGTCGTGGCCGATCTTCTCGAGCAAGGCTCGACCAACCGTGTGGTTGAGATCAGTCGTGGGATTGTCTATCTGAGCCGCAGTCGCGCACGCGACGGAGTGAAACATACCGCCGCTGCAGAAGCCGCTTTTGCGCATCTTCCCCAGCCATTTTGCGAGATTTATGCTGCCGAGATTGCTCTAGATGAAAAAGCCCCCGTCTTACTCTCTGATGCGGCGCGCGTCATTCTCACCGCTGTTCCCGACGGGAGTGATCAGGTGCGTGCGCTCCGGCTTGAGCTTGATGTGAGCATAACGTTGTCAGTTGAGGACGACGTCCGCTGGGCACTTGGAGCTAGCGATGATTCCAGCACCGTCGTTCTTGCGGTGGAGGCCGCGATTCGTCACGGGATGACTGACGAGGTGGAGGCAGCACTTGATCACCGATTCGCCCATGTTGTTGCACGTGCTTTGGCGGCGGTCGCGAGCCCAATCGTCGCCCCGCTGCCAGAGCGTATATTGTCCTTCGCCTCTCACCGCGGTAGCCCCGTTCGGCAGGCGCTTGTGGAGATACTCAAAGCGAAGCCACACCCGGCTCACCAAATGACGTTGATCAAACTAGCGGGTGACGAGTGGTCGAAAAACTCGATGCACTATCGTGACGACAGCGACGACTATCCGATCGCGCAGGAAGCAATTGCCGCGCTCTCTGGTTCAGGTCCTCTCGGGGCGAAGGATGACGAAACCTTGTTTTCGGTCGCGATCGACACTTCGGATCCGCATGTACGCAATGCCATCTTCGGATTACTGGCGAAGTCCAGCGTAGTCATGCAGAAGAGACTCTTTGACGTCGCGGTGGGTCCGGGTCGAGCGCCGGTCCTGTCGTCAGCTGCATATGCGCTTCTTCAGGCGGGAGAACTGGTCGATCAGCGGATAGTCGACGAGATAACGCCGTCGCTAGTTGCCACACGCCAGGAGTCGGTGGCTGGTGTGCTCGCCTTGCTGTTGGGTTGGCGCGGATACATCCCTGCTACTAGAGCTGCAGCAGAAGAGCTAGCGACCAATCCCATGCGCCGTGCATTTCTGCTTCTAATAGTTTGGCTGCTCAAAGATCGTAATCAGTCAGTTGCAGAGGAAATTGCTGCGATGCTACCTGCAGGCCACAAGGCTGTGGTCTGGGCACTGGGCGGCACTCTTGCCAATGTTGACGAAGCAACAATTGCCGATCTTGGTGATCCCGTAGTTTGTGCGGAGGTGCTTGCGTACATGAAGATCAAGACCGATCAGTAGGCGCGCAAGATGGATCACCCGCAGCTTCGCGACGATGAGCCTAGGAAGGGTATGGCTGCACGGCGGTCCACCATCAGGGGCTACAGATAATCTGCAGATCACATCCAATGGTTTCTTTCAGGTAGGCCATGGCGGCCGCGATGACCATCTCCTGGTCATCGCTACGGCTAGTCGCTGATATGCCTGGCTGAGCAATCAGCACCTCCGCGACGATGGGTTTGAACCGACTCTGCCTAATCAGCTCGTTCAGCCTAGCCGCATTACCCTGGAAGAAGCGTGTGGGGCGTGCAAACGTTTTCAAACGTTCTTCCCGCCCAAGCAGGTGACGGCAGAGATCCGCAAACCTCCATTTCCATTTTGCGGAGCGCACAGCTTGGGAGCAAACTTCGACAGCATCCTTGATGCGTTCCCCCGATGTCGCCGCACCGGAGAATTTACAGTGGATCATGGCTAGCCGGATCACGTCTTTGTCCTCCTTTAGGCACACGAGATCGGCCGCCTCGCCGGCCGAGTCATCGTCGAAGACGACGTCAAAATTTCCGGCGATGTAAACTTGAGCCACCTTCCATTGGATTGAGTCTTGCCGGCCCATCCCGTCCTTCCAGTAACTCTCCTTGGTCAGATCAATGCCCGTCCAATCCCAAGCTTCAAACTGGGTGACATCGAGGATCAGGTCGCGAGGATTCCTCGGCTGTATCAGCAGATTGCCGTCGAGCTCACTGAGGTCGATAAAACGAATCAGCGGAGGATAACTACAGAAATACTCATCAAGTCGGCTAGTGCGTTTTCCGATGGTGATGGTTAGCGGATCTCCGCTCGTTTGCTGCACCCTGAAGCCGAGTTGAGCGTCGAGACGAAGCTCGAACTCGCCAATCATGGTGTCATCCCCTGCGACCAATACAAACTGGAGTGATGCGGCGGTGAGCGAAACGAACTCCAGTTCGAACATGTACAGTGGCAGCGGGTCTTCTTGGGCGGTCGGGCTAAGTACAATCCGCTCCTCCGCGATCCCCAGAAGCTCGGCAGGCCACTCTATTGCCAAGACGATCTTGTCTGCCGGAAACTCTTCAACATCAGAGGGCACCAGTACGTTTGCAATGATGTTTTCGATGTTGATCGTGTTATCCAGGAGCTTGGTGCCGACCCGATGACACCAAGTTATAAGCGCGGGAATGGAGCCCTGGTCTCGTGACCATATTCTGCCCTTGATGGAGCACCCGACGGATACGCGTGCCCCCTCTTCCCAGCCCGTCCCGCTGACATTGTTTTTGACTGAGTTGTGCCGTTCAGTCAGACCCAGTGCCTCGTCTACATCTCCTCCGGTGTACATGGCAAAGCTGAGATTCCGACGCCCATGTTTTTTGACCCCAATGTTTTGCAGCATAAGGCGGTTGATGTGCCCCAGGCTGCGGAACATCTGCTCACCGCTGATCAATACCGCTTCGCCTGCGACAGCTTCAGCAAGTTCGGGAAACAGCGAGTCATGATTGGTCGAGGAGAGGTATAGAAGCCCTCGCTCCACGTCATGGTGTAGGACGAACAATGCCCACTCGCAATCCAGCACTCCCTTCGTGTTCGTCCACCGAACACGGGACTCGGCCCTGGTAACGAAGTACAAGGTCGGGCTCTCTTTGTGTTGCCACACGGCCTGCAGCTTGAGGTTGGCGGGGAGGCCACTATGGAACCGCTCTCCAGCGAACGCTGTGGCCCGGTAAACGGCTGTACTGAACTTGGGCTTTAGTAAGTGCGGTGACAATACTATTGAGTCGGATTGATCATGATCGTCGAGTCGTTTGGAGGCGTGCAGGAAAGCCACTAGCTCCGCGTGATCCCGAGCAGCTGTTGAGCTCATTTCGGAAAGTATGAGGTTCCAATCCGCGTCTTCACTGTACAAACGCTCCAGTGCATCAGAAACGCTCTTGTCGCCAATATTGGCCACTACGGTCGCATCTCCAATATTCTCGCCGGCCACACGTGTAAAGCGCCCTACAAATTGCAGCAGAATTGCGAGGCTTCTGTGCATGTCATGTACAGCTGCAACCTTCAACTGTGGCAAGTCAAACCCCTCGCCAAGCATACCGACGCAGATGACAATCTTCGCTTCCCGGTTCTTCAGCGCGGTGAGTCGCACTTGCGTTTCATCCGACTCGGAATGGATGAGAACAGGGTTCAAATCACCTGCTATCGTTTGATAAATCTTTGTGACAATGGTCGCCCGCGCGATGCTTGAGCAGCGCGCCATCAGTAGGTGGTCAAGGCCCTCGGCCATGTCCTTTCTGAGTTGCATCACGGCAGCTTCGGCAATGGCCTGATCAGCCTCTAGCGGATTGACTTGCAACGGCTCAAAGCGAATTGGCTTGAAGTACCCATCCCGCTGCGCGGCGCCCAGCGGGTAGTTGAAGATGATCTTCCCATCCACAAGCTGTGTGTCACGTCGGAATGGTGTGGCAGTGAACTGAAGAGTTGGTACTCCTCGGAACGCGGCTTTGAGGTGGGTCCAGCTCGTGGCGGGAACGTGGTGCGCCTCGTCCAGTATTAGCGCGTTGCATCGACTGGCGAGATCTTCCAAGAGCGCGGCGGACAAGCCGGCGCCAATTGAACTAATGGTCGCGACCACAACGTTGCAATGTTCGAAGATGTGCAGATTTGCGTGGGTCTTTGGCCGTTTCTTCATGATCCCGACAATCGGATTGGGCACATCCGAGGGGAGAACGCCGATTTCTCGCAATAAACCGAAGGTAATGAATTTGTTAGCGGTCTGCGCTCTGAGGGCATCCCAAGGTACAACCACCAAAATGGGCTCGCGGGCGTAGGCTGCCAATGCCGCTAGCATCGTTTCCGTCTTGCCGGTACCCGTTGGCATTACGATGGTCGCTGGTGCTTGCTCCAGGCTCCAGTGAGCCCCAATGGCATGTAATGCGCCTAGTTGAGGGGGGCGCAATCCGGAAGAGTCTCCTTCGTCTGGCTCACGGCGTTCAGCTCGGAAACGTAACGTGTCGTTCCAGCAGGCGGCGATTTCACGAGCATGATTCGCACGACCCACCTGTGCTCGATGACTTTGAAACTCGTCTAGCAGTCGATGCCGAGCCCAACTGTACTCGCCATTTTCTTCAAGAAGTATTCCGTCTATTCCATCAGGAAGCTGGATATCCTTTCGAGAAGTGACGATCACCCTTTCCTCATTATCGAAGCGCCTTAGTGGCTGCTTGATTCGCACCGATACGTTGATTGACGTTTCGGCGACCAACGAGACTTGCTGCGCCGGCCTTATCTGGTGCTGAACAACACCAATCGAATATCGCTCTTCAAAAACTATTGCAGGCAGGGTGAACATTTACCGTCATCCATGGCTAGTCAGATCGAAGCAGCGTAGCTCGCTAATGCACACTCAGATATCCAGCGGAGGCCGCGCCTTGACGATTTTCATTGTTTCTAGGCTCACAGTGACCACTCGCTGGAACAGCTCCAGCGGGTCTTGGGTTGACCATCGTTTCGTTGGCCCAATCGTTGTCGTCGTTGACGATGCCGCTGGATTTTTCGCCCCTCCGACCTAGTGCCTGACAACCTTCAGCGCGGGCACTGTGATGGTGACCAGGGCGTTGTAGTAAATCCCCCGCCGTATAGGTTTCAGCTTGTAAGCAGGTGCATAGCGTGGGCAGCGTATTTTTCGCTCCACTGATAGACTTCAGTCGACTTTAAACGACTATGGCTGCTTAAGCTTGAGCGTAACCATAATGAGCACTGAACCTTGGGTCACCGCCGAACAGGTCTCCCTTCACTTGGGTGTGGCCAAGGACACGGTTTACCGCTGGCGTGAACGACGGGGCATGCCGGCTCATCGCATTGGCAGGCTCTGGAAGTTCCAGCTCTCCGAGGTGGACGAGTGGGTAAGAGCCGGTGGAGCTGATGATGCCGCCGATATTTTGGTGCAACACAACTAGCGCATTGCATAAGGAAGAGCACACCTGATGGTTTTCAGTGAAGATTCGCGCGTCAAGATCCCTTGCATCTTGCACCTGGTTCGCCTGGGCTACAGCTACCTCTCCCTGAAGGGGGCTTCCTGGGATGAGCAAACCAATATCTTCCCGGCGCTTTTTTGTTCTTCGCTGACCAGGATTAACCCTGGTGTGGAAGCCGATGACATCGACCGCCTGCTGGCGGAAGTCAAGCTCTTGCTGGACAACGAAGACCTCGGCCAGGCTTTCTACGACAAGCTAACCGAGCGTTCGAGCATCCGTCTGATCGACTTCGAGAACTTCGACAACAACAGCTTCCACGTTGTGACCGAGCTGCCCTGCAAAAACGGCGACGACGAGTTTCGGCCTGACATCACTCTGCTTATCAATGGCATGCCGCTGGTCTTTATTGAGGTCAAGAAGCCCCACAACCGTGAAGGCGTATTGGCTGAGCGAAACCGCATCATTACGCGCTGCCGCAATCCGCGTTTCCGTCGCTTCATTAACATTACCCAGTTGATGGTCTTCTCCAACAACATGGAGTACGAAGACGGTTCTCCGCAGCCCATCGAAGGTGCTTTTTATGCCAGCCCTTCGTATGACACGCCGATCTTCAATTACTTCCGTGAAGAGGAAACGTTGAATCTGGCCGAGCTGCTGGCTGCCGAAGATGACGACGTCGAGAACGCGGTGCTGCGCGACAACAACCTCAACGTCATCAAGCACAGCCCGGAGTTCCTCAGTAACAAGGATCCCGACGCACCGACCAATCGTATTTGCACGTCATTGTTCAGCCGCCAACGCCTGGCTTTTCTGCTGCGTTTTTCGCTCGTCTATGTCAACGAGGCCGACGGCCTGCATAAGCACGTCATGCGTTATCCGCAGCTTTTCGCCACTAAGGCGATTGAGAGGAAGCTCGATGCCGGCGTGCACAAGGGCATCATTTGGCACACCCAGGGTAGCGGTAAAACCGCGCTTGCCTACTACAACGTCCGCTTTCTGACGGACTACTTCCAGCGCCAGGGCATAATCCCCAAGTTCTATTTCATCGTCGACCGGCTCGATCTGCTCACCCAGGCCCAGCGCGAATTTTCCGGGCGTGGGCTGATCGTACACAGCATCGACAGCCGTGAAGCCTTCGCCCGTGATATCAAGGCCACCCAGGTATTACACAACCACAGCGGACGGCCCGAGATCACCGTGGTCAACATCCAGAAATTCCAGGATGACCCGGACGTGGTGCGTACCGAGGACTACGACGTCAACATCCAGCGCGTCTACTTCCTTGATGAGGTGCACCGCAGCTACAACCCGCAGGGCAGTTTCCTCGCAAATCTAAGCCAGTCAGACCGTTGCGCCATCAAGGTTGGACTTACCGGAACTCCGTTGCTTGGCGATGACTACAACTCTCGCGCTTTGTTTGGCGACTACATCCACAAGTACTACTACAACGCCTCCATCGCTGACGGTTACACCCTTCGCCTGATCCGCGAAGAAATTGCCACTAACTACAAAATGGTCCTTCAAGAAGCGCTGGCTGCTGTAGAGCTGCAGCAGGGTGATATCGACCGCAAGCTCATCTACGCCCACCCTAAATTCGTCGAGCCCATGCTCGAATACATCGTGCGTGATTTCGAAAAGAGCCGCAGTGCACTAGCTGATGCCAGCATCGGCGGCATGGTGATCTGCGACAGTGCCGACCAGGCCCGGCAGATGTTTGAGATCTTCGGCACTGTTCATGCCAAGCAGGGCCAGCCCAGCCGTAACCTGCAGGACTCCTCGCAGGCCTTGATCGCCGCCGCGAAGCCCGACAGTTACGCTGCCCGCAGCCTGCTGGAGAACCGTGTCAAAAGCGCCGCCCTGATCCTGCACGACGTGGGCAGCAAGGAAGAGCGCAAGCAATGGGTGGAAGACTTCAAAGCGGGCAAGATCGACTTGCTGTTCGTCTACAACATGCTGCTCACCGGCTTCGATGCCAAGCGCCTGAAAAAGCTCTACCTCGGCCGGGTAATTCGTTCGCACAACCTGCTGCAGGCGCTCACCCGCGTCAATCGTACCTACAAGGATTTTCGCTACGGCTATGTGGTCGATTTCGCCGATATTCGCAAGGAATTCGACGCCACCAACAAGGCCTATTTCGACGAGCTGCAGGCCGAGCTAGGCGATGAGGTTGAGCACTACTCCAACCTGTTCAAATCCGCTGAAGAAATCGCCGAGGAAATCGAAGCGATCAAGGACATCCTATTCAGCTTCAACATCGAAAACGCCGAAGAGTTTTCGCGGCAGATCACCCAAATTCAGGATCGCGCCACGGTGCTGGCGCTCAAGAAAGCACTGGCCGACGCCCGCAGCCTCTACAACCTGATCCGCCTGCAGGGTGACTATCCGCTTCTGCAAGAGCTTGATTTTCAGAAGATTAACCAGCTCTACCGCGAAACCTGCAACCACCTCGATATGCTCAACCTGAAAGAGAGCATCGAATCCAGCACTGACACCAGCAACCTGCTCAACGTGGCGCTGGAAGATGTGCTGTTCATGTTCACTAAGATCCGTGAAGAAGAACTGGTACTGGCTGACAAGCTCAAGAACACTCTGCGCCAAACCCGCGAGGCCCTGGCCGACAATTTCGACCAGCAAGATCCCAAGTTCATTACTCTGAGGGAAGAGCTGGAGCGGCTGTTCAAGAAGAAGAAACTCAACGAAGTCACCCAGGACGAAATGACCGCCAACATCGGCGCACTCAACGCAATTCACGACCAGGTCAAAGAGCTCAATCGGCAGAATAACCAGCTGCGCGCCAAGTACCAGGGTGACGCCAAATACACCCGCATCCACAAGCGCCTGCAAGAGCGTGGCGGCCTCACACAAACCGAACGCCGCCTGTTTGAGGCGCTCTCCGGTGTCAAACAACAGGCCGACGAGCAGGTGCTTCAGAACACCCAGCTAGTGAATAACGAGAGCTATTTCGAAGGGATGATGATGCCGCTGGTGATTGGCGAGTTCCAAAATCGCCAGAAAATCCAGCTCACTCCAGACGCTTCCCGCACCATCAACCAGTTGGTGGTGGCCGAATACATCAATGAATTTGCCTCCGGCACTCGAACAGGAACACGTACGTGGTAACGCAAGAATTTGAGCAACGCACCCGCCAACTGATCGACAGTCTAAAGGGCATCTGCGCTGCCTATGGCCTGGGCAACGATGGCAACGAATTCAAGATCATCACCCAGGTCTTTCTCTATAAGTTTCTCAACGATAAATTCACCTTCGAAGCCAAGAAAATCCGCCCCGAGCTAGGCCAAGCCCTCACTTGGGAGCAGGCCATGGCTAGTCTTAGTGCTGATGAACTGGAAATGCTGCAATTGCAGTTGGGGCCGGACACCCCACGCCTAAAACCTGAGCACTTCCTAGCCCATCTGTTCGGCCGGCAGAATGAGCCTGAATTCGCCAAGTTATTTGACGACACCCTGCGCGACATCGCCATTACCAACAACGACATCTTCGCGGTGAAAACCGATGGCGGAGCCAAGGTCACGCTGTTTGATCGCGTCAGCGAATACATCTCGGACCCGTCCAAGCGCGACAATTTCTGCCGCGCCCTGATCAACAAACTGGTGGAATTCAGTTTAGAGCGCAGCTTTGAGAGCATCTTTACTCAGAAGTACGACTTCTATTCCACGCTTTTCGAATACCTGATCAAGGACTACAACAAGGACAGCGGCGGCAAATACGCCGAGTATTACACCCCACACGCCGTGGCCAAGATCATGGCTGCCATTCTGGTTCCCGATAATGTGCGCGGCAAAATCAGGAACGTGAGCTGCTACGACCCTTCCGCCGGCTCCGGCACCTTGCTGATGAACATCGCACACGCCATCGGCGAGCAGCGCTGCAGCATTTATTCGCAGGACATTTCGCAAAAATCATCCAGTCTGCTGCGCTTGAACCTGATCCTCAACAACCTGGTGCATTCCATCCCCAATATCATCCAGGGCAACACTATGCTCCACCCCTACCACCGGGAGGGTAAGGCGCTTAAAAAATTCGATTACATCGTCAGCAATCCGCCGTTCAAGATGGATTTCAGCGATTTCCGTAACGAGCTGGATAGCAAGGAGCATCAAGAACGCTTCTTCTGCGGGGTTCCCAATATCCCCAAGCAGGCCATGGACAAGATGGCTATCTACCAGCTCTTTTTGCAGCACATCATCCACTCGCTGAAACCCGGTGGTAAAGCCGCCGTAGTAGTGCCGACCGGCTTTATCACTGCACAAAGCGGTATCGACAAGAAGATTCGCCAGCATCTAGTGGACAACAGGATGCTGGCCGGCGTGGTGTCCATGCCCAGCAACATCTTCGCCACTACTGGCACCAATGTGTCCATCCTGTTTATCGACGACGCAAATAAAGAAGGCGTAGTCCTACTGGACGCCTCCAACCTAGGCACTAAGGTCAAAGACGGTAAGAACCAGAAAACGTTGCTATCCGAAGCCGAGGAAGACCGCATCATCGCCACTTTCAACGCCAAACAGGCAGTAGATGATTTTTCGGTAGTGGTGAGTTATTCCGAGATCGCCGCCAAAAACTACAGTCTGAGCGCTGGGCAGTATTTCGAGGTAAATATTGAGTATTCAGATCTGACGCCAAAGCAGTTCACCGCAAAAATACAGGGATTTAGCGACAATCTGGACAAGCTATTCAAGGAGTCTGCGGGGTTGGAGCGGGAGATCAAAAAGCAGTTGGCGGGGTTGTTGTATGAGTAAGTGGTGCCAAACAACGCTTGGAGAGATTGTCTCTGCCGGCGGTGGAAAAATTCAAACAGGTCCGTTTGGTAGCCAGTTACACGCTGCTGATTATGTTGATGTAGGCGTACCTTGCATCATGCCTGCAAACATGAAAAGTAATCGGGTGGATTTGTCCTCCATCGCGTTCATTTCGGAGGAAGATGCTAGTCGCCTATCTAAGCACTTGGTGAAAGAAGGAGACATTGTCTATAGCAGGAGAGGCGATGTAACTCAAAAAGCATTAATCAGGAAAACTGAGGCTGGCTATTTTTGCGGCACAGGTTGTCTCCTCGTTCGTCCTGGGAAGATGATTGATCCTGAATTTTTAACTTATCACCTCAGCACCCCCTCGAATCAAAGCTGGATCGTCAATCAAGCGGTTGGTGCCACAATGCCCAACCTGAACACTGTAATTCTGGCTAATGTCCCCTTGAATGTTCCCAGCCAAGGGACACAGAAAAAAATCGCTGCCGTCCTCTCTACCCTCGACGCCAAGATCGACTACAACAATCGAATCAACGTCGAACTTGAGGCCATGGCCAAGACGATTTACGACTATTGGTTCGTGCAGTTCGATTTCCCTGATGCCAACGGCAAACCCTACAAATCCTCCGGCGGCAGGTTGGTCTACAACTCAAAACTCAAACGGGGGATTCCGGACGGGTGGACAGACTCAAGCATTCTGGCCGTCTCTGAACTGCTTGGCGGTGGTACACCCACGAAAAAGAAACCCGAGTACTGGGGGGGTGATATTCCCTTTTTCACTCCAACCGATGCCGGCGGCCCCATTTTCAAGTTTTCGACGGCAGATTACATCACTGAAAAAGGCCTAAAAGGCAGTAGCACCCAGCTCTTTGGCAAGCATAGTGTTTTCATAACAGCGCGTGGTTCCGTGGGAAAGCTGGTGCTGGCCGGTGTCGATATGGCGATGAATCAATCCTGCTACGCTCTGCGCGCCAAGCCTGGAATCAGTCACACATTTTTGTTCTTTCTGGCCAAGGAGTTGATCCAGCACCTTCAGGTGAAATCCTCGGGCTCTGTTTTCGACTCCATCGTCTCGAATGATATTGAGCTGACCAACCTGGCAATTCCAACGGAAGAAGTTATCGAGAAATTTGCAGCAGTTGTTGAGCCCGCGTTCGAGAAAATCGCCAACAACACCAAAGAAAACCAGCAACTCGCTCAGCTTCGCGACTGGCTGCTGCCCATGCTGATGAATGGCCAGGTCACGGTGGCGTAAGGTGGTCTGCCGTGACTGGAAACACGAAAACGCACTCTCAACATCGCGGCGAAGCTTCTAATTTTCATTGGTATGGTTGGCGAGTGGGCGTGTACTGGGCCCCGCGAGCTGTAAGGAATAATAACAAGGAAGGTCAAACAGTATGAAGCTGCAGACGCTGCGCCTACCGAGTTTTCAATCTTACGGTCCTGGGCCTACTGACGTCGGCCTCGAAACCATCACCTACTTGATCGGTCCTAACGGTGCCGGCAAGACAGCTGCGCTCCAAGCATTGTGCCACCTGTTCGCTTTCGACCCGTCCCAGCGTCGTATCCAGCGGCCTGACCTCCATGTCCCAGCCGATGAGAAGGATATTCCGGAAGAGCGCGAGCTTTGGATAGAAGCAGATTTCCTTTTCCCTGAACTGTTGAAGGATGAAGACAACAGCACGGTTGCTCCTCATTTTGGTCACATGCGCTTAGACGAACCGGACGGTATTCCGCGAGTGCGTTTCCGTCTTAGCGCAGTCATGGGGCAGGATGGCGACATCGAAGAAACCTTTGTTTATGTGCTGGATGTCAACGCGGCGCCTTAGCTGATCAATGAGTTACACATGAGCAAGGAACGTTATCAGGTACAAACAGCACCAAGTATTACCCCGTTTTTTCCACTACTTATAGTTGTGTATTTATTAAGCTTGCAAGGAACCCTGAGTGAAGGTAAGTAATCCGTTAACGATAATTGCCATATTTGCAGGCCTCGCTGAGACGCTCGCATGCGTGGCGCTAATAAAGTTGCCTCTCGAGATACAGGCGGTCTTTGTATACTTTGTAATGGTGTTTCCCTCGGGAATAGTTCTACTTTTCTTTTTGGTCCTGTTCTTCAAGAACACCGTGCTTTATGCTCCGAGCGACTTTCAAGATCAAAGCCACTACCTTGAGGCTAACAAAATAAAAGAAACGATTGGAATAAAGATTGAAGAAATCTTTGAGGAGCTAAATAAGAAAGGAAATCACTTGACGCGGGAAGAAATTGAAAATGCGAAAAATAGTGTAGATAAAACAATCGATGAAACCGCCGCGCTTACAAGAAAAGAACAAATAATTGCGTTTCTTAATAACGGGCCATCTACTACTACGCATATAAGCCGAGTTTTGCAAATTCACCCGTCTTATGTTGTAACCCTACTTACGAAAATGGCCGACGAAGGCTTGGTGCTGCGTACCCGCACCCCAGGCCATAAGGCAAGTGAATGGGCGCTAAATAGATGAAGACTGGTTCAAATCGTTTGCTTCGCTCAATGAGATGTGCTGAAGCAAGCCCCTTAGCTCAATTTTTATATTTCTAAAGGTGGCATTGCATGAATACCGAGGCCAAGAAGGAAATATTAGGTATTTTTTGTCGCAGCCATAACGTTAAACCTGAATGTCTAGCCATTAATATTAAAGACACTGTTGCCGAAGTTTATGCACCATTCATACTTTTCGCTGAATGCTTAGGCACTGAACAATTTAGAAAAAGAAATAACCCGTTCGATTGTTTTTTAATAAACATGCTGAGTAGATCATCGAGCACTTTTGCTAGCATGGTTTCATTAATTTCTAATGGCCACCTGCAAGACGCGGAAATTATCTCTCGGACACTAGCTGAGTCATCATTGACGATTCAGGCTATTCTTAACGGCGACACAGAAGAGAATTTAATACATTACCTGGCCAGTTATTTTCAAGGGCAAAAGTGGAAGAATGATAAGTGGAAGGCGGCTATAAGTGGCTCAGAAATCCATCCGCATGAAAAATTAATAGACCAAAAAAATGAGACCGAATTAGAAGCAAAAGAAATATGTAAGAATTTTGTAGAGGCCGCCGGAAGGCAATGGCCAGAAAAACCTAGAACAATGTCAATTGAACAGCTGTATAAAGCCCTAGGAAAAGATATTGAATACAGAACGGTTTATAGGGCTATGTGTGGCCAGGCTCACCAAAATCAAGAAGACCTGGTAAACAACCTGCTTTGCTCGCTCACAGAGAATGAGGAGCTAGAAATTAAATCCAAGGGGGAAAAGCATTCATTTAGCATTTTCATCTGTCTATGGGGTATCAAGTATTTTCTAGGCGCAATTGAATCCCTTGGAAAGCACTACAAATTTAGCTCTGTAACTCAACAGTCAAAGAGTGCCCTTGCTGTCGTGGCAGGGTTCCACGAAGAAATTATAGACTCACTAAACGCGTGTTCTTTCCCAGAAGGATGGACGAAATTCGTGGTTGACGGAATATAATAATGGTGCGAGCCGTTCGCTTTGCTTGTTGGGACAGGCTAAAGCTCGCGTCTTAACCAAAAGTTAGTTGTCAGGAGAGAAGTGTTGAGGCTCTAATCGCCGATGATTTTTCAACGTTATTTTCCTATCAGTGGTATAGAGGGTTTCCACTCGATGGCTGGAATAGGGATAATGGATCTATATCAGATTGGACAACTCACTCAGCAATAACCTTCCGTGATACAGCGGATTTATTTGGATATTTTGTACACTTTGAGTCGGGCGGAAACTCAGATGCTGTTCTTCGAGATAGAACATGACGCCCAGTTGCGTTCGCAGAGTGGGAATGGCTAAATCCTGTTAGAAGCAAAATAAATGAGCCGGGCAAGCTTTCCGCAGCTTACCTAGAGTATAGCCCGAAGTTCTGCTTCCTCCTTACATATGTTGTCGAGGACAAAGTATCTGTTGCGGTAAGAAATATCGAGAAAGAGTGGTCTCATGCTGGAGATTTAATTGTGTGCTTCGTTACTTACGATGGCAAAGGAATGCGTGCATTTAGGGAGCTAGTATTCTTCCGCGTATCATTAAAACACTCCGAAGAAATTTGGCGCCAGTCTGAATTACCTTGGCTCATCGAAGAAAGCAAGTGCTTCAATGGCAACTAGCCATAATTGTGGTTGGCTTTGTTGCTCCGACGATACGGGCGCACGCGGCGCGGGCGGATCAGTTTTATTTGGTAGCGCGGCGCCTCTTCTGCGCTGCCTCAGTAATGTGAGTGCAACAGGCGTCTATCACTCTCTCGCTCGACCGGCTCAGCTTATTCCTAAAGCTGTACCGTTCTTGGTATAGAGCGGTGGCGCGGAGATAATTCATGCTGCTATCAATCCATTCCGCTAACCCCAAGTATGGACTCGATGCGTTCGCCTAATAGGTTCCACGCTTCAGTCTTCTCTTTGGCATAGTCGTGGTACATGTAGTGGCGACGTACTTTTGATCCGCCCAGTAGGTGGTTCTGGCAACGATCGATGAGCTCAAGGGTTATGCCCAGTGACTGCATCATTGTGGCGCCAGTGCGACGCAGATCGTGTGGTGTCCACTCGCCTTGATTTCCTTTGCTGAGTACCAGCGAATTGTCATGGTGGCGGCCAGCTAGCTGTTTTTTGCGATTTTTGAAGCAGCATTGACGGTCACCAATGAGCTTGCTAACAGTCTTAGTGTCGACGTGATTTTTCTCGTCTCGGCTGGGAAAGCAGAATGCTGTGTACCCAGTTTCTAAGCTTAGTCGTTCGAACTGAGCGATCGCGAATCTTGACAGAAAAACGTGGTGATCTTGGCGCTTGCCCTTGTGCCCTTTGGTTGTCTCTGCCGGAATAAACCAGGTGCCTTTTTCCAGGTCCACATAGCGCCACTCTGCCTTGAGTAATTCGCCAATGCGACAAAGGGTGCTCAGACAGATCCACATCGCACACTGCACACGAGGATTAACTGGACGGATGCCTGAGTATTTTTGGCCGGCAGGTAGGGCGTCATAATCTTGCTCTAGTCGGGCAAAGATATTGTGCAGTTCTCGAATTTCGTCAGGGGAAAGCAGCCGATCTCGTTGCTCCTGATAATCGTGATCGAGAAGTTTGTCGACCTCTACGAGATCAGCCGGGTTGCCGTCGGCCATGAGCGAGCGCCATGGCTTTCTCTTCTCCGCCCAGCGCAACATCTGCCCTATATCTTTGCTGCGGATAACCACTGCTCGATTTAGTCCACGTGATTTGATTGCACGTAAAACCGCTAGTAGGTCTTTTTCCGTCAAGTCGCGTAGCGGTTTTTTGCCAATAACAGGCAGGACATCCTTGGTGAAGCTGCGGCGCAGTTCAGCGTTGCCGTCCTGGCGAGCGACGCCGTCCCGCAACCACTCTTCGAACAAGTCAGCAACGGTTTTGTTCTCTGCAGCCTGACGCTCGTCTTCCGCAATAGTCTTTTCGATAGCTACCCGAGCTTCGATCTTCGCCGCTTTACGAGCGATGGTCGGGTTCACGCCTTTGCTGACTGTAGCCTTCAGTTCGTCCCGCTCTGCGCGAATCTGCGCTAATGACTTCTTCGGCCAGCTACCTAGGCGGTGGTCGCGCTTGGCGCCATCCAATTTGAACTCGTAGCGGAATAGCACGCTGACCCCGCGAACGCCGGCTCTTACTTTGGCAACCAGACCGCCGTCCTCTCGGAAGGTCTTACCATCATCGGCCACGGTCAGTGCTTCGAGTTGTTTCGCGGTTAGTTTTGACAATTCCTACCCCTAGTCCTAGTCCTAGTCCTAAAAGATTACCTCTGAATTTTGCCCCACTTTTGCCCCACCGAATAGCTTGGCTGGTGGTGGATGCTCATGGACATAAGTGGACGCTAATATAGGCTGTAAGGTGCGTATTTGCTAGGGTTTAGGTCTTCCGCTGGAGTCTATAGACATCTATAGAAATCTACTAATTAAGCGCATGGGGTGCTAGGGGTCGAGTGTTCGAATCACTCCGTCCCGACCATAATTCTCCAGGAAATCCAGTCATTTTGCGGTGACTGGATTTTTTTATGGGTAAGTGATTCTGTCCGGCCCGGCGATCCTGGCGGGTGGGTTTCACGGCTGTTGCTAGTCGAGCGAGCGCATGTTGGCGTCGCCTCATCACGCGCTGGCGAAAAACTAGCGATCTGGTTTCGAGGTGCCAAATAAAAAAAGGCTAACATAGCTGGCCTTTTAGTGTGTTGAGGCTAGGCGTTATTCGCTTCGCTTCGTTGTATCAATGAAGGGGAGGGCGCTGTTAGGAAGCATCGTAGTAGGCAAGGTGCCGTCCCAGCGTTCGGCCTTTGTGAGTTCCACTAGGTTTTGGTTGCTGGCAAGTGCTTGAGCTCTCGCTTTAATTGCATCTGCTTCCGCTTCCCCGCGCAGCCGAGTTGCTTCGGCGTCCGCTTTGGCCTCTGCAAGCTTGGAGTCAGCTTCTGCTTGCGCCTGGGTCACGCGAATTTGAGCTTGGACCTGTTCAGTGGCAAGCATTTGCTCGCGAGTTTTTACTTCGACCTCAGCCTTCATTCGCAAAGCAATTGAACGCTCGTAGTCGTCGCTGAAGTCAATGTTCTCTACCTGGACGCCGTCAATCACCACAGGGCCATTGATCGACTCTTTAATAGCACGAGCCACGTCAGCGACAAACTTGCCTCGTTGCTGGACGGCGGTGACAGCATTGTATTGGCCGAACACGTTCTCGACTTGCGTGGGAACTTGCCGGCTAATCAGGCGGCTGACGAGTCCTTCAAGATCCTGGTACTGCGTGTAGACCTTAGAGACCTCGCCTGGCACCACGTGCCAGGAAACAGAAACCTGGAGGGTCGCGGTTTGCTGGTCCTTACTGTAGGCCTGCAGCTCTCTATAGGAAGTCGCCTGGCTTTGCACCGAAATGAACTTTACGGTTTCAATGAAGGGCGTTTTGAATGACAGTCCTGGCTCGACGACGCCAACCAAGGCGCCGTTTCGTAGAAGTACACCTCGCTCAGTCTCGTCGACTGTGTACCAAGAGCTGAAAAACACCCCAAGCATAACCAGCACTACTGCGGCTATTCCGATCGCCTTGCTGTTGAGCCCCTGCATATCTCTTCCTTATATATAGGTTTCGTGTAGTCAGTCGGCTTACGCTCCGCCGAACTCCGTAGCGTATAGGGAGTGCGCGGGCAGGTCTGCTAAATAAGTCACTTCTGCTGATGTGCGTTACCAGTTGGGCCTTTGCAGATTTTTATAGGAAGGCCTTGACGGCTTTTCCCAGGTGCTTATAATACGCACCTCTTTCGGCGCAGAAGGCTCCTAAAAGTTCTTTCTAATCAATAGGTTAGGTTGAAATTGAGGGTTGCAAAGCAGAGCGATCTGCGTAGAATGCGCCGGGCTGACAAGGTTGAGGTTTGGTCTTGTTGGTCGGTCGAGTAAGTTGATCGAAAAGCGGTAAATGAGGTGGTTGACAGCGGTTTGAAACGCTGTAGAATTCGCCTCCCGCTGACGAGAGACTGAAGTTGATC